>JAYVUE010000245.1:0-10050 GCA_043788195.1 Chitinophagaceae bacterium
GGCGAAAAATATGGCTATCGTAATGCACAAACAACAGTGATTGCACCTACAGGAACAATCGGATTGGTAATGGATTGTGATACAACAGGTGTAGAACCGGATTTTGCATTAGTGAAGTTTAAAAAGTTAAGTGGCGGCGGTTATTTTAAGATCATCAACCAAAGTGTGCCACAGGCATTGCGTAATTTAAAATACAGCGAAGAAGAAATTGAAGTGATCGTTAACTATGCAAAAGGCCATGCATCACTGGATAGATCTCCTTTCATCAATAAACAAACATTGATGGAAAAAGGATTTACTGCCGAAGACATAAAAAAACTAAATGCTGTTTTAGGCGCCGCTTTTGAGATAGGTTTTGTTTTTAATGTATATACTTTAGGAGAAACCTGCCTGGAAAGACTTGGATTTAAACCCGGTCAATACAATGATTTTGGCTGGAATTTGCTGGAAGCATTAGGATTCAGTGATGAAGAAATTGATGCAGCTAATACTTATATCTGTGGTACAATGACGGTAGAAGGAGCCCCGTTTTTAAAAGATGAACACCTGCCTGTTTTTGATTGCGCCAACAAATGCGGACAAATAGGCGAACGCTATATACATGCACATGGCCATATACGAATGATGGGAGCTGCACAACCTTTTTTAAGTGGTGCCATCAGCAAAACCATCAACCTTCCAAATGAAGCAACAAAGGAAAACATTGCCGACGCTTACAGGATGAGTTGGGAGCTAGGATTAAAAGCCTGTGCGCTTTACCGTGATGGTTCTAAATTATCTCAGCCCTTAAGTAATAAAAGTGATAAGAAAAAGAAACTGGATGATGCCATCAGCGAAGCCAATGCAGAAGCTTTAGCCACAGAAATTTCTACAATGGTGGATATGGGCAAACTGACCATTGATGATCTGCTGGATGAAATGAATAAAAGAGTACAAAGCAGTGCGGATACATCATTAAAACGCCAACTGGCCATGATCGTTGAACGCAGGGCATTACCGCCTAAACGCAGGGGCTTTACTCAAAAAGCAAAAATAAATGGACAGGCATTGTTCCTTCGTACAGGCGAATACAATGATGGTACCTTAGGAGAAATATTTATCGATATGGCAAAGGAAGGTGCTACCATGCGTAGTATGCTTAACTGTTTTGCCATTGCCATTTCTATCGGGTTGCAATACGGCGTACCGCTGGAAGAATATGTAGAAAAGTTTGTGTTCACCCGCTTTGAACCATGTGGTATGGTAGAACATCCGAATATTAAATCAACAACATCTATCATTGATTTTATGTTCCGTTCATTGGCCTATGAATATTTAGGAAGGAATGACCTGGTTCATGTACTGGATAAACCCGAAGTACAAAACCTGGCTAATGAAGAGTGGGATCAATCAACGCCAACAATTGGAGAACGTACCCCGGAATTAAGTGAAGTAAGGGTTGTTGGCACACCTTCTACACAACCGGTGAAAGCACAGCACCGTACAGCACATGTTATAAAGCCGGCTTCAAATGGAATGGATGCCGTAAATGCTGCAGCAAAAAGTATGCAGAGTGATGCACCCGCCTGTAATACCTGCGGACACATAACTGTACGCAGCGGCACCTGCTACAAATGTTTGAATTGCGGAAATAGTATGGGTTGCAGTTAAAATGGTTTGAATAAGCACGAACATATACAAAGCCATCAGTTTAAAAACTGGTGGCTTTTTGTAAATTCTATACTCAACTGCTGTCGGGTTTGAACCCGCCGGCAGGGTTGTACAAACCCCGACAGCGGTTGCAAACCATGTCGGCGGTTTTTAAAAGTATATGGTTAATTATTTCCGCTTCACAAAATCTCTCAAATAACTGCAACTGGTAAATGCTTCATTATAAAACGGAGTGTTGCTGTATTCCTTTATGAATTGAGGAAAATATTTATTGTTCTTAAAATCCCGGAAGTATTTTTTTTCTGCAGCGTCCATCTTATCATAATCACTTGTATACTCTTCGTATTGTGGCCGGTGCAATTGCTTTTGAGTACATTTAGCTATCATGAACAAACAACGGGCCTTAAAATTTTTATCAGCGGTGGCATTCATTGCTTTTTCAAAATATTCCTGCGCCTGGTTGCAACCATAATATTCTTTTTCAAACGCATTGGCATTGGCAGGTATAAAATAACCATCGCTGCCACTGCGATAATATTTAACCAGTTCCCAAGCATGGCCATAATAAGTGATATTATATAATCCCAGGGCATATTTATAATAATTTTTTGCTGCATTAGCCTTGTCAGAAAACGCAGCCTTCTGCAAACGGTCCATTTCTGTACAGAAAGCCAATTTAGTGATGCCTGTTTTTTCAGTCTTCAATTTTTCTTCCTGGTCGTACAAAAGATCAATAAAAGGATTCTTGGCAACAGGCTTTTTGTCTGCAGATTTTTTTAACCATTCAATGGCCTTTGAATAATTATGATCACGCAGGTAAGCAGTACCGGCAAAATCGGCCACACCTGATTTCTTTATTGAATTGTGGCTGATCAGGTATGTTTCAAAATTACTGGCTTGCTTGTTGTCCATTAAGGCATACAGTGTTTCCACATCTTTACTTTCCAGTTTGGTTCTTAAAAAATCAATACCACTTTCGGAAATATTATATTCTTCTTTGCCCTTCATTATCTGGTCGGCAGCTCCAATGCATAATGCTTCCTTGTAAAGATTGCCTTGCTGGTGATACCGGTTTGCTAAAATTTCACTCATCAGGTTGCGGTAAACTGCCTGCCATTGCCTGATATCGCTATAGCCGGCTTTTGCGGGTTTTTCTAGCAATGCTTTTTCTTCCAGCCATTGGATAGAAGGTAAAATTTCCTCTTCAAAATTTGCATCAATTTTTGCATTTTCATTTATTTTAATTAACAGGTTCGTTAATGCAAATTGGTCTTTTACTTTTGGAGTAAGGGGTAATCTTTTTGCAAATGACAGATATTTTTTTGCTGCAGTATAGTCTTTTAACATATAACCAATGTAGGCAGCTCCCGTTTCAAATAAGCCAGCATTTTTTAAATTGTTTTTGCTTCCCACATCGTGTAAAAAGATCATTAGTTCCCTTGCCTGTTTACTATTTTCAGTAACAGCACTGTCAGTTATTCCATCGCTCCATGAGTAAAATAATGCCCGGCCACCTTTTTCTTTTTGCAACATGGGCGAAAAATATTTTTCTTCCAGTTTATTGATCTCTCTTACTGCCAGTACTTCAAGTTCATCGTTTCCGCCACTATTCAGGCGAAATATTTCTTTCATTGCGGGGGTTTCGTCTGCTGTACTGTTCATTGCAAATAGGGCCAGCATGCCGGCTTTTTCCGTATCATTCTTGCATAGCGATAAATAATTATTTCGGTCCTCACCTCTTTTTACACTCCAGGTAAAGCCCAAAAAGTTACTTATTCGTTTTACATCAGTTGAAATAAATATTTTACTGAATAAATAAGCAGCTTCTTTATTTTTTCCGGTACGGAATAATGCTCCCGCCTTTAATGCAAGACACATTGTTTTAAGAATGGAAATGTTTTCAGGATAAATAACGTACTTATCATACCATTCCAAAACATCACTATATCTTTTACTGTAATGTGCCAGGCGGATCACCTGGTAGATATACCTCAATTTGATAAAATCTTCTTTGGCAGCACTGAGTAACTGAAAGCCATTTTTGATGAGTTTATCCATTTTTACAGAATCCCTTACCGGAGACTCCCAATAATCGGCAGTGCCCTGAACAAGAGGTTCAGCTTTTTTTGCGAACATAATATAACCCAGGGTTTCTAATTTTTTTTGTTGCAAAAAATAAGCGGTCATACTGTTTTGATTAACAGAATCCGGGATTTTTAAAGGCTGATTCTTTTCAATATTAAAATACAGGTTGTTAAGGTCTTTCCAGGCAAACTTGTTTACAAATTTCTTTGCATCTGTTTCAGTGACAGCGGAACCGCAATAAGCCGCCCATTCTTTTGCAAGAACATCTGCAGTTTCTACCGGTTCGTTATCATCATATAAAAAATTATAGCCTGTATAGTAAAAAGGCCTGTAACTTTTTGCATCGGGTAAATTTTGATGAAAAAAAGAAGTATAATAATCATAGGGGTCGGCAGAAGGACCACACCCAATTATATTTTGAGGAAATGATATCAATGCACTGCTAACGAAGACTGTTATAAATATTTTCCAGTTCATGTGTTGAATATTTTTTTAAAAGTACAGCATCCAAATGGTAGAGCGCAACCCTTGGGCTTGAATTTTTCAGGAGTTTGTTAATTTCTTTTGCAGTTGCTATTATTTCATTGTAATTACTTTCTTCATTACGTATCATATCCCCCTTCATAAAGTAATATCCCTGAATGGTGGTATCTTTTAGTAATTGGTACCTGTTTTCATTTTTAAGGCAAAATGAATTAGAGAAAACAGTATCTGGCAGGTCTTGTATCAAACCAACGAATTGATTATGCCTGAAAAGTACTTTCCAATTAAACAGGGGTAGGGCAATATCCAGGGGCAATGGATAAGCCGGCAAATTACCTGTGTATTTTTTTAATTCATCAGCAGTAAGGATGGAATTTTTTGTGGCCGGATCTTTCATATTACCCATATTATAACACATGAGCAGGCCCTTATCAACTGGCGGAATACCGGTTTTGGAAATAAATTTTATTTGATGAAGCCGTATGGTTGCAGAAACAGGGATATGAAGATCCTGCCATTTTGCTCTTATTTTTTTTAAAAGATCAAAGTATTTATCTTTTGTTGAAGCCGTCCAGTCGCAATCGATCTGAATTTCTATAATAGTATCAAACCGGTTTGAAAGTTTAATTTGCTGAATCAGAGAGCAGATATTATTTGAAAGATCACCTATTTGGGATATACCTGTTTTTTGAATAGCGTTATTTGTAATAAAGACGGTGGGGATGATCCGGAAGTTGTTTGTACCCGGGTTAACTGAAGATTGCAACTTGGCTTCGGGAACAGCTAGTTGAGTGGTTTCGTCCCAATCCACATCAAAAAATTTTACATAAAGTGTTTTTATAGCTAATTGATCCAGTTGTTTTTTTTCAAAGGCATTGATCCGGAAAACAGATTTCCAGTAATAAAAAGAACGTTCAATTTTTCTTTCCGGTTTTTTTTCATTGCAGGCAGGTATATTTATAGCAAGGGCAAACCATAGTAAATTAGTAAAAGCTTTGTAAATTTTTTGATTAAAATTGTTGCAGCAGATCCGTAAAAACATAATCTCAAAATTATGGCAATTAAAAAAAATCCTGTTTTTATTCTTCTTTCATGCGGCGGGGAGATATGCAGTAATGAAGACTAACTGTTACCTTTGTTACATGATCTCACAATTTTTTAATTACGATAAGCCAAAAGTTATCCAGGCATTACGATATCATTTTATAACCCGAAAGGAAATAAAAGTGATGATGATATTGGTGAATGTTTTTGCCATCATGTCGGCTGCATTATTTTTCTTTCGTAAAATTTCGGCAATAGCTTTTTTGGTAAGTTCTCTTTTGTGGTTTGTTTTAATGATCATTTTTTGGTTTATATTACCCTATATGATCTATAAAAAAGCAGACACATTTAAAGATCGGTTACGTGCTATTTTGTCGGATAAAGAATTTAGGATAGAAAATGAAAGGGGGGGCAGAAGCTGGGCATGGAATGAATTCAGTACCTGGCTGGAAAGCCCGCATTTTTTTCATCTTTATTTTACCAGCAGGTCATTTTTTATAATTCCCAAGGCAGCTTTTGTTAGCGACGAAGTACATGAGGCCAGAAAAATATTAAGGGTAAAAATTTCCAAATGATCAACGCAGCTTTTTTTCCATAACATGGTGAGGTACATTAACCTCAATGAATTCAGCTCCTTGTATTTTATATCCAAATTTTTCATAAAAGCCAATGGCGGTATCGCGGGCATGCATTGTTAAGTTTTTATAACCTTTATCCCTGGCCAGTGTTTCGGCAAAACTCATCAATGAAGCACCGATACCCTTACCCTGCAAATTATTTTGAACAGCCATTTGCCTTAGTTTTAAAGTATTAGGATCAACTTTTGTAAGCAGGCAGCAAGCTAATATCTCATCCTCATCAAATGCCCCAATCAGAATATCTTCCTTTTCCCTGAGCAGTTCTTCAGGAGAAAAAGAAAGACCCAAAGGTTTACGTAATACATCTTCGCGAAGCTTAACCATAAGCTTGTATTCTTTGGTGCCGTGGTCTATTTGTTTTAAGGCCATAACAGATTTTTTTGTAAACTTTTGATGCTTTGGTAAATGAAGGAGATACAATATACAATTTTTTCGAAACAGTTCCCTACTCAAAAACCATCTTCACCGGGTTGGGGAATTATATATCAAAGTCAAATAAATATTAATTATATACGATGCGGACTTGTAAAAGTCAAAAAAAACTGTTCAAAATTTATCGGGGGCTGCTTAGTATCTACTGATAGTTATTAGCGAAGATATCCGTAAAAACCACATATAAAACGGGGATTTTCACTTCATTTATATTTCTTTGTATTTATTTCAAAAAGTATATTTTTGCAACCAATATAAACTAAATATTACTATTATGTCAGACATTGCAACAAGAGTAAAGAAAATAATTGTTGACAAACTAGGTGTAGATGAAGCAGAGGTTACACCGGAAGCTTCTTTCACTAACGATTTAGGCGCCGATAGCCTCGACACTGTTGAGTTAATCATGGAATTTGAAAAAGAATTTATGATCGCTATTCCTGATGAACAGGCCGAAACCATCACAACTGTTGGCCAGGCTGTTGCTTATCTGGAAGAACACGCCAAATAGATTTCTTAATTATCACAGGCAAATTTTATGGTTTTAAAACGAGTTGTAGTAACAGGATTAGGCGCCCTTACACCGTTAGGTAAAACTGTTAATGAATATTGGCAGAACCTGATAGATGGCGTAAGTGGCTGCGATTTTATTAAACAGTTCGACTGCAGTAAGTTTAAAACAAGGTTTGCCTGTGAAGTTAAAGACTTTGAACCTACAGATTATCTTGACCGGAAAGAAGCCCGTAAGATCGACCGGTTTACCCAATTTGCACTCATATCAAGTGATGAAGCAATAAAAGATGCAGGTATTACCCGTGATAATGTTGATGTAGACAGGGTTGGTGTAATTTTCGCCAGCGGTATTGGTGGAATCACAACATTTTACGAAGAAGTAAGAAATTTTGCTTTAGGAGATGGTACACCTCGTTACAATCCTTTTTTTATTCCCAAAATGATATTGGATATTGCCGCAGGGCAAATTTCTATGCGTCATGGATTTCGTGGTCCAAACTATGCAGTAGTTAGTGCCTGTGCAAGCAGCACCAATGCAATAATAGATGCTTTTGATATCATTAGGTTGAATAAAGCAGATATAATTGTTACTGGTGGAAGCGAAGCTGTGATCAGTTCTCCGGGCGTAGGCGGATTTAATGCGATGAAAGCATTAAGTGAAAGAAATGATAGTCCTTCAACTGCCAGCCGGCCATTTGATAAAGACAGAGATGGTTTTGTAATGGGTGAAGGTGCCGGTGTATTAGTATTGGAAAACCTTGAACATGCACTGGCAAGAGGCGCAAAGATCTATTGCGAAATAGCTGGTGGAGGTGCTACTGCAGATGCACATCATATTACTGCACCACATCCCGAAGGATTAGGAGCAAAAAATGTTATGCATGTAGCATTAAAAGATGCAGGTATGCAAGCAGATGACATTGATTACATTAATGTACATGGAACATCTACACCGCTTGGCGATAATGCTGAAGCCAAAGCTATATTAAATGTTTTTGGCCAACATGCCTATGAACTTAATATCAGTTCTACCAAAAGCATGACAGGCCATTGCCTTGGCGCTGCCGGTGTTTTAGAAGCGCTGGCATGTATTTTGGCTGTAACAAAAGATATTATTCCGCCTACAATTAATCATTTTACAGACGATCCTGAACTGGATCCGAAATTAAACTTCACTTTTAATAAGGCACAATACCGAACAGTAAATGCAGCCCTCAGCAATACTTTTGGTTTTGGGGGGCATAATGCCAGTGTTATTGTAAAAAAATACGTTGCTTAATCTTTCTGGTTTTTAAATTACACCACTTTTCTGCAAACAATCCCAATCCTGCATTTTGAGGAGGTTTAAAATCTACTAAACAGGTATTGTTACTTAAAGCTCGAACCTCAGCCTATTAAAAAACTACCACTTTTGGGTATTGTTAAATAAACTGGTGTTGAGTAGCTTTATTGTTTAATCCAGCTACATGCCCTTACAAAAGTACATCGAACGGCTTCGCTATTTAGATTCTCTTATACAAATCAAAGCCACCGGCACTGTAAAGCAACTGGCAAAAAAATTAGATATTTCAGAAATAAGTGTGTTGAAATATATTAAAGCCATGAAAGAAATGGGCTGCCCCATAAAATATTGCCGCAGGCGTAACTGCTATTATTATACAGAAGAAGGTAAGGTATTAATCTCTTTTTTTGATAAACATTATAATGACTTGAAAGATTCGGGGGGGGGGGGGGATAAAAATTATTTTTTAAATTATTTTGTAAAAAAGCGAAACTATAATTATAATATAGTGAAGGATTAGAACTTGTGGCTGTAAGTAACACTTTCAGATATTTAACCATTTTATTTAAGTATTACCAACTGAAAGAAAACCTTGACTACATTAATACTATGGTACATTTTGGATTATCGCCACCAAGCAACACTATCCCAATAGAGGTTGTCAATATATTGGCACCCCTTAATAATATTAAAAACAAAAAATTATGAGAAAGCTATTAATCCCCGTTCTTTTTGCATTTGCAATCCTTTTACAATCAAATTCCTGCAAAAAAAATAATACAACACCTGTTTACAATACCGAATTTCCTAACAATATTGGTACCTGGTGGAAATATAAAGTATTTGACAGTGCAACATATCTATTAGATACTGTTACTATTAACGTAATAGCCAATACAAAACTTAATGACGGTACGGATGTTTCTATTTGGGCAATAAAGTCTTTAATTAATGGTAATGATACCAATTATGTAAGTAATAAAAGTGATGGGATAAGAATTTATCATTTCAAGTTTGACTTAAACAATAGTCCTTTTAAAAAATATGAATTTCCATTAAATGTGGGTAAATATTGGATAACTAGATATACTATTGATACAAATCGTATAACACTACAAGGCTCTATATCGGTAATAGCAGGAACATTTAATGGATATAGGATTAACAGAGATGTAAATATACCTCCAGGTTTAAATCGAATTAGAGAAGAAGAGTGGTTTGTTCAAAATATTGGCATGGTTTCCCGTCATTACAATGAGCTTTCAGGAGGTTCAGGTGAAAACAAAAAATGGGAGTTGGTTAGCTATTTTATAAAATAAACCCCCTAAACTAATTATGAAATCAAAATTATATTTTTCCAAATTAATTTTTGGAACAGTCTTCTTATTGGCATCATTAAGTATAAATGCTCAAACAAATTACGACCTGTTTTCGGGGCAGGTAAAACGTGGCGCAGATATTTTAGCATTGCCTAAGCCTGTTGAAAAATTTAACCCAACCATAGTAAACAAAGCAAACCAGCAAACATCAAATTTTGTTACTGATGGTATTGATGTAAGGGTATTTCCATCTGCCAATGCACAGTCAGAAGTTCATATTTCTGTAAACAAAACCAATCCCAATAATTTAGTGGCATCCTGTAATACTTATATTGGCAATTACAATCAGGGATATTATTTTACAACAGATGGCGGCGTTACCTGGAATGGTGCAGACCAATTGCAAAACAGTCCGGCAGTATTATATGGAGATCCTTCAACAGGTTTTGGTGCAAATGGCAGGGCGTTTATTACTACTATTAACCCTGCTGGTGGCTATTTATGTCAATCAAGTACTAATGGAGGTGCCAATTGGGGGCCATTAATTTCTGGTATTAATCTCTTTTTTTGATAAACATCATGATGACTTGAAAGATTCGGGGGG
>JAYVUE010000246.1:0-2349 GCA_043788195.1 Chitinophagaceae bacterium
TTGCTAATTGTATGCAATACTGCCCATACGCAAAACAGTATTAGGCTGGCAGAAAATATGGCGGCAACCCTAATGCATACTTATCCCGATTCTATGGTAGTAATGAAATACATTAATCACCTGGTGCAGGACAATTTGCTTGCCGAAGGGGGAACTGATATAACGGCGGCTAACAAAAACCGTCCCGCCAACTGGAATTACGAGATAGGCGTGGTGCTGATGGGTTTTGAAAAGTTGTGGCAGGAAACAGGGGATGAAAAATATTATCAGTACCTGAAACATATCATTGATCATTTTATTAAAGAGGATGGTACAATAAAAACATATGTGCAGGAAGAATACAATAGCGATAATATTCCACCGGGCAGGCAACTGCTTACCTTGTTTAAAAAGGAGCCATCAAAAAAATATGAAACAGCCATCACAACACTTCGTAATCAGATTGCTTTACAACCACGGAATAAGATGGGAGGCTTTTGGCATAAATTAAAATATCCTTCACAAATGTGGCTGGACGGACTTTATATGATAGAGCCCTTTTACGCAGACTATGCAAAAACATTTAAGAGTACTGCAGATTTTGATGATATTATAAACCAGTTTGTATGGATGGAAAAATACAGTGTTGATAAAAAAACGGGATTACTATATCATGGATGGGATGAAAGCAGGCTGCAGCAATGGGCCAATAAAAAAACCGGAACTTCTCTGGAGTTCTGGAGCCGTTCTATGGGCTGGTATATTATGGCATTGGTTGATGTACTCGATTATATTCCAAAAGATCATCCCCGAAAAAAAGAGCTGATCAGTATTTTAAACCGGCTTTCAAATGCAATAATTAAAACACAGGATAAAAATTCTGGAGTGTGGTGGCAAATAACCAATAAGCCCGGTAAAGAGGGCAACTACCTGGAGTCGTCAGCATCAGCAATGTTTGTTTACGGAATTGCAAAAGGAGTACGCATGAAATATTTGCCGTCAACTTTTTTAACTAATGTCAAAAAGGGATATGATGGTTTGATTAAACAATTTGTAACAACAGATTCAGCAGGAGTGGTGCATTACACTAAAGCCGTAAGTGGCGCAGGTTTGGGAGGTAATCCTTACAGGGACGGCAGTTATGAGTATTATGTAAAAGAGCCCAAACGTGATGATGATTTAAAAGCAATTGGTCCTTTTATTCAAGCCTGTATTGAAGTAAATTCATTGAGCAAAAAAAATAAATTTTAACAGGATAGTGCAGGATGATACAGATGCAGGTTAATGATAATTTTATAACATCAGACATTAACTGTTTTTTGATTGCTAAGATTCAAAGTACTAAGTAGTACGCAAACGATTGCACAGATTTATTTCAAACAACAAAACCAAAAATTTATTTTTAAACCTTTATTGCCCGAGGGGTAGTACACTGAGTTGCTATATTCTTAACTGTTTAAATTAACGATGCTATTATGAACAACAAACTTCTAAGGAGGAGTTTTGCTATCCTTCTCCTTTTCCTGATTTCTTCCTTCACCATCAAAGCTCAAAATATTTCGGTATCCGGTAAGGTTACTGATGATACAGGAAAGGCTTTAGAAGGCGCCACTGTAATGGAGAAAGGCACAAAAAACTCCGCTATTACTAATCAGGCAGGAACATTTCAATTAAATGTTTCATCAGCTAAAGCAAAATTGGTAATTAGTTTTGTTGGCCACGAGTCACAGGAAATTGCTGTAGGTAATAAGACACAGCTCTCTGTAGAATTAAAATCTATAAGCGAAAACTTATCGGATGTTGTAGTAATAGGATATGCAACAGTTAAAAAGAAAGATGTTACAGGCTCTGTTGCCGGCATTAACCAAAAAGACATCAGGTCGCGTCCTGTTACAAATGCTTTAGAGGCAATGCAAGGTAAAGTGGCTGGTGTGGATATTACTTCCAATGAGCGCCCCGGCCAGGTGGGTAGCATTAACATCCGTGGTGTACGTTCTTTAAACGCATCTAACTCACCCCTTTTTGTGGTGGATGGAATACCATTGAACACAGGCGGTATTGAATACCTTAATCCTAATGATATTGAAGCAATTGATATTTTGAAGGACGCATCTGCTACTGCAATTTATGGTTCAAAAGGTGCAAATGGTGTTGTGATCGTTTCTACCAAGCAGGGAAAAGCTGGAAAATTACTAATTGGATTCAACACTTCTCTTACCACTGAAAATATTGTAGACAGAGCGCCGGCAATGACAGCTGCAGAGGCTATTGAGTTTCGTCGTTGGGCTTATTATAACTCAAACCCTTCTGTTTATCCACGGGGAGATAATCCTAATATAAACAATGACAAGACAATATTTTTGGCTACAA
>JAYVUE010000247.1:0-6699 GCA_043788195.1 Chitinophagaceae bacterium
TCCGGATATTACAACAATATTTACCCACCCATATTATTCATGCTTCCAACTTATTGGTATTGATGATGGGGTTATTATTGCTGGTTACCGCTAACTTCCTGGTGCGTGGCCTCCTCAATGCCTGGATAATCGCATTGGTGGTTACCCTTCTTTCCTTTATTACCCATCTTACCAAGGCCCTTGATTGGGAGGAATCATCCATCGCATTTTTGGCAATCATTATTTTGTTGGCTACCTACAAACAATATCGATTAAAAAGCAATCCCAATTTAATCCAGGTAGGCGTAATAACCGCAGCAACCGTTTTTATGGGCGTAGTAGTTTTTGAAACCATCGGCTTCTACTTTTTAGATGCCCGGCATTTTGGTATTGATTTTAGCTGGAAGCAATCCGTTGGATTCTCAATCAAAAGTTTTTTATTATTGACCAACGAAGCATTAAAACCAGCTACCAGGTTTGGAAAAGAATTTATAGCTATTGTTAATGTGCTAAGCGCATCCGCCTGGATATTTTTCTTTTATACCATCATCCGGCCCTATATCAATAAAACCGATTACACTTCAACCCACCTGCTGGAAGCCCAGGCCCTGCTTACACGCTTTGGCTGCACTGCAGTTGACTATTTTAAAATCAATGAAGACAAACTTCTTTTTTTTGATGATAACCTGGAAGGATTTATCGCCTACCGGATTGCCAACGGATTCGCCATTGCATTGGATGAACCGGTGTGCAATGAGGCAAATAAAATACCCATGCTAAAGACATTTGATATAGCCTGCCGGCGTATGGGTTTGAAAACCGCCTTTTACAGGGTAGATGAAGAAAGCATGTATTATTTTGAACCCTTAAAGAAAAAAAAATTACTGATCGGGCAGGAAGGAGTCATGGATATTAATCAATTTACCCTGGAAGGAAAAGACAAAAAAGCATTACGAAATACACTCAACAGCCTTTCAAAAAAAGGATATACCATTTCCACAAATTATGCTCCGCTTGACAAACGGTTGGTGATGGAATTAAAATCAGTATCGGAGGAATGGCTGGATGCTTTCAATAAAAAAGAAACCATTTTTTCACAAGGCATGTTTAATGAAAATTCACTTAGCGGGCAGGATGTCATCCTGATTCGTGATACCGAAAATAAAGTGGTGGCTTTTTTAAACCTGGTGCCTGATTATACACCTGAAGGATATACCTACGACATGATTCGCAAAACGGCTGAAGCACCGGGTGGATGCATGGATGCTTTAATCATTACCGCTGTGCAATATGGCAGGCAAAAATCGTTGCGATGGCTTAACCTTGGACTTGTACCCATGTCGGGAATTAACGAGCCGGACAATACAGCAGAAAGGGTGGTAAAATTTGCCTATGAAAAAATCAAGCGTTTTCAAAATTACCATGGTCTACGCGATTTTAAAGAAAAGTATGCAACGGAATGGCTTAACAAATACCTGGTATATGAAAATGATTTCGACCTGGTGCAATTACCCGCAGCATTGAATAAAGTAATGCAACCCATTCAGAAAAACTAAGGAATCAATGAAAATAATTTTTTGTTCAAGCTGTTTACTGGCTGCTGCTTTATTACTAGCCCGGTCAACCATTGCCCAATCAACATCAGGCATTGAAAAACTTCCGGTAAATATTGTAACTGCAGTGGCTGATACCGGCAAGCCAATGATCCTATATATTACAGGCGATGGCGGTTGGAATAAGTTTTCGAAAAATTTAAGCCAGGCACTTGCTGCCAAAGGTTTCCCTGTAGTGGCGCTCAATGCAAATGATTATTTCTGGAAAAAGAAAACGGCTGCTCAAACCACCTCCGACATTACCAACCTTACCAAGCATTACCAAAATTTGTGGAAAAGAAAAAAATTTATTTTAATTGGCTATTCGTTTGGAGCGGATGTAATGCCATTTGTATTTAATTTGCTTCCGGTCGGGTTAAGCGCAGATGTGGTAAATATCAATTTATTGTCGCCCTCTACCCATACCGATTTCGAAATTCACCTTTTTGGTATGATCGGTGGCAATTCAACATCCGGGGAAAGTGTGGTAGCGGAAATAAATAAAATTATCAGCAAACCGCTCACACTCATTTTCGGACAGGATGAAAATAATTTTCCATTAAAGCAATTAAAAAATAAAAACTTTGTAAACTTAACTTTAGAAGGTGGTCATCATTACGATGGCAACGAGGATAAATTATGCAATATGATCCTGTTGCAACTACCCAAAATCAAATAGCATCGCTGCAATTAAATATTGACCGTTTCATTTAAGCTATTTAATCAAAAATAAAGACTCACTAATAATTCTGCCGATAGACTCAGATAACTTATTTAGAATTCGCAAATATTTTTTCTCCCCGGGCAAATTTAACAAAAACAGGCTTCGCTTTAGAAGTTTCCCTACACCCACATAAAATAAGCATTAAGCAAAAAGAACTCCAGATAAAATCATACAAATTTTACGCTTTGTTTGTATTCCTTTTCCAACCTTCTGGTATTGTTAAAAGATTTAAAAGACATAAAGGGCACACCTGCCTTTCTATTTTCAAATGCTGCCTGGTACATCATTCGATAATGACTGGCAATAACTAACTGCGCCTTAAAAAAAGAAAAGCCAGGCGTATAAATATGTGCTGGCTCAGCACCCGCACCATTTAATTCAAGTATTGCAATATTTTTGCCTTTTTTCAAATCCTCAATGCTTGTGCAGCGCAGATCAAACCTGCCAAAATAAAAACCTGGAATTTGTTTGCTAATACTATCAAAAGTAGCAATTAATTCTTCATCAATAATTCGATTATAGTTTAGGAACATTGCGCCCAATACATGGTTACCATAAGGCACCAATACTTCCTGCTCGTCAATTTCTAAAATGCGGTCCAAATCAATTTGCTTATTTTCTTTGAGCTTTCCATACTGTAAAAAGGAGCGGTCATTTTGTTGAATTAATTCATCAACAGTGGAATATCCATCACCGGTTACAGTAAGCAATTTCTTTAAAGTAACAGAAGTTAAAGCACCTGTTTCGCTATTTGGATTTCTAAAATAAAAAATACTAAATTCCAAAGGATAACTAACATATGCCTGTATTAAAAAGTCAACTCGCATGGCATTTTTGTAATCAGTAAGTTCATTAACACAAACAATCTTTTTTACACACCAGCCTCTTTCGCCCCTGTCGGGCTTTGCAATAACAGGAAATTCAATATTGGCGGCTTTCATCTTTTCTAAAATTACCTTAACTGTGTCCTCCTCATTTATCAATATGGTGGACGGATAAAATTCCTGGGGCATTAATTTAAAAATGCTCCATTTGCTTTCAAAAAACATGCCCCCGGTTTCAATAGAAGGATTTGACGCAGAAAAGAAAAATAAAGACCTTGCTTTTATAGATAAATAAATATAGTAAAAGCTTACCGGAAAATACACCAGCCACATGGGCCAATACTCCCAACTAAATACCTTTATATAGAAGGATCTGAATTTAATATTTTTGGTTTTAGTCATAATTTATTTAATTGTCCAACCATTTTCATTCAGAACGACAGATAACATAGATCCTGAAATAACAGCTACTGCTAATATTTTATGAAATATTTCGCTGCTCGTGTTATTTAAGGAAGAGTAAATCATTACAACTAATATTAGCAATAGCGGTATCTGCGTTAACAGGGCAACATTTAGAAAAAATAAATTGAACAGTATCGAAATGGAAATGCTTATTGCAACCATAATAAATATAAGTGGAAAATGATTTTTATAAAATATTTTCATATCAAAACTTTCTTCCTTCTCATTTCCCGGAAACAACATTTTGGCAACACAAAAAAGCGAAATAGGATATAAGAGAATAAAAAACAATTCAGGTAAATGCCAAACCGGCTTTTCTTTTAATTCATAAGTGATAAACCAGTCTTGAATATGCAGGAACAGGATAAAAACAACCCAGCAAATGTGTGGCCAGTAAAACTTAACTTTTTTATAGTCATACAGCAGATCTGTAAGTGAAGATAAAATCTGGGTAATACCAAGACCTAAAATTATAGATACCAATATTGAAACATACTCAAAGGGGCTTATTTGATTGTTATACATGAAATTTAGTTATCGTGGTTTCTGGTGACTCATTTGATGAAAATTGCGCTTTCAAACTTTTTCCAAATACTATTTTTTTATTTAAAAATGAATTAGTTGTAAAATCATAATAAAGCATGTTTGCAGCGTCATTTATTTGCATTTCAATAAAAGAGTAACTCAAAGTTTTAGTTTGCTCATTTCTATTCATTAAAAATCCATTTTCATCATCTGGGTTTGATTTAAAAAAATTAAACAGGGATAATGCAGAAACAGGCTGATTTAAACCTATCCAGTTTTGAAATAAATTTCTTCGATACGCCTTTGCTTCTCCACTGTACAATGTTGATGAAGACCAAATATGTGGCTGCTTTGTCTGAAGCCTGGTGCCTTGCTTACTTTCGCCATCCCAAACCAGCTCCAACAAGACCCCCTCACTCCAAACAACTAATGTAAAGGGCTCTACATTTTCCAATTCCAATAAATCCCACGCTGCTATTGGCGTATTGGATGCTAACAATTCATAAACAATTAGTCCACGGCTCTTGGTATAGTTTATTCTTCTTTCGTGCTTATCAAAACCTCCATTTAGCAGAATAACAATATTTCCTGTTTCAGTTATCCCAAGCCAGGTTCCTCCAGCCAATGCATCTGTCGGTGATAAAACCTTTGTATTACCCATCAATTTAAAACCAGGTGCGGTAGCCCTTGGCCTTAAAGGATTTTCATCCCTAAGCGATGCAAAGAAATATTTATCGCCCTTTGGTATAAACAACACGGTACACATAACCTATATATTTTAAATTAAAAACCAAACCTTGTTGCTATTAAAAAAGCAAAAGCACTTGGTCTGCTATTCTGTATATTAACATCAACCGTTAAATAAGATGCATCTACATAAAGCGATTGTAAAACCTTTGATTTTGTTCCATAACCGACTCTCAAACCCTGCCTGGCATACACTCCAATCATCCGGGTAATTTCCTGTTCAATAATACCCGCAGCATCTTTTAAAGTCAGCCGGGGTTCTCCAATATTTGCGTAGCCAAGACCAAGATAGGGCGATATAAATAATTTTCCGGTATTAGCAATTGAAATATTTCTGCTAATATTTAATCCCGCTAAAAAGACTGAGCTGTTTGTGTTTTGAAATAAATACGCAGCGTATGCATCTTTAACCTGCTGATTGTATTTAACTGCATTAAATTCCAGTACAAATTGAGTAAAATAGTGTTTAGTAAACCTATATTCAATACCGGAATTTAAAGCCAGGGAGTTATTATAGGATTTCGAAAATGCTGCTACCGGAGAAAAGATTCCTACAAATGTTATAAAATAAAAATTACTACTGTCTTGCGCGCTTGCAATAACAGCAAACGATAATACAAATAGAGTTAGCAATAAATGATGCTTATAGCTCATTTTCAGTTTCGGGTTTTTTCCTGTGTGGCAAAATATTTGATCGTAGCATAAGCCATTCCGAAATCATCTTCCACAATGTCTAATTCCATTTCTCTTAATGCTACCTTTATTAAAGCAAGATGATGAATGGCATGTTCGGTATTATATACTATTTCTCTGAAGTAGGTAGTTCTAATTCCATTCATCAAACCGTTCCCGCCATACTCTGTAACCAGCTTCATTCGTTTATCAGACTGCGCTAGCAGGTTTTTCAGTTTCGCCAACTCCTGCGCAGCAAAGGTTTTATCTGTTTCAAGGGATAAGTCTCTTACTCTGTTCAAATAA
This sequence comes from Chitinophagaceae bacterium, assembly GCA_043788195.1. Classification (GTDB taxonomy): domain Bacteria; phylum Bacteroidota; class Bacteroidia; order Chitinophagales; family Chitinophagaceae; genus Ferruginibacter. Next base: position 5,835 of record JAYVUE010000247.1, read on the forward strand.
TCTACCTTTCCCAAATTATAACCATCGGTAACACATTTTAGCAATTCTATGATGTGCCTGGTGTGCCCTCCAATGCTGGCATTGCCGAGAAATACAATTTTTTGATTGTATTGCCGGTCATTCAACAATAATAGAAGATTACTTAATGATTTTATCTGCTCTGTCATTTGAATAAATATCATAACTGTATTTTTATTGTAATAATGCCCATCCAAAAAGATGATCATAAAGCACACAATGAATGGAAATGTATTTAAAATCTTTAAAGTCGGGCATTCCAGTAACATTGTATAACTGGTTGCCACTGGTTGATTTTAAGGGGCCCAGATCAATAAAATTTACAGGCATTGATTCTTTTGAAATAAACACATGCAAAGCCGGGCCATTCGTTGAATTGAAATTGGAAAGTTTTACTTCAAATGTGTTGATCTTTTTATAAATCTCCGCTTTGCCGGAAACTGTACCATACCGGGCAGATATAAAACCACCACTGTACTTTAAAACAGCAGTTGTATCTGTCATTTCATTTAATACTGTTGATGGTGTGGCATTCTTTTTACAAGAAATAAAAATTGAAGAAAAACAAATAAAAAAAATAAGCAGCAGCCGCATATTGTGAATTTTAAAATGTACGCTTAACAATTATTACAAACAACCATCTCTTTAAACCTATTTTTTAAGAACCGTATTTAGGAGCTCAACACCTTGCTTTTTATGCAGCATCAAAATAACCAGGCAACAAACCAGCACCGTAACAGCCAACATAAATAACTGGCCACCATCTCCTTTTGATTCAATACCAATAACTGTCAAATGAGATACAATAGCACCCGTCATTAAGCCGACTCCTAAAAATGCCCCAACA
>JAYVUE010000248.1:0-2440 GCA_043788195.1 Chitinophagaceae bacterium
GTAAGCGTCCGACGCGTACCATGTTTGATAGCAAACAAAAAAGTCTCAGTTTTGCTTCAAATATTAATTTATGCAAAACAAAAAGGAACATCGTGCCGAATCGCTACAGATGATTACTCAATGGCAGCAGAGTGGATTAACACAAAAGGCTTTCTGTATTACAAATAATATAGCCTATCACGTTTTTCACTACTGGTACGGGGTTTACAGATCTAATCAAAACACCAGCGGTTCTTTTCTTCCGGTGACAGTTACCACAACTGCCAGTCTGGAGCCGGTTACCATTATCGGTGTTAATGGAATACAAGTTCAACTTGCATTTTCGGATCAATCTATTCGTTTTGTAAAGCAACTATTATTATCCTGATCATGCTTCACCTTAATTCATCCACTTTTTATTACTGGTACAATGGTGCCGCTGATATGCGGAAAGGATTTGATTCACTCTGTGGCATTGTTCATGAGCACATGCATTCCAATGTGCTGCAAGGTGGCGTTTATATTTTTGTAAACAGAAAGCGCAATCAAATAAAGCTCCTCTCCTGGGAAGGCGATGGGTTGGCCATTTATTATAAGCGATTAGAAAAGGGAGTGTACGAATTCCCTTCCATCTCGCCTGATAACGATTGCGCTACAATTGATTCGGTGCAATTACAATTGATTTTGCAAGGTATTGTACTGGGTTCTATAAAGAAAAAAATACGCTTTTCGCTGCCAAAATGAAATTTCGAATAGTTATGCACATTAATTTGCCGGAATAAAAAATATCGGAGAATTACGCACATTTTGCAAGGCTGTTGTGGGTAAATAAAAGTATGCACTAATTAGTTATAACCCTTTAACAGAGCGACTTTTGTACCATCAACAGATGGTAACAACATTCACAAATATCGACTATAAAGCTCAATTTGAAAAGGCACTTTTAACCATAGAAAGCCAACAGTTGACCATTGAGTCCCAGCAGTTCACCATCCAGGGCCTACAACTTGAAATGCTCCTATTAAAGAAGATGTTATTTGGAAGCCGGCATGAAAAGTTCATGGTAGGTGCAGACCCAAATGCACCAACGCTTTTTGATGTGACAGCAATCGCAGAAGTAATTAGTACCACTACCACCGACGTTATTCAAAAAACGACCACAACCCGTTTACAACCCAACCATAAAGGCCGCAATGAATTACCGGAGCAGTTGCGCAGAGAAATACAATTAATAAACCCCGATGGCATAGATCCTGCAATAGCAAAGAAGTTAGGGGAAGATGTAACCGAAACACTGGCATACAAATCCGGTGAATTGTTTGTAAAAAGAGTAGTTCGTACTAAATTCTTCGACCCTCTTACCAATCGTATTGTACAGGCCCCTGCTCCGGATCGGGCTTTTGAAAGATGCAATGTAGATCCCAGTTTGGTAGCACAGGTCATTGTTGAAAAGTATGTAGATCACATGCCACTGCACCGCCAGTTAAAGCGATATGTAAGACTGGGGGTGGCCATTAGTGATAGTACCATAGGCGACTGGTTAACATATGCTGCAGGATTGTTACTGCCTTTATACCAGGCACACAAGCTCTTAATGTTGAGTTGTGGTTATTTGCATGCAGATGAAACAACGTTGAAAGTGTTGGATAGGGTTAAAAAAGGAACAACCCATCTGGGTTACTATTGGGTATACCAAAGTCATGAGCAAAGGCTGGTTTTATTTGATTACCAAACGGGAAGAGGACGGGAGGGTCCGCAAAGTATCTTAAAAAATTACCAGGGATATCTGCAGACTGACGGGTATGCTGTATATGAGTATTTTGGCGATCAACCCGGCATCATCTTAGTCGGCTGCCTTGCGCATGCGAGACGAAAATTTGTTGATGCACTATCAAACAGAAAAGATATAGCAACTCATGTATTGACCGAGATGCAAAAAATATATGCAATTGAAAGGCATCTTTCTGATAATGGAATTGTCGGTTCTGAAAAGCTGCTATATCGAAAAGAAAACGCGATACCCCTACTGAAGGAATTAGGATCATGGATGCAGGAGGCATATACCAAAGTGTTGCCCCAAAGCGCTATCGGCCAGGCTTTATTCTATTGTCTGAATCGATGGGAGAAGTTAAGTTTGTATGCTACCACCTCTATATTAAACATAGATAATAACCCGGTGGAGAACAGCCTTAGAGGTGTCGCAATCGGAAGAAAAAATTATATGTTTGCTGGTAGCCACGCTGCCGCACAAAGGGCGGCAATGTTTTATAGTTTATTGGCCACCTGTAAAAATTATGGTATCAATCCGTATGCATGGCTACATGATGTCTTAAACCGGATTGCTGGCCATCCTATTAATCGGATAAATGAGCTACTGCCACAAAACTGGAAACCCCAAACTACTACCTAAAAGAAAAAAATAGCTATTTTAATAAAGTTAGGGTACTGGTCGGACGCTTAC
>JAYVUE010000249.1:0-7256 GCA_043788195.1 Chitinophagaceae bacterium
GCAACTGCTACAGTACAAAAATTCACGTTGGGCAGTACTAATAAAGAATTCTCTATGTGCCCGGTATTATTACAAGGTACAAGTTTGCCTCCTGCCGGAACCGGTGGATTGATTGCCTATATGAATGATAATACCTGGAGCGGTGCTGCTTCAGACAGTATCGGGCTTTTTGAATTTAAAGTAAATTTTACAACGCCAGCACTCAGTACCGTTAGTACAAAAGCTTCTATGGTTGTAACCGCTTATAAATCGCAAATATGTACAACAACCAGGGGGCAATGTATCACGCAACCTGGCTCAACAGTAAAAGTAGAAGCTTTGCAGGAAAAGGTAATGAATCAACCTATTTACAGAAATTTTGGAACTTTTGAAGGAATTGTTCTGAGTCATTCAGTAGATAAGGGTTCAAATATTTCAGGTGTCCGCTGGTACGAATTACAAAAAACTTCAGGTAACTGGAGTGTTAACCAGCAAAGTACTTATTCGCCGGATAATACAAACAGGTGGATGTCCAGTATTTGTTATGATGCTGCCGGAAATATAGGATTGGCTTACAATGTTTCTTCCTCAGCAACAGGAGTTTTTCCGGGAGGAAGATATACGGGAAGAAAAAGTTGTGATCCATTGAATACAATGACATTTGCAGAAACTGTTATCATTGCAGGCACCACTGCTAATGCAAGTACACGTTATGGCGACTATAATCATCTTGTTTGTGATCCCAATGGCGTAAACTTTTGGTTTACCTGTGAATACAATCCTGCAAGTACATGGAATACAAGAATTGCTTCATTTTCATTAGACAATTGTACGCCTTTACTTTGCGGCGACCCAACTGGCCTTGCTACATCTCTGATAACAAACACAAGCGCCACCGTTAGTTGGACTGCAGTAGCCAGTGCATTAAATTATGATGTAGATTACCAGGTTACCGGAAGCGGCGCTACCTGGACCAATGCAGCAACAGCTACTTCAGCAACTTCTGTAAATCTTGCTGGCTTAACACAAGGCACTTCTTATACATGGCGTGTGCGGGCTAATTGCACTGCAGGTGCCGGTAACTATATTCAAAGTTCATTCTCTACAACTGCCCCATGCAGCACACCAACTGGTTTAACTTCTTCTGCAATTACTACCAATAGTGCAACTGTAAGTTGGACAGCTGTAAGTGGTGCTATATCTTATGCTGTAGATTATAAATTAAATTCATCCGGTACATGGACAAGCGCAACTGCTTCAACAACTGCTACATCAGTTAACCTAGCCGGTTTAACAGCAAGTTCATTATACGACTGGAGAGTTAGCTCAACCTGCGCCAGCGGAACAAGTGCATTTGGTAGTGCACAGTTTACAACAGCAAATGTATCTACCTGTGCTACAGCATTTGAACCCAATGAAACACAAGCTACAGCTGCAACCATTACATCAGGTGTAATTAATTCTGCTGCTATCAGTTCAACAACTGATATTGATTTTTATAAAATAACAACAACCGCAACCAGCAATAATGTTTTCAATCTTATTGGTCCGGCCGGTGTTGATTATGATCTATATATCTACAACAGTGCCGGCACACAAATTGGATCAAGCTTGGGAAGTACAGCAACAGAAACTGTTACTTTAAACAGCCAGGTTGCAGGTACTTACTATATTAAAGTGATCGGTTACCTTGGCGCAAACAGTGCAACCTGTTACACGATAAAAGCAACTGCTACAACGATTACAAGTTGCCAGAGTGCTTTGGACGTTTCTACAAATGGAACGATATCAGGTGCTGCTACTATTCCTTTCAACACTAATGTTACCGGCCTGATCAGCCCAACTGGTGATAATGATTACTACAAATTTGTGATCACCACCGGAGGTACTGCTACAGTAACATTAACTACTTTGCCAGGCGATTATGATCTTACAGTTGTAAACAGTGCCGGAACACAACTGGCCATTTCACAAAATGGTGGCACAACAAGTGAAACAATCACCCTTACGTTTACTGCCGGTACTTATTATGCAAGAGTATTTGGTTATAATGGCGCCAACAGTGCTACTTCCTGTTATACTTTAAAAGTGCAATTAGGAACTGCATCACTGCCTGAACAAAATATTGTAAAAGCCGGTACAGGGTTAATTAAAATATATCCTAACCCCGTAAATAACTTATTAAATGTAAGTATACTTGGCAAAATTGATAATAGCAGTGTATTAACCATTACTGATATTAACGGCAGAGTTGTTATGACAGAAAAGGTGATCAATAATCCACATGCTGTAGATATTTCATCTTTGGCAAAAGGAACTTATTTCTTAAAAGTAAATACCGGAGGAAGTGATATTAGTTCAAAATTTGTAAAGCAATAAAATAATCTTCAGAAATATTAAAGCCATCCCGTAATTATGGGGTGGCTTTAATATTTAGTTATTTTGCTTCGCCAAAAAAACTTATTGCCCATTGCCCATTGCCTATTTTTTCTCCAATGCACAGATCCTGCACCGCGGTTCATACACATCTTTTTCGCCTAATAATACCTGCCCGCCCTCATTTATTTTGCGATAACTAACATTGGCAATATTGCCACATACCTGGCAGATGGCGTGTAATTTTGTAATATAATCTGCCTTGGCCAACAGGTTGGGCATTTGTCCAAATGGATTGCCCTGGTAGTCCATATCCAACCCGGCTACAATAACCCTGATCCCTTTCATGGCCAGTTGTTCACATACATCTGCTATTTCCGCATCAAAGAACTGGGCTTCATCAATGCCCACCACATCTACATCCTGTGCCAGCAATAAAACGGCTTGTGAACTATCAACCGGTGTAGACAGAATAGCATTGGTATCATGACTCACGATTTTCATTTCGTCATAACGCACATCAATAGTAGGTTTAAAAATCTTTACTCTCAGGTTGGCAATTTTTACTCTTTTTAAACGGCGTATCAGTTCTTCAGTTTTGCCACTGAACATACTGCCACAGATCACTTCGATCCAACCCCGCTTTTCTCCTCTAAAATTTGGTTCTATAAACATTTAAGTATAATTTTTAAAATTCAGTTTGTAACTTAGGGCAACGATTGACTTTTTCAACATGCCATCTGTGGTTATTCCGGGCATCAAAAGTATACTTTATCATGGAAAGAGTGGAAACACTCCTTAAAAAATTACAGGAACAGTTTGTACAAAATGCTCCGGCTGAGCAATTATTACTTACCGTTCAGATGTTGCAGGCAGAATTACTTCACCTGCAGGCAGCTAATGCCCCGGCTTTCAATCCCCAAAATATTGAAGTAACTGTTTCACAAAATAATTTCGGGATACCTCGTCAGGCAATAGAAAATTCCGTTGCTACTGATCCGGTAGAAGAAAAGATCATAGAAATATTGCAGGTGGATGCTTCAGAAATTGAAGCAGAATTGGAACAAATAAAACGTACTGCTGATTTAATGAACAAGATAAGTGTTCAAAACAAACCATCCATTTTATTTGAGGCAGAAACAGATAATGATATTCCAACCCTTAGCCACCAGCGACCTGTGCATGCAGAAGAAAAAAAGAAAGAAATAAATGAAGTTGTTGCAAGCGGGTCAGCATCAGTTAATGAAAAATTAAAGCAAACAAAAATTGATCTGGGTGATAACTTTACTGAAGTACCGATCAGAGATCTTAAAAAAGCGATTGGTGTTAATGACCGTTATTTATTTATCAATGAATTATTCCGGGGTGATGAAGCAGCTTATGAGCGAAGTATAAAAACCATCAATAGTTTTTCCATATTGCCAGAAGCCGAATATTGGATACAAAGGGAATTAAAAGTAAAAAATGGATGGAAAGACAGTGACCTGTTGGTTAGGCAATTTTATCAATTGGTTAAAAGACGATTCACCTGAATATACCGGATGATCTTTTCTGCAGCACCTGCCCTGCTATAAACAAAATTCCGTGCAGTTTCCCCCACCCCCTCTCTTTCCTTATCATCAAGTAATAATTTATTCATCACAGCTTCCAATTCAAAAAGGCTACTGATGCTGATGCCACCACCGGTTTCAACAAGTCCGGTAGCCTCATCAAATTTTTCATACACGGGTCCAATTACTACAGGTTTTCCATATACAGCAGCTTCCAACACATTATGTACACCATCAACACCAAAACCACCACCTACATAGGCGATGGTTGCATATTTATACAACCTCGAAAGCATCCTGATATTATCGATGATAAGAACATTGGACGTTGATGGCTGACCGTTGGCCGTTGCTATTAATTCGGAATAGCATATGGAATCAGGAAATTCCTTTTTTACGTCTGCAAGGTTTTCTTCATCAACTTCATGAGGGGCAATAATAAATTTAATTTCTGGATGGGCTTTTACAAAATGAAGTAATTCTACCTCATCTTCTTCCCAGGTACTACCAGCAACGACTACCTGCTTATTATCGCAGTAGGCAGTGATAAACGGGATATTTTCAAATTTTTCTGCAATAGCAATCACCCTGTCAAATCTTGTATCACCGTTAACAGTGATATTTTGATTAGTACAGATCTTTTCCAATAACCCGGCTGATTGGTCATTTTGAACAAAAATATGAGTAAAACAGTCCAGCATTATCCGCCAGATCCCACCATACCATTTAAAGAAAGGTTGGTTGTCTCTGAAAATGCCTGATACCAGGATAGTATGGATATTGCGTCGTTTTAGTTCGGCCAGGTAATAAAACCAAAATTCATATTTTACCCATAATACCAATGATGGACTGATAGCATCAATAAATTTTACAGCATTGTTTTTAGAATCCATTGGCAAGTAAAAAATATGATCAGCGCCTGAATAATTCTTCATCACTTCATAACCAGATGGAGAAAAAAAACTAAGTACTGTTTTTATTTCCGGGTTACCAATCTTTATTTCTTCCAGTAAGGGCCTCCCCTGCTCAAACTCTCCAAGGCTGGCACAATGCATCCATACCAGTTTAGTATGTTGAGTTCCGAGTTCTGATTTTATCTTATCGAAAATATTTTTACGGCCTGCTACCCATAAACTGGCTTTGGGATTCCATAATGCTGCCATCTTGATTGCCCAGGAATAACAGATTACAAAAACGGTATAAATGAATTGTGCCAACTTGTTAACTTTAAGGTATTGTATTAGGTTCCTACAAATTCACAAAGAGCACAAAGATAATTTCACAACTTTCTTAGTGATCTTAGTGGCCCTGCCTGCCGTAAGGCAGGTTTATGGGATATTATTTAAAACTTATGAATTAGTGACTCATGAGCAAATCTAACCCGTAATTTCTAATAATAATTTGCTTTCTGAATCGTTATCTTTGCGCCGCACAAAATATGCATTTATGAGGCCTTTACAAATGGTTGATACCAGGACCCAATACCTTAAAATAAAACCAGCAGTTGATGCAGCTGTATTGGCTGTAATGGAAAGCTCAATGTTTATTGGCGGTAAAGTAGTGAATGAATTTGCAGAAAATCTTGCCAGATACCATAACAGCAAACATTGTATCCCTTGCGCCAATGGAACAGATGCACTGCAAATTGCTATGATGGCACTTGGGTTAGAACCAGGCGATGAAGTGATCACCCCATCCTTTACTTATATAGCTACCGTGGAAGTAGCAGCGCTGTTGCATATTAAGCCGGTTTTTGTAGAAGTTGATCCAAAAACATTTTGTATCGATCCTGCAGCTATTGAAAAAGCCTTCACCTCAAAAACAAAAGCGATCATTCCGGTTCACCTCTATGGACAGGCTGCCAATATGGAAAAGATAATGGCAATTGCTGTTAAACATAATTTACCTGTTATTGAAGATAATGCACAGGCTATCGGTTGCGATTACACTTTTAGTGACGGAAGTACAAAAAAAACAGGAAGCATCGGTCATATCGGATGTACATCATTTTATCCTTCTAAAAATTTAGGCGCATTTGGCGATGGAGGAGCCATGTTTACAAATGATGATGAACTGGCAGCTAAATTAAAAATGATCGCTTCGCACGGGCAAAGTAAAAGATATTATCATGATGTAGTGGGTTGTAATTCAAGGCTTGATGCCATACAGGCTGCGATCCTCGATATTAAATTAAAACACCTGGACGAATATATAGATGCCAGGCGAAGAGCCGCAGATTTTTATGATAAGGCCTTTGCACAAAATAAAATGATAACCATTCCGTTTAGAGATAGTAATAACAAACATGTATTTCACCAATATACACTGATCTTAAATGCTGTTGAAAATCCTAATTGCTACCGCGACGGGTTAAATCAATTTCTTACAGATAAAGGAGTACCATCGATGATCTATTACCCTGTACCTGCACATCAACAAAAAATGTTTGATGCCTTTGGCGGAAGTAAATATGAATTACCAATAACCGATTGGTTGACAGAAAGGGTTATCTCTTTGCCCATTCATACTGAATTGGATGAAGAACAACAAAATTTTATAATAACAAATGTTTTAGCATACACAAATAAATAACTGAAAATGAAGATAGCCGTTGTTGGAACAGGTTATGTTGGATTAGTTACAGGTACCTGTTTTGCAGAAACAGGAAATCATGTTACCTGTGTTGACATTGATAAAAATAAAATAGAAAAATTAGCTGCAGGAATAATTACCATTTATGAACCCGGACTTGAAAAATTATTTCTTCGTAATCAAAAAGAGGGCCGGTTACATTTTACTACTTCATTACAGGAAGGTATACACGATGCCCAGATAATTTTCCTTGCCTTACCTACTCCTGCCGGCGAAGATGGCAGTGCCGATCTCAAATATATCCTGGGTGTTGCTGACGACCTGGGGAAATTAATAAAGAAAGATGATTACAAAGTTATTATTGATAAAAGTACCGTGCCTGTTGGTACTGCTGAAAAAGTCAGAGAAGCCATTTTAAGAAGTGGTTTGCAAATCCTCCCGCCAAATGGTGGAGAAGATTTAATTGGGGCTTTTGATGTGGTTTCCAATCCCGAATTTTTACGTGAAGGTGTGGCAGTAGATGATTTTATGAAACCCGACCGGGTAGTGATAGGTACTACATCAGAAAGGGCAAAAAAAATAGTTAACGATCTGTATGTTCCCTTTGTTCGCCAGGGCAATCCCATTATTTTTATGGATGAAAAAAGCGCAGAGCTAACTAAATATGCTGCTAATTCTTTTTTAGCCACCAAGATCACTTTTATGAATGAGATTGCCCAGTTATGCGAACGAATGGGTGCTGATGTTGATATGGTACGC
>JAYVUE010000250.1:0-4992 GCA_043788195.1 Chitinophagaceae bacterium
AGTGGTGGTAACCGGCTACTCCACCCAGCGCAAGAAAGACATCACCGGTGCTGTAACTGTGGTTAATGTTAGTGAACTTAAATCACAACCCTCTTCAGATCCCCAATCTCAACTTCAAGGTAAAGCTTCGGGAGTAACTGTAATTCAAAACTCTATACCCGGAGCAGGTAGTTCAGTAAGAATAAGGGGTCTGGGTTCATTTAATAACAATAACCCTTTGTATGTTGTTGATGGCGTTCAAACCGGAAGTATATCCAATCTTAACCCAAATGATATTGAAAGTATGCAGGTGCTTAAAGATGCAGCCTCCGCTTCTATATACGGGGTAAGGGCTTCTAATGGTGTTATTATTGTAACCACAAAAAAAGGTAAGAGAAGAGGAGTAAATGTATCATACGATATGTATTACGGATCACAGAACCCTGGTAAAGGTGAGGATCATCTTAATGCACAGGAACAGGCTGAATTATTATTCCTTTCCAAGAGAAATAGTGGTGCAGTAACTACCGGTTCTGTTTTTGGTAATGGCGCATCACCTGTATTACCGGACTTTATTTATTATACCGGTGCACCAAATAATGGTGTGGCAATAATGAGTGGCAATCCCGGAACTAATCAAAATTTATACAGCCTTGATTATGGCCGTTTAGGAGATCCGGGATATACTCCATATATAATTGTACCTACCAGTAAAAATGGTACGAATTGGTATGATGCGATTACCCGAAAAGCCCCAATACAAAATCATAATTTAACAATGAGTGGCGCAAACGATAACAGCCGTTTTATGTTAAGTTTAAACTATTTTAACCAGGACGCAATTACTAAATATCAGTTTTTCAAGCGCTATAGTGCCCGGCTAAACAGCGAATTTAATGTAATGAAAGGTGTACGGGTTGGCGAAAATGTTCAGATGTTTTCTTCTGAAAGTAATACAGGAAACCTTGGCCAGAATGAGGCCAGTGTGATAGCACAAACAAACAGGATAACTTCAATAGTACCCGTTTATACCACAGTGCCGGGTGATTTTGCAGGTACATTAGGAGGTTCTGGTTTTGGTACATGGGGTAACGGTAAAAATCCCCTTGCTCAATTATACAGGGCGAAAGATAACCGTGGTAATAATATAAACTTTTTCGGCAATCTTTATGCCGAAGTGGATTTTGCTAAAAACTTTATGGTAAGAACCAGTTTTGGGGGTAATAATAATACTACTAATTATTATAACTATCCTTTTATTGAATATGAGCATACTGAAAACAATGCTAATACAACATATGGTGAAGGGTTCATCAGAAATAATCAGTGGATATGGACTAACCAGCTTTCTTATAAAAACATTTTTGGTAAACATAAAGTGGCGGCCTTAGCTGGTACTGAAGCACAGCAAGGTGGTGGAAGGCAAATTATTGGTGCCGCAACAACTTTATACACTTACAACTATTTACCGTTTATTAATTTAAACAATGGTACAGTACAAAATTTGGGTGGAAGTGTGGCTTATACAAAAGGTACTACTGTTTCTTATTTTGGAAAAGTTGATTATACGTACAATGATAAATACATTATATCAGGTACAATACGCAGGGATGGCTCTTCTAAATTCCTGGATCCAAATAAATATGGAAATTTTCCAGCCTTTTCATTGGGTTGGATAGCTACTGAAGAAAGTTTTATGAGAGATATCAAATGGTTAAATTTTTTAAAACTGAGGGGAAGCTGGGGTAAATTAGGTAACGAAGCAGCAGTAAGTGCTTCAAATGCATATACCACATTCGGTAGTAACCGTCAAAGCTCATGGTATGATATTTCGGGAACACAAAATTCACCCCAGGAAGGTTTCTTTTTATCTTTTGTAGGTAACCCGCTGGGCAAATGGGAAACCAGTACTACCACTAATATAGGTTTTGATGCAACTATTTTTAAGAATACAGAAATAGTGTTTGATTACTACAAGAAAAAAACTAAAGATCTTTTATATAATCCAGCCGGACAGGCTATTGGTGGTGCTGTAGTTGCAAACAATCCTTCTTTCAAAAATGTAGGAAGCATGGAAAACAGTGGTGTTGATTTAATGATCAGCAATCGTTCAAATATAACTAAAGACATTAAATTAATCAGCTCACTTACCTTTACCACCTACAAAAATAAGGTTACTGCTATCAATGGAGATCAGCAATTCTTTGATTTCAACAGCCCCGTTAATGAGGCAAACAGGATCGGCAGCAATGCCACCAGGAATTTTGTAGGCAGTTCATTAAATACTTATTATGGATACAAGGTTATTGGCCTTTTTCAAACAGCAGCTGAAGCAACTGGATGGAATCAGCCAGGAGCTGGCCCGGGACGTTTTAAGTATGCAGATATAAACGGGGATAAAAAGATCGATGATAATGACAGGACAATAATTGGTAACCCTAACCCTGATTTTACCTATGGGTTAAATATTGGAGTAGAATACAAAGCTTTTGATCTTTCAGCATTTTTTTACGGCGTATCGGGGCAGGATGCATTTAGTTTTACAAGATGGTATACCGATTTCTCCAGCGGTTTCCCAGGGGGTAGAAGTAAAAGGGCATTGTATGATAGCTGGTTGCCAGATGGCAGCAGACCTAATGCTAAAACACCCATTCAGGAATCTGTAATTGCAGCTGGTGGATTCAGTACTTCGGGTGTTGTAAATTCATATTATGTAGAAAATTCTTCCTATTTCCGTATGCGTAATTTGCAAATAGGTTATACTTTACCTACATCAGTATTGAGTAAAGCCAGGATTTCTAAAGCACGCATTTATGTACAGGGTACTAACCTGTTTACCGTTACAAAATATTCTGGTTTAAATCCTGATATTTTAAGTGGTGATGACAGGGCGGCCGGTGTAGATATAGGGGCTTACCCAACCGTTAAGCAATTTTTGATTGGCGCAAATATCACCTTTTAAATAATTACTAAACTATTTTCACAATTAATACTAAGAATATGAAAAATAAAATCACAATAATTCTCCTGGCATCAACAATGATTTTAGCGTTGTTTGCCTGTAAGAAAAAATTTTTGGACATTAAGCCTAATGGTGTGCTGGATGAAGCAACGCTATCAACCGAAAAAGGAGTTGGCAAGTTGTTATTATCTGCGTATGCCATGTTAGATGGTCATGACGGTGGTTTAAACCTTGGTGGCGAATGGGGCTCCGGCGGTTCAAACTTTTTATATGGTGGTATGGGCGGTGGTGAAGCCAATAAAGGAAGTGACCCCGGCGATCAGGGCCCTAATATGACCCCGGTAATTCGACATGACATTAACTCATCAAATGGTGCCATTAACGACAGGTGGAAAGCATTATATGAAGGTGTAAAGCGCACCAATACGGTATTGGAAGTTTTAGCAAAAGTTCCTGGTATAAGTGATGCATCAAGAAAAAATTTAGCCGGCCAGGCCCGTTTTTTAAGAGCCTGGTATCATTTTGAGGCAAGAAAAACTTTTGGCAAAGCCTGCTTTTTAGATGAAGCTACTGATGTTGCCTTAGCAACAGGAGCAATAGCTGGTGTTTCAAACCAAACAGATATTTATCCTAAAATTGTTGAAGATGCAAAATATGCATATGATAACCTGCCGGCTACCCAGGATGCTGTTGGCCGCGTAAATAAATATGCAGCAGGTGCTTTTTATGGTAAAGTATTATTGTACACCAAAGATTTTGCCACCGCTAAAACAGTTTTAACTGATGTTGTAACCAATGGTAAAACCTCTACAGGAGTAACATATGATTTATATGCAAAGTATGAGGACAATTTTAATATTGATTTTGAAAATGGAAAAGAATCGGTATTTGCTTTCCAGTCATCATCAAATGATAATGCTGGTGCAAGGAATGGTAATTGGGGAGATTTGTTAAACCTTCCTGCAACTGGCCCTGGTGGCGCCGGTTTCTATTGCCCTACATACTTTTTTACCAATAGGTTTAAAACAGATGCAGCAGGTTTACCAGTAGCTAACCCGCAAAACACCTCAGTACTTGATCCTGCAGGACAAGCCGGGCTTACTCAATATGCAGGTAATGTAGATACCCGTTTAGATTGGACTGTAGGAAGGAACCAGGTTCCTTACCTGGATTGGGGTACTTATGTTACAGGCTGGCAAAGAGATCCATCGGCTGGTCCATTTGGTGCTAAGAAAACTTGTATCCGCCAGTCCCAGGTTGGAGCTTACCACGATGCATCCATATGGTATTCAGGAGGAGGTGTGTCATTAAATATTAACCTCATTCGTTTTTCTGATGTATTATTAATGGCAGCTGAAGCCGAAATAGAAGCTGGCTCACTTGCCACAGCATTTGCATTAATCAACAGGGTACGTACAAGAGCAAAAAATACAACAGTAGTCAGTTTCCCTGCTGCTTACGGTACTCCTAAAACAGAGCCATATACTGTACCATTTGCAGATCAGGCAACGGCCCGTGCTGCGGTTCGTTTAGAGCGTCAATTGGAATTAGGTTTGGAAGGAAGCCGTTTCTTTGATTTGGTGAGGTGGGGCATTGCATCTGCAGAATTAAATGCATTTTATGCGTATGAAAACCCATTACCTTACGAGGTTATTCTTAATGGGGTACCTCCATTTGCTTCACCAGCAAGGGATTATTATCCCGTACCACAACAACAAATTGATTTAGGCAACGGCTTTATTAAGCCATAACATTTTCTCATATTAGCAATCGGTTTTTTGGGTAAAGGCAGGATCTAAAAGATCTTGCCTTTTTTTAAATGTATACATGATATGCATGATATCAGCTGTTTTAAGTTTAGGATAATTATTAAAGAATAACCAGAAATTTACGAACCTGAAAGTGTTGTTTTTGATTTTTTTTAGATGTACATAACTAAATTTGCTTCCATGAATTCAAGATTTTATACAGGGATTTTATTTTTATTCAGTCCTTTAATTGTATTACTGTTAAGCTGTACATCAAACAAAGGGAAGTTTGAAAAACTTAGT
>JAYVUE010000251.1:0-2178 GCA_043788195.1 Chitinophagaceae bacterium
GCCAGACAATATATACTGGTATCAATAAAACAACAACCCGTATTACCCAGTTAATGGTATACCTGTAAAAAACCCGGTCAGCACCTGTCCATTTATTAATGATCCAGTCTTCCTGCCAGTCAAAATTTACCCTCAAAGAAAAGAAAGCAGGTGCAAGGAAAAGGATTGCCCAAAACCACCCATTTTTATAATAAGTACAGTCTTTAAAAAAGAGTAATTGCAAAAAAAATGCAGCCGCAAATGGAATAAAGTACAATAGATAATAGGCTGTAAATGCCCCTACCCTGGTTTTGCTGGCCGCCACATATTTCTTCTCAAGGCTGTGCCAGTAATTGAGGTAAATTATGCCACTCAGCAAAACAACAATCATTAAAAAATACCACCAGTTAAATTCCTTGGCGTAAAAATCTTTCAGGTATTTAAAAACAGTATTCAGTGTTACGTTATTTTTGATCCTGTTGATTCATTACCGACCACAGTAGATCTTTCAATGCTGGTATTCCCAGGCCGGTAACCGATGAAATGAAGATGTGTGGAATTTTTTTAGGCAGTTCTTTGGCGATAGCAGCTTTTAATTCATCGTCCAGCATATCGCTTTTGCTCACCGCAATTACAAAGTCTTTTTGAAGCATTTCCGGATTGTATTGTTCCAGTTCGTTCACCAATATTTCAAATTCTTTTTTATGATCTGCGCAATCTGCAGGGATCAAAAAAAGCAATATAGAGTTGCGTTCAATGTGTCGCAAAAAGCGATGTCCCAAACCTTTGCCTTCTGCGGCACCTTCAATAATGCCTGGTAAATCAGCAATGCAAAAACTTTTGCCATCCCTGTATTCTACCATGCCCAATTGTGGTACCAAAGTGGTAAAGGCATAGTCTGCAATTTTTGGCTTGGCAGCCGTAATTACAGAAAGCAGGGTTGATTTGCCTGCATTTGGAAAACCTACCAATCCAACGTCTGCCAGCACTTTCAATTCCAGTAATTTCCACCCCTCTATTCCATCTTCGCCGGGTTGTGCGTATTCCGGTGCCTGGTTGGTAGCTGTTTTAAAATTAGCATTGCCCAATCCGCCACGGCCACCTTTTACCCAAATAACTTCCTGGCCATCTTCTAATATTTCCACTTCTTTAACGCCCGTCAGTTCATCTTTGGCAATGGTACCCAATGGTACTTCAATAATAATATCTTTGCCAAAACGGCCGGTACTGTTGTTTTTGCTGCCCGACTCACCATCTTCTCCCAATACATTTTTATAATACCGAAGGTGTAACAAGGTCCATAATTGCGAACTACCTCTTAAAATAATATGTGCACCCCTGCCGCCATCACCACCATCCGGACCCGCCATGGCGTTGTATTTGGTACGCATAAAATGCCTGCTGCCCGGACCACCGTGGCCACTGCGGCAAAAAATTCTGATGTAATCGATAAAATTTGACTTTTCCATTATTGCGGCAAAGGTCGGGTTTTTTAGGCGCTTATGGGTATAAAGTAAAAAACCAGATAATGGACGAAAGGTTAATAATTCCTATAAACTAACCAACACTTTATTCGTCCGAAAGCAGGTTCCTTTAAAGAAAGCGACAATATGATTATTTTGATTGGTAACTGTTATGTGGTAAAGCCCTGTTGACTTTCCATTGTGTATTTCCTTTGCTTCTGCAGTTAATGTATCACCCACATGTACTGGTTTTATAAAGTTGATAGCAGTATCTAACGCCACAGATAAAACATTCCTGTTGGTGCAGGCATAGGCAAAACAACTATCCGATAAAGAAAAGGCAATACCGCCATGCACAATACCAAGCCCATTCATCATTTCTTTGCGTACCGTCATTTTAATTTTGCAGTATCCTTCTTTAACTTCCAAAATTTCTATACCCAGCCATTGGCTAAATAAATCTTGTTGCAGCACGTGGGCAACTACTTTACCTGCTGCTATATCTTTCGCTGATTTCATAATTATTTTTAATGTTTTAATTTTAATCTGCTTGTAAAACTTTATGCTTTTTTAGGCCCTTGCGAAATTCTACCGGCCCTGCATTAAATTGTTTCCGGAACAACCTGTTGAAGTTGGATAGGTTTTTAAAGCCTGATTCGTAACATACATGCAATACCGACAAATCGGTTTCTTTCAATAAGCGGCATGCTTCATTTAGCCTCATTTCAATTACAAA
>JAYVUE010000252.1:0-5357 GCA_043788195.1 Chitinophagaceae bacterium
GACATTAATGTTTTTTGGCCTCACCCCAACCCCTCTCCTAAGGAGAGGGGTTGGGGTGAGGCAGCTTATTATTTCAGTGTTTCTTTTTATTATACGACAATCTCCTCTTCTATCTTCGCAACAATTTTCTCCTTTTCCCTCCCCTTCGGGGTTCCCGCAAAGGGAACGAACGAAGTTGATAGGATGGGGCTTCATCGTCCAAACATCTCATCATCCTTATCAATCCTTGTCTGATCTTCCAATGGAAATTCCTTTCGCATTGGAAAATAATCCATTTCTTCTACATTCAGTATCCTTATTAAATTCGGATGCCCTACAAAATTAACTCCGTAAAAATCATAGGTTTCTCTTTCCATAAAATTTGCCGATTGGTACAAAGCGGTGGCGCTAAAAACATCAGGTGTTGTAATATCAGTAAACACCTTAAAGCGTATACGCACATTATCAACCAGGTTATGCAAATGATAAACAACGGCCAGTTCTTCGCCTTTCCTGTCGGGATAATGAACGGCCTGTAAATCGGTTAAGAACTGAAAACGTAATTCTTCATCGTCATATAAAAACTGTAAAACTTTAAGATTCAGATCTTTTGCCGAAGTAAAAGTGAGCATACCATAAGGCTCCTGCCAATCAATAAGTGCATCGGCAAATTTCTCAGTTAGTTTTTGTTTGATTGTATCGTTAGTCATAACCCCAAACCCCTAAAGGGGCTTTTGTATCTTTTAATTTCATTATAGTATTTTACACCCAGTTCTCTCACCTAAGGTGAGAAGTAGGGGGTTTTACTGTATTCCATAACTTCCCAACAACTCCTTATACTGATCACTATGCCTGCGCCTCAATCCTTCTGCATTTACGAGGTCCTGAATTTTAATGAATCCATCTAAGATCGCTTCGGGCCTTGGTGGACAACCTGGCACATAAACATCTACAGGTATTACCTGGTCAATGCCCTGTAAAACAGAATAGGTATCAAAAATTCCGCCAGAAGAAGCACAGGCTCCAACAGCTATTACCCAACGTGGCTCAGCCATTTGCAGGTATACCTGTCTTAAAACAGGTCCCATTTTTTTTGAAATGGTTCCCATCACCATTATAAGATCACATTGACGTGGTGAAAAACTCATACGCTCAGCGCCAAACCTGGCGAGGTCATAATGACTGGCGGCTGTAGCCATAAATTCAATTCCACAACAGCTTGTAGCAAAAGGCAGGGGCCAGATAGAATTTTTGCGGGCAAGGCTAACCACTTTTTCAAAATTAGTTGCCATAAAACCTTCACCCATATATCCTTCCGGAATACCTTCGAATTTTATGTGATTATTATATTGTACCGGACGAGACATAATTATTTAATTTGATGATTTGGTGATTTGGTAATGAACCTTCAATTAGATGTTCATCTTCAAATCTCCAAATTGATTAATTTCCAAATCCTACTCCTCCCATTTTAAAGCACCTTTCTTAAAAATATAAACAAGCCCTGCTATAAATAATGACACAAAAAGTAAAACTGCTACAAATCCATGCCAGCCCAGTTCCCTGAAATTAATAGCATATGGATAAAAGAAGATCACTTCCACATCAAATAATACAAATAGAATAGCAACTAAAAAATATTTAATGGCCATGGGTTGCCTTGCATTTCCTTTTATTTCAATTCCGCTCTCAAAATTTTGTAGTTTATCCGACGTCTTCCTTTTTGGTCCGAGTTTATTGGAACCCCAAATTATAGTAGCAATTAATCCAATGGCAAATATCAATTGAAGGCCGATCGGCAGGTAATTTGAAGCATTATTTATATCACCGGACTGTAAAAGAAAGAATTGCATAAAGGGTATTATTCAATTGGTAGCAAAAGTAAGGCAGCAGAAGCAATAATCAATAATAACTACTACAAAAAACCCGTTAGTTTTATGCTAACGGGGTAATTTTTTTATTTACTTTTTGTCTTTACTTTTTTTTTGGAGGATTGTTACCGGGTTTTTGAACAGGTACCGTTGTTGTCTTACCGTCTTTTCCAATAGTAGTGATCTTTCCGTTTTCAATTATTGTGGTTACTCCATCCTTAATTGTAGTCACTTTTCCGCTCTTTGTAACAACTGAAGATGAACCGTCTTTTGCTATGGTGGTAGTGGTTCCATCAGAACCAATCGTTATTTTTTCTCCATTTTTGCCCACCGTTGTCACAGGAGCTTTGAAAGGAGGGGCATTCATATTCATTTTGGTTATAGCTTCTTTATTGGTAATTGTTTCCTGGTCAGTAGGATCTACCAGCAAGGCTTTATCACAATAAGCAATTGCCTCTGCTTTGTCTTTTTTAATATTAGCGGCATAAGCGATCATATATTTATAACTACCCAATAACTGAGCAATGATCTTTGTTTTATCAGGATACGCTTCACCTACTTGTATCGCTTTTTCAAATGCAGGATTAGGAAGGCCCATTGTCATTGTTGTATCAATAGCCCAACTGGCTTTACCCACCATATAATATCCAAAAATATCATCCGGAAATTTTTGCGTATACAAATTAAATATGTCAATCGCTTGCTGAAAATTTCCTATCCGATAATAACTGTAGCCCGAATTGTAAAGGTCTGTTTTAGACAAATTCTTTTTTATCCCCAATATCTTTTTATACCAGTCTCCAGCCTCTTGATATTTTTTTTGTGCTTCATAAGAAACAGCAACTGATTTTAATAAAGCAACTTTTCCGGCTTCAGTACTATCAAGATCAACTGCTTTATCAATGAACGCACCCGCCAAAGTTTCGTTCCCGGGGAATTTCAATAAAACCTCTGCATAAGTTTTATAATCTTTTGGGCCTATTTTAGCCGGCTTTTGTTTTTCAAAATACTGGTCAAATGCAATTTTTGCTGTATTGGAATCGCCGGTTTTATATGCAGCAAATGCTTTTATACCATACAAATTCGGGTAAGGTGTTGGACCACCTGTAGCAATACATTCATTACATTTTATTATGGCTTCAGCATAATGACCCTGGGCATATGTAATTTGTGCCCTCAAAAAGCAAGCCTTGGGTTCATCGGCACCTTTAGCGTTTAAATATTTCTCCAGGTATTCGGCCGATCTGCCCACATTTGATTCGTAAAAATAATTATGTAAAACCCAATACAATGGAGTGTAATTTGGATCTAACGCAATAGTTTCATTATAATATTTCATGTAGATATCTTCCTGTGTTATCCCTTGAGTCTGATAGATCCTTCCTATCCTGAACCTTGCCCTTGCATAATCAGGCTTTAGTGATAATGCAGATTCATATGCCAGCTGTGCATTACCCCCATCAGCTAATTTCCGGTAGGCATCACCCAGGTTAACATACACATCAGGGTCTTTCATTCCTTTAATATCAATAGCCATCTTTAGTTTTTCAATAGCATAAACTGCATCACCAAGTTTAGAATCAAAATCAGCATTGGCAAAACCAATTGCATTTAAAACTGCAATATTTTTTCCTCCACTTAAACTGATTGCTGTTTCAAAATGATTTCGGGCATCCTGTGTTTTGCCCTCCAGTAATTCAATATGTCCCATTCCGGCTAACAATAAACCGTTGTTACTGTTTGCAAATATTGCTTTCCTGTATACTTCTTTTGCACCGGCAATATCTTTGTCCTCATCCGGGGCA
The DNA here is from genome assembly GCA_043788195.1 of Chitinophagaceae bacterium. GTDB lineage: Bacteria > Bacteroidota > Bacteroidia > Chitinophagales > Chitinophagaceae > Ferruginibacter. The sequence goes on from JAYVUE010000252.1 coordinate 3,656, forward strand.
ATTAATGTTTGGCCTAACCAATAGGCAGCATCCGCGTCATTTGGGTTTGCGCTAACAAGTTTTTCAAATACTGCCCTTGCGCTAATATGTTTTTCGTAATACAAAAGCTTTCTGCCGTCATCGATCGTTTGCGCTTTTACCAGGTTTGCAAACAACAACGTTGTTATCAATAAAAGCCCGTTTTTTATCTTATTCATTTTGTTATGCTGATTTATACTTTACAATGTTATTAATTTTAACAATACTTCCTTCAAATCGGTTATTAATTTTTCTACAATTTTTCATTTATTTTAACTGCCCTTATGCCAAAATCCATTACAGGTGCCAGGTATGCTCTCCGGAAGATCAATTGACCTCTTTCATATTTCATAAATGTTGCAAAACCCGAACCGAGGCCATTATAATTTTCCTTTAGTATATAATACAAACCACGTACCAAAGGATATCTTTTAGTTAAGATGCCCGCCTGTGTTGGTTTTACATACGGACTATCAACACATAATTCGCATTGTACATAACTGATTTTTACTTTCTTTAACAGCCTTACCTGTGCAGTGTCTTCGGGATTGCCTATCCAGTTAATACCAACTAATCCAATTGCATCAGGATCGGACGCTACATATTCCATTACAGCTGCACTGTTTTTTACGGCCTTTACAACACTTGTATCAAATTGCGCTCCTTTTAAAATACTATCTACTACAAAACGTACAGTGCTGGTTGCATTTAACCCATCAAAAACTATCGGCTGTCTTTTACCCAACTGGCCTGTTAATTGCTTTAATAAGCGGCTCATTGTAAACAAAGTATCAGTACTGTTTTTGTTAACCAGGATAGTTATCGCATCCCAGGCTATTCGGTCACTTACGGGTGAAAAACCAAGGCTGTCATTATAAAAACGGGCTTCTTTACCTGTCAGGCCTCTTGTAACAATGATCATCCTGTTGTTACTGTCCTGGTAAAGATCTCTGAAACATTCTACTTCTGTTTTATAATGCGCAATAATTTTTGTTTCCGGAAATGAAGATTCATACACTTTTATCTCTTCTTCAATAACAGGTTTAAAACTTTCATCAACACTGATATGTATGGTGCCTTTTTCAGGAGAATCGGAAACAGTTGGTTTTGGAGTATTATTGCAGCCTGTTACCCCTGAAATAAAAAATAAAATGAACCAGGCCATGTTAAAGCCCGTGTATCTTTTCCTGATCATTAGTTTCTGAAATAATTTTTCCTGTAACCTCTGTATATTCTAAAAGCACCATAGATCCAACAAATTACTGCAAAGATTTTTATTACCGTCGGATCATATTGGTCAATATATTTTTGTGTAGATTTAAAAGGGAACATAAAAAAACTGCCCGCTAATATCAAAAAAATGCCCATCACATAATTGGTCATACTACGCATTCGTACCATCCCTTTTTCTCTTTCGGATAATTGTTCTTTTTCAAATTCTTCCAGTGCCATATTATTTTTAAATTAAGTTTTTTGCCCGAAAGACGGGAAGGCGATAAGTGGATTGTAACTTCAAATAAATGCTTCCAGTCTTCCCGCCTTCCCGGCTATTAAAATGAATTGCCAAATTACTGAAAAATCGCTGATAGTTATTCACCCGGCACAAACTTTATTGGGATGGTATAATACACTGATACATTTTCACCATTTGAACTGCCGGGTATCCATTCAGGCATTTTCTTTA
>JAYVUE010000253.1:0-5391 GCA_043788195.1 Chitinophagaceae bacterium
TGGTTTACCTATATCTTCTTTGCGATAATCAAATAAGTCGTCTTTGATCTGGAAAGCAATGCCCACTTTTTCACCGAACAATTTCATTTTGTTGGTGACATCTTTGTCTTTACTGGTTGAATAAGCACCCACTGCACAAGCAGAAGAAAGAAGCGAGGCTGTTTTATTTCTGATGATCTCAAAATAGATATCTTCTTTTAGGTTTAGTTTACGTGATTTTTCTATTTGCAATAATTCACCTTCACTCATTTGTTTAACAGCCTCAGACAATAGATGAAGGTGTTCAAAATCGTTATAACTTGTTGACAATAAAAGCCCTTTGGATAGCAAGTAGTCGCCTACCAGCACTGCAATTTTGTTTTTCCAAATAGCATTGATCGAAAAAAATCCTCTTCTTTCCAATGATTCATCCACCACATCATCATGCACAAGTGTGGCAGTATGTAATAATTCTACCAAAGCAGCAGCCCGGTAAGTACTTTCATTTATCTCGCCATGTAGTTTTGCACTTAAAAAAACGAACATAGGCCTTAACTGTTTTCCTTTCCGTTTTATGATATACTTCATTATGCGGTCAAGCATCATGGTCTGACTTTTAACCGCTTCAGAAAATTTTTTCTCAAAAGTATTCAGTTCTTCTCCTATAATGTTATTAATAAATTTCATACGTAATAATGAAAGCAATCTGGTGTTGTATTAAAGCCTGTAAAAGTAAATTAATGATATGGATTTAGCATCTTTAATCAATAATCAGCTATAGTCTACTAATTTTTTTTTAAAAATGCAACGAAATTGCATACCAAGTGGTCTCAACAGTATGACTATTTAATGACCTAACATCAGGAATTTTATTAAAGAAATCACAAAATTTATTTGCATAATAGGTCTCATTTGGATACTTTTGTCCTAAATCACAAGCACATATTTAAAAAATTCATTAATTATTAGGTTATGGCAAACAAAAAGTACAAATTATTATTAGTGATAATGATCGGGTTATCCTCTGCTGTATTTGCACAGGTTGGTGGAAAGGGTAGTGTATATGATTCATCTGTTATTCCTAAAAAAAGGATGGCCCAACAAAACGAATTTTGGAACAATACATATAATTTTCCTGCAAAACCCCGCAATCAGTGGGAAGTAGGTGTATCTACCGGCCTTTTTACTGTTAGCGGTGATTTACCAGCAAAAATATTAACTTATCCAAATTTTGCTGTACACATAAGAAAGGCTTTTGGATATATATTTTCTTTGCGTCTTCAGTATTTAAATGCTGTAGGTAAAGGACAGGCCTGGGCAGAAAGCTTCAATTTTTTGAAAAATCCAGCCTGGAATACCAATTTGCCTGTAGGTAAAAGATATTTTTCACCAGATGCACTTATTAATGCATACACTACCGGTAGGACTGTTTTTACTGATCATGCCGGAAATATTTCTCCAAATCAGGATGTAGTTTATTATAATTATAAAGTTAAAGTTCAGGATCTTAGTTTACAAGGTATAGTAACTTTAAATAATATTCGTTTTCATAAAAGAAAAACCGGTATTGTAATATATGGTGGTGGAGGTATTGGTCTTTCTGTTTACAAAACAAGTGTAAATGCACTTGATGGCGCCGGAAATAACTATAGAAATTTATTTAATACCGTATATGCAAAATATGGGAGTGGTACCTATGGAAAAAGAAAACAAATCCTTAGCGATTTGAAAAAGGGGATGGATAATACCTATGAGACAAATGCAGATCAGCAAGGAAGCAGAAGGCCAAAATTCTTAAATGGTACATTAAAACCATCAGGTACTGTTTTAGCAGGCGGTGCCATCAGGCTGGGAAAGCGGATCAATGTTTTTATAGAAGACAGGTGGACTTTTGTTAAAGATGACCTTCTTGACGGCCAACGTTGGCAGGAACATGCATGGGGTGATGCTTCATTGACACGTGATTTTGATTCTTATAATTACGCTTCTATTGGATTAAACCTAAATCTTGGTGGAAAAGCTGTTGAACCATTATGGTGGATCAATCCGTTGGATTATGCATATGATGAGTTAAAGAACCACAGAAATGTAAAATTTCCTAAAAACGATTGTAATGATAAAGATGGAGATGGGGTTTGCGATCATTTGGATAGAGAGCCCAATACACCAGCCGGTTGCCCGGTTGATACACATGGGGTAACAAGGGATACTGATGGAGATGGCGTACCGGATTGTAAAGATAAGCAGCTGATAACACCAACAGAGTGCCAGCCTGTAGATGCAGACGGCGTTGGTAAATGCCCTGATCCTGAATGTTGTTCAAAAGTACCACCAGCAGTTGTAAAAACATGCCCATGTGATTATCCAAGCCTTTCATTAAAAGGTGATTTATTGACTTCAGATAATAAAGCAATGCTGGCTACAGTAGCAGCAAAAATGAAAGAAAATCCTGATTGTAATATTACAGTAACAAGCTATCCTGAAACTTCTAAACAATCCCAAGCCAGTTGTCAGCGGAGGTTAGAAACGATTAAGAAATATCTTGTTGAAAAAGAAGGTATCAGTGCCGACAGGATAACTATTAATTGTGAAGTAGGTGCTGGTGATAAGAACACGGTTGATATTAAGTGTAATCAATAAATTAATTTTATTTCAATTGATCCCCCGTTTTTATGACGGGGGATTTTTTTTAAACACTTTCTTTATCAATTCCTTAACTACTGTTTTTTGGCTATTTCCATATTTACTGGCATATTTGACTTAATTACGTTAATTTTGCAATCCTTTATGAGAATATTTAAAATTTTTTCTGTCGCGTTGTTTTTCATTATACTGGCAACATCCTGCAATCAATATAATAAAGTAGCTAAAAGCAAGGATTATGAGTATAAACTTAAAATGGCCGATGAATATTTCGCCAAAAAAAAATACAAATCTGCCCAGCAATTATATGAAGAGCTTTTTCCGGTTTTTAAAGGAAATATAAGATTTGAAGAGCTTTATTATAAAGATGCTTATTGTTTTTACAATATGAAGGAATATCGTGATGCAGAAAATCTGTTTAAGGGGTTTTTGGAAGTCTTTCCCAACAGCACAAAGGCCGAAGAAGTAGATTATTTACACGCTTATTGTTTTTATAAGCAATCTCCAAAAGTAGAATTAGAACAGGTAAATACAACAAAGGCAATAGGGATGATGCAAACCTTTATCAATACTCATCCCGGATCTGCAAGGATAAAAGATGCAACTGAAATTATTGATAAATGCAGGGCAAAACTCGAATTGAAAGATTACAGGGCAGCTGATTTATATTATAACCTTGGGCAGTACAGGGCTTCGGCAATTGCTTTTGGCAACCTTGGCATTAATTACCCTGAATCTTTGCGGGGAGATGAGTATAAATACAAAACAGTAAAATCATATTATCGTTTTGCCAGGTTAAGTGTTCAGGAAAAACAAATTGAACGGTTTGAAAAAGTAATAAATGAATACGATGATTTTACAGATCGTTATCCCGAAAGTAAGTTATTGAAAGAAGCATTAAGTTATAAAAATCTAAGTCTAAACAATATTAAAGCCATAAAAAATGAGCAAACTCAGACGTCAGCTAAGCGCTAACACCAGTAATGTAGTAGAACCTAAAAAATTATCTGATATCAAAGCAAAAACAGGTAATCTTTATGAATCTATTGCCATTATTGCCAAAAGATCTAACCAGATCAATATAACTTTAAAAGAAGAACTACATAACAAACTGGAAGAATTTGCCAGCCATACCGACAGCCTGGAAGAGATACATGAAAATAAGGAGCAGATCGAAATATCAAAGGCATACGAAAGGATGCCTAATCCGGCATTATTAGCCACTGCAGAATTTATGGAGGATAAAGTATATTTCCGTAGAAATGACGAAGACCTGTTTGTATAAGCCAATATAATATTTTAGCTTCATTTTTGCATAAGATGTCATAATTTTAGCCCCGTCCTGATTATAGCAGGACGGGTTTTTTTATGTTAACAGGAAAAAAAATTTTATTGTGTGTAACCGGAAGTATTGCAGCTTATAAATCTGCAATAGTAACCCGGCTGCTGGTTAAGGCAGGGGCAGAAGTAAAAATAATTATGACCAATGCTGCCAAAGACTTTGTTACACCACTTTCATTATCCACTTTATCAAAAAATCCAGTACTTAACGATCTCAGCGAAAATAACTCATGGTCCAATCATGTAATGCTGGGGCGTTGGGCTGATATTATGCTTATTGCTCCATTAAGTTGTAATACACTCGCTAAAATGGCTAATGGTATTTGCGATAACCTGCTAATGGCGGTTTATCTTTCAGCTACCTGCCCTGTAGTTGTGGCTCCTGCAATGGATGAAGATATGTGGCTGCATAATTCCACAAAAAATAATCTAAGTAAAATAAAGGCAGCCGGAAATCATATATTACCCGTAGAAAATGGTGAATTGGCCAGCGGGCTTAGTGGTGAAGGACGGATGGCAGAACCGGAAACAATAATTGCCTGGCTGGAACAGTTTTTTTTTAACCAATCCGAATTGAAAGGGAAAAATGTACTGATAACGGCAGGCCCTACATTTGAATCAATTGATCCCGTAAGGTTTATTGGAAATCATTCTTCCGGAAAAATGGGTGTAGCTATAGCAGAAGAGATGAACAGGAGGGGTGCAAAAGTAACATTGGTACTTGGGCCAATAGGCATTAACGTTAACCCAGGGATAGATATAATAAAAATAAGATCTGCCAATGAAATGTTTGATGCCTGCAATAAAATCTTTGAAACAATTGATATTGCGGTGATGAGCGCAGCAGTAGCCGATTATACACCCGTTACCCTGGCCAAAGAAAAAATAAAAAAAAACGGGGAAACTTTTTCACTGGAATTAACAAAAACAATAGATATCTTAAAAAGCCTGGGCGAACAAAAAAAAGGGGGCCAGTTTTTAGTTGGGTTTGCACTGGAGACTAATAATGAAAAAGAAAATGCAAAACAAAAACTGCAGGCTAAAAATGCTGATATGATCGTATTAAATTCATTAAGGGATGAGGGTGCTGGATTTGGCCACGACACGAATAAAATTACTATTTTTGATAAAGCGGGAAATGAATATTCTTTTAATACTAAAACTAAAAAAGAAGTGGCTATTGATATTGTAAATACTATTATTAAATTATTGTATGAGTAAACTGAAATTAATATTTATTTTTTTATTTCTGGCAAAGATTGCAACTGCACAGGAATTAAATGCCAGGGTTTCTGTAGTAACCAACCGTATTGGTAGTACTGTTAGCCCAAATGTTTTTCGTACCCTTCAAACTGCTTTAAATAGTTTTATCAATAACCGCAAATGGACGAATGACAATTTTTTACCAAATGAAAGAATAGATTGTAG
>JAYVUE010000254.1:0-4319 GCA_043788195.1 Chitinophagaceae bacterium
TTTTGGCCCACTGCAGGAGATCGGAAATATTTTACTTTCTTACCGTGAAGCAGAAGCATCTTTAAATAATTTTCATAACCTTATGATCAAGGCCCCGGAGCAGGAACCGGCACTTCCAAAAACATTGGGCAATATTGAAACACTTTCTTTTAATAAAGTATCTTTTAAACACCAAACGGCTACGCATAAAGCAATTGACAATATCAGCTTTGATGCAAATGTTGGTGAAACCATTGCCTTTGTTGGCCCATCGGGTTCGGGTAAATCCACCTTGATGAAATTACTGGTAGGATTGTATCGTCCGCAGGAAGGGAAAATTTTATATAACGGCCTCGATGAAACGGAGATACATTTTGATGACCTTCGTAAACAAATTGGTTTTGTAACGCAGGATACCAATTTATTCAGCGGCACTATCAGGGAAAACCTGATGTTTGTGAACCCCGCCGCTACTATTGAAGAATTAAATGATGTTTTGGCTAAAGCAAGTTGTACCAATTTATTGGAAAGGGCCGAAAAAGGATTGGATACAATGATCGGTGAAGGCGGGTTGAAATTATCAGGCGGAGAAAAACAACGCATTTCTATTGCCCGTGCATTATTACGCAAGCCACATTTATTGATCTTTGATGAAGCCACTTCGGCATTGGATTCATTAACGGAAGAGGAGATCACTAATACCATCAGGGATATTTCTTCTCAAAAAGAACAGATCACCATTTTAATTGCACACCGGTTAAGTACGATCATGCATGCTGACAGAATTTATGTGTTGGAAAAAGGAGATGTAGTAGAAACAAATACACACGAAAATCTGTTAACAGAAAAAGGATTGTATTATGCCATGTGGAGACAGCAGATAGGTGAAAGAAAAAAACTGGCACCATCAACTGCTTCTTTAAATTAATATTTATGGACTGGATACAAATTTTAGGATTGTCTGCCGGTACAATTACGGCTATCACTTTTTTACCACAGGTAATAAAGATCTGGCAAACTAAATCTGTAAAAGATCTTTCACTGTATATGTTATTATTGTTAATGCTGGGCGTAACTATGTGGTTGGTTTATGGTATCCTTCTTAAAAATGCGGCCATCATTTATACCAATAGCGCCGTGTTATTAATGTCATTTATCATGTTGTATTTTAAATTGAAATATAATAAATAAAGGCATTATTTTTTATCAATTACATTTGTGATATGAGTGATGTGAAGCGGCCCAAACCTAATTATTTATGGAGTGTATTAACAATGAAGTGCCCCAGGTGCAGGCGGGGCCCGATGTTTAAAGACAGAAATCCATTTAAAAAATTAAAACTTTCTCACATTTTTAATATGTATGATCATTGCCCGGTCTGTAATCAAAAGTACGATCTCGAAACCGGCTTTTGGTATGGTACAGGGTATGTTAGTTATGCATTGGCAGTAGCAGTTTCTGCAACAACCTTTGTTGCCTGGCTGGTATTAATTGGTGTTTCAGTAGATGATAACCGGATCTTTGGATGGCTGATCTTCAATTGCCTGTTATTGGTGATTATTCAACCATGGCTTATGCGGGTAAGCCGTGCTGTTTACCTTTATTTTTTTGTAAGCTATGATCCTCACTATGAAGAAAGCAAGCCGCAAGAGTTTGACTATTGAATACAAGCTGTTAGCTTTTAGCAGAGTATTAAATCCGAATTGTATTTACTAACAGCTAACAGTTATTTTATTCTTCCCCCTTCTTAAAAATATCAGCAAAAATATTTCCCTTACTCAATTCTTCTATATCGCTTAACTCCAGTTCAATGGCTTTTGTGCTTTTATTGATCTCCAGTAAAGAAAGAATAATGGAGCAAATTAAAAATACAAGGCTTGTGGCAAATATCCAATGGGCCAATAGCATCCATCCCCGGAAAATTACATACATGCACAATACACAACATAAAAAACTAACCACTCCAAGTCCCTGCATATAACGGATTAAATTGAGCCGGGTACGGATATTTTTTATTTGTGCCAGGATATTCTTTTCTTTTTCCCCTCGATGGTATTCATCATGTAATTCCCTTACCAGTGATGCAAGTGATAAAAAACGGCTGGTATAAGCCAGCATCAATAAAGTTATGGCCGGAAAAAGCAATGCCGGGGTATTTATATTTATTTCTACCATGGTACAAAATAACCACAATAAAAAGGATAAAAAAATTTTACCTCAATCGGTTGTTCATTTGAAGTAGTTAAATATTAATATTGCAGGATATCTTAACACACATTTTATTTTATATCAATGAAAAAAGGGTTTATTTTTTGTATTCACTCCGTTGCAGGACTTATATCGGGCCTGTTCATTTTATTGATGTCATTATCAGGTGCTGCATTGGTTTTTCATGATGAGCTTGATCAATTACAATTTCCTGTTATCAAAAATACAACTGAAATAGTTTTACCGGTTGATAGTTGCTACAACAGTTTACAAAAACGATATCCGCGGGCGCAAATAAGCAGTTGCAACCTGCCTGACAGATCCACAGCCCCTTTTTTGTTTACTGTTTATGATACTTCTTATAAAAATGGAACTGTAGCAATGCAGGTTTTTATACATCCGCAAACCGGCGAAGTATTGCAATCAAGAGGTAGCAAGGATATAAAAAATAATTTTATGAGCTGGGTAGCTGTATTGCATAATTCATTTCACTTGGGTAAAACGGGAGAATGGTTATTGGGATTTTTTTCCATCGTGTTTTTAATGAGTATAATGACCGGAATAATTCTATACAGAAAAAAAATTACACCCGTTTTATTATTTAAAAAGGAAGTGTTCAATAGAATAAATCTTCATCAGTTAATAGGCGTTTATGCATTATTGTTTAACCTGTTGATTGGCGTTACCGGATTTTGGATGCAACGGTATGTTTTAAAAAAAGAATTTTATAATACAGATAATTATACACCTGTTCTAAAAACCTCTCCCCAATTGTTTTATAATTTTGATACTGCTTATAAAAACCTGCAAAGACAATATCCGGATTTTACAGGAAGCGTAATTTATTTTGCACAAAGTAAAAAAAGCAAAACTGCCATTTACGGTAGTAGTAAAACCAATTCCTTTATCCACTCAAAAAAATTTGCAGATGTAATTTTCCTTGATAGTATGGGTAATATTTCTAAAACTGCTTTTGTTAATAATATTGATCCTGCAAGTCGCTACGATATTATTAATGCACAGATACATTATGGGCAATATGGAGGAATTCCGGTTAAGATCATTTACTGTTTGTTTGGCCTGGCTGGAGGGCTGCTGAGCATTACAGGATTTTTGCTTTGGAGGAAAAGAAAAAAGCGGAACCTATAACAGCGCCGCTTCATCATTTCTAAGTAATATTTATTTACCAATAGTAAAGTTGAAAGGTATATTGAGTTTAATACTGAAATTTCTTCCCATATTAAAAACGCCATTTCTGCCAGTAGCTAAATTTTGAGCAACATATTTTAAACGGCTCAAATGATTTTGATAAGCCAGGTCGCCGATATTAATGGCACTAAAACTTATGCTGAATAAAGTGATTTCTTTTTTTGTTACCCAATCGGCACCAATGCCAGCATTGAATAAAGTGTATCCTTTGGTACTGGTTTCAGTATTATAAGCTGTAAAAACATTGCTTTTGGTAAATGTATTATCCAGTTCTGCTTTTACATAAAAGTTGCGAATGTTAACGGTTAGCTTATTAAAAGTTCCTTTAAACTCTGTTACTAATCTTGGCGCAGGAATGAAAGGAAGGAATTTAGTGCCTTCTATTGATTGTTGTAGTTTACCACTTACTACCGAAAATGTATTGAGAATATGCAGCCAGTCTAATGGATGTGGGTGTATATCAACAGTGGCTTCAAAGCCTGCCAGGCTTGCCTTGCGCTGATCAAATTGAAAGGCTGTTAAATTATTGCCATTCACATTCACCAAAGAATCTCCTCCGCCAATGGCTTCCAGTTTACGATAAAAAATAAAATTAGTAAAATTGTTATAAAAAGCAGATAAGCCCAGTGATATATGCTCTGTAGTAAAATCAATACCGCCATCCAATTGCAAACTGGTTTCGCTTTTTAAATTATTTCCCCCGTATTCATAACGAATAGTGCCTTCATGTGCACCTTTGGAGGCCAGCTCAGGTATGCTGGGTGCCCTGAAACCTCTTGCTATATTCAATTTTAAATTCAACTTGATCGGCGCCGTTGTAATCACTGTTGCGTGGGATGCCGAGGCGCTGGGCCCCGGTGATGAAAGCATCGCACAGCGGGTGGTGCCAATCCAGATCGGTGACGTTCAGGCTGCCGTCACGC
>JAYVUE010000255.1:0-9073 GCA_043788195.1 Chitinophagaceae bacterium
CTCAAGTATAACGGTGGCATCTGGTACAACTGCAACTATAACAAATCCAACTATAAGTGGTTCGTATTATTTAAGTATTGCTGCTAAGTGCGGCGATAACATATGTGCTGAATGCAAGTTGTACTTTAAAATAGAATGCGTTGAGGATTGCTGCAAAGACGGTAAATGGGGTGATAAGATGATAGTGAACAATGGCGTTAAAAAAGACCTTCCCCCTTGTGGAAAAGATATAGCTACTGTACAATGCAAGGAAATAAAAACTTTCCAGGTATTTTATTATTGCAACCCTAATTGTCCTACACCCGCTGAAATAGAATACCAGATCTATGATGGATCAAATCAACCTGTTGGAGCAAGTGTAGTAGTTAGTTCGGGAGTAGTGGCTAATATTACCATGCCATCAATTGCCGGAACCTATTGTATAAAGATCATAGCAAAATGTGGTGGTAAAATATGTGCGGAATGTAAGTATTGTTTTATAGTAGAATGTGATATCGATTGCTGCAAAGACGGAAAGTGGGGAGAGAAATTTATCGTTGAAAACAATGGCATTAAAAAAGACCTGCCTCCATGTGGAAAAGATATTGCTACTGTATTATGTAAATCAACAAAAACATTCCAGGTATTTTATTATTGCAACCCAAAATGTAAAACAACTGCTGAAATAGAATACCAGGTCTACGATGCATCAGGCAATGCGGTTGGTACAAGTACCGTAGTTAGTTCAGGAGCATTGGCAAATATTATTATGCCATCAATTGCCGGAACCTATTGTATAAAGATCACTGCAAAATGTGGTGGTAAAATATGTGCGGAATGTAAGTATTGTTTTATAGTAGAATGTATTGATTGCTGCAAAGACAGTAAATGGGGAACAATAAGTTGGAAGGGATTCACTAATGTAAAATGTGGAACTACCTTAAATGTGGTTTTACCAGTCAACTCTGTTCAGACAGTCAATTTTACTTTCAATTGTTATGGCGGATGTACTTCCTCTATTAATTATGTGGTTAAAACAATTTCAGGAACTGTAATAAGTTCTGTAAACTCAGCCTCCGGAGTTAACCAGGATATAACAATGCCTTCCGGAGCCGGAGATTATTGTTTGTGGGCTTATGGAATTTGTAATGGAATTATATGCGACAGTTGTAAGGTTTGTTTCAGCACTACCTGTATTGATTGTAAAAAAGTAGATGTAATAGATAATACACAACAAACTACCGGAGCTACTTTCTTTAACATTTACGGCACAATAATGACCCCGTCAACCATTAAAGAAATTACTGCACAATTGGTAAGTTTTTCTGCAGATAATGATCCTACAACCAGCACCAATGTTCCTGTACCGAATTTTGAATTTGCTTCAGCAGGTTCAACTATTGGCGGACCGGTTAATTTACCCTTTAGCCTTACTTCCACCAGGAGCAATATTGCAATATCCGGCGGCCCATTGCCTGCAACTGTTCCCTTTAATTTATTTATAGATAATTATCAGGATAAAAAAGTAAAACATTACAGAGTTAAGTTCACCATCTTCTTTGTTAACGGAACTTATTGCGAAAAGGAAATACAAAAAACATTTTAATAATTATTAAATATTAAATAATGAAAAAGATACTTTTGATAATTCTACTGGCAGTTGGTGCTTTTATCAATACTAACGCACAAATAACTATTACCAAATCAGGCCCGGCCAGTGTACATGTGGGTGAAATATTTGAATACACTGTTAATATAAGTGGCATTACCAATTTATCGCAACTGGGCAGGATCGAAGATCAACTGGATCCCAATCTGACTTGTATCAGCAGCGATTTTGCCAGCACTGGTTCCAGCGTATTTTCATTTTACAGTTTTTGGTGTCCTACTTCACTTAATACTACATTAACAGCTGTACCGACTTTACCAGTAACCGGCGGGCTGCTTGTTTTTACTTTTCCACCCTCTCCAGCATGCAGTGGCACTGGCTCAGGTTCATTAAGTTTTAAAATTAAAGTAAGTGTTGGCCTGGGTGCCTGTAACGTTAGTTCAATCAGCAACAGTGTGAAATTGTTTGATCAATCTAATTCTATGCTTTATCAAAGTAGTCCGTGCAATGTACTTATTGATAATTCGAAACCATGGACCTTAAAGAAAACATTCAGGTCTTTTACAGGAGGGTATTTAATTTATGATGTGCGTTTATCCTCTTCAGTAGAACAATATAATTTGCCAGTATTGTTAAATACAGTTTTTACGGATGATTTTACTACTGATCCTTGTATCGGGGCAGATATTTCTTTAAGTAAAGTTGATTATATACCTGACGAAGCTAACCTCACTTTAGTTACACCAATGTCAGGTGCTACTTCAGGCGGACCGAATATTTTTCATTTTAGTTGGTCTTTGCCAAATCCAACACTTCCGACACTTTCCAGTTATTTATTCCAGGTAAAAATAAAAGTTGCTGGTTGCTCCTGCATCGGTACTCCATTTAACCTGTTAAACCACGTTGATTTTGCCGCTACTGATATTTGTGGCTTACCTGTTCATTTAATAGATGATTTTAATTTGATGAATGCCAGGTGTTTAAATAATACTTTGGTCCCGGCGGATGAAGCAAAATTATGTGTTAAAAAAGAAGTACACCTGCTGGATAATGCACTTAACCTAACTATGAGTACTTGTAGGGGAGAATATATTATTACCATCAATAATTGTACAAATACATTCAATTATACATCAATAAATTTAACAGATCTATTACCACCAGCCGATCACCTCGAAATAAATACAATAAATGCTGGTCCTATTACAGTTTTACCATCCGGATATTCAGGAGGGATAACATTAACAGGAACAATATTAACTTTTGCCACATCTATCTCACTTGCTCCTGGAGGAATAATTACGATTACTATTCCATTTATAGTAACTACACCATTACCCAATGAACCTATAAATAACTGTGCGGATATTAGTGTTCTTTTAGATGATGGTGTTGCCCCGGCATCTACAATTGCAGAACATTTTTGTGATATCGGCATCAGAACAGTTCCTAATAATGTAGCCATCGTTACAAATAAACAAATATGTACCACACCGGTTCATAGTTGCGGAGGATATACCATCAATACTAATTTGCCAGGTGATATTGTAGAATATGCTTTGCACGTATACAATTACGGGACAGGGCTTGGTACCAATTTTATAGTAACGGATAATTTACCCGCAAATTTTAATATTCTTGATCCGGCTAATGATATTAAAGTATATAAAAAAGAGCATTGGGGAAGTGTAATAACTGATGAATGTGATATTTCTGCTTTTACCGAAATCATTTCTCCTTTCATCAGTAAAACATATATCAGTAATACTTTAACCGTTAATTTTTTAGCAAACGAACTGGATCAATTTACCTGCGCTGGTATTACACATTATATTATTAAAATAAGAACACAAATTGCTGCAAATGTACCTAATGGCAGTTATCCTAATGTATTCCAAACCCAATACACAGAATACATTAATGGTTTAGGTGTAATTAAATCAGAAGTATCCAATGTGGTAACATCAATTGTAGACAGGGACCAATTGGTTTTTACAAAAAAAACTGCTACTGCATCATCAGATTGTGTAAATAAAAGAGATACTATAAAATATGAAATCTGGGCAATAAATATGGGGACTCAACCCATTGCAGTAAATATAAATGATGTAATACCTGTGCCCTCACCTTTGAGTATTGCAACTGGTATTAC
Organism: Chitinophagaceae bacterium; assembly: GCA_043788195.1. Classification (GTDB taxonomy): domain Bacteria; phylum Bacteroidota; class Bacteroidia; order Chitinophagales; family Chitinophagaceae; genus Ferruginibacter. Next base: position 3,741 of record JAYVUE010000255.1, read on the forward strand.
TGTCATTGAAAGTGAGACTACAAATTCCAGCGGAACCATTATAGTGAACCCATTAATATCAAGTGGCCCCATGTCAGTTGCTTATACGGCGACTACACTTGACATAAACAATTATGAGATAGCTCCCTGTACCTTAGTGAAATTCAGGTATTCAGTAGTTTTTAATACCAACAATTTATCGATTGGCCAATCTGTGAAAGTATGTAATAACGCAGTTATTACAGTAGGGTATTTAGAGGGGGGTAAAAATCCGGATTTTAAATCATTGCCTGATATTACCGTTTCAAATAATCCCTGGTTAATTAATAAATTTTTTGATGCAAAAACTGACCTGGACAAATTTAAAGTACTGGAAAAAATAAAACTGGCAAATAAGACAGGTAATAATAAAATGGTCCGGGTAAAAAAATCAATATCCGGAACTGCAACAGTCTTTGTTCCAATTAATACAATTACCCTTCAGGCATGTATTAATATTTCTGATTGCTTAGATGGATCAGGAACGGGTTGCTTTACTTCAACAGGAGCAGGTAATTTTACTTTTGCTGTTAACAGTATTGATAATTCTGGGAAAGCATCTACTACTTTAACTATACCTGCTGCTGCGCCAAAAGTGAGAAAAGTAGAGTATATACTTGCTGATACCAGGATTCTTGTTGACGCATGTGCCGACCCTAATTATTGTTATAATTGCAATCAAAGTTTAGTTGGTAATTTTTATACCAGTACTTCATTAATTGGAAGTTTGCCTTCTATATCTATTCCACTTCCTGCTGTTGGTTATTATAAAGAAAAAAATAAAGTGGAATTCAGCGATCCGTCATATAGTAATATAACCGGATCATACAATATAGATTTTCAATTGCCGGTGAGTTCACTCAATTGTAATGGGAACCTGGAAGTTGTACTTACGGCCATTGTGTATTTTGAAGATTGCAGTGTATGTTATGTTTCTGTTGCTTATGATTATAATGCGATCTATACCTGGAAAATTCCAGTTATAAAAAAATTAAACAGTAAGGGTACCAGAATAAAGGGTACTGATACAACCGGCCCTAAAAAAAATAAATGAAGATGATCTTGCAAGTGGCCGGTGGGGACACCGGCCACATTTTAAAACAGGGTTATAAAATTAATTTGTTGCTATCCTCCTGCTTTTTGATCGTAAAAAAAAATAATGCAGCCAATCAAAACTTAAAGCTCATGCGTAAACTACTAACCATATTATCCATGCTGATCGCCCTGCAATCATCAGCACAAAAAAAATCCCCCATCACCATCTCCGGTACCGCCGGCATCAGCTACGAGGGTTACGGATTAACCACTAATCCCAACGGCTGGACGGGATATACTCGCCGCCGGCCATGGAACCAGGTGAGATTTAATTTTGCGCCAACCTTTCAGTTTGGAAAATATTTCAGCCTGCCGCTGAATATTAATTTTGCCGCATTCCCTACCAATTTTGCAGGCGGATATTCCGGATTAACCAGACCTAACTTTGCCCAGTTCATCACCAACCCCATGAATAATTTTGGCCTTAATCCAAAATACAAATGGGCCGAGCTGCAATTGGGTACACAGTATTTAAAATATTCTGAACTCTCCACCGGTGATATCGGCATTTTTGGTATCGGGTTTGACCTGCGCCCAAAACATTTTCTCATCAAATTCTTTACCGGCACATCGCAACAGGGCATTAATTATGTAACGCCAGGTGCACCCACAGGCGTGGATGGCGCTTATAAAAGACAGCACTGGATGTTTCAGTTAGGCTATGAAAAAGAAGGTAAATTTTTAATGGCGCTCAATGTATCCAAAGGCAATGATAAAATAACATCAGTAACAACAGCTCCACCACTGGCACCAAGGCCGCAGGAAGGAATTGTGATGAGCGTGGTATCGGATGTGTATTTTAAAAAGGGCTGGTTTGTGAAAGCAGAAGGGTCGAGGTCGGTTTTTACCCGCGACCTTACAACGCCTTTAAATCCACTGGCCGAAGATTTTAAACCCTTTGTTGAAGGGCGAACATCAACCATCACCGATTATGCAGCAAAGCTTGACATTGGAAAAAAATCTACCAATTTTGATATCGGGCTAAAATCAAAATACATAGGTGCCGGTTTTCAAACTACCGGCTATCCATACCTGCAACCCGACCGGTTTGAATATACCCTCGACACCCGCTTTAATGCCTGGAAAAACAAAGACGGCAGTTTTAAAATGAACGTGGTGGCAAGCATTGGCCAGCGGGTAAATAATGTAAGCAATACGGCGGCAAGGGCCAGCCAGTTCATTGCCAATGTTAACTGGTTCACGCAATTCAACGATCACTTTTCGTTAAATTTTAATTACAACAATTTTGGATTTACTTCAGTAGTCACTGCCGGTAATATCTATGGAATAAAAAACGTGAGCAATGATATTGGCATTAACCCTGTGTATACCTGGAGCAATACAAAGATGAGCCACATGATCGGGCTTAGTTATAATTACAGTAAGTACGATGAACGGGATGTTATCAGCGGGGCCGTTACTTCAAATAATACACACACCGCATTGTTAACTTATGTGCCTACTTATTTCACCAAAGATATTTCACCGGATTTCAGTGCCATGTATTTTTATAATGATGTGCCGTTGGCAAAATTATCATTGCTTACACTAAGTGCCGGCTTAAGTAAACCCGTAGCTAAAAAGAAAGTGCAGCTCAGGGGACAATTGCAATACACTTTAGCAAAACTGAACAGCTTCAGCAGTAATAATAATTTTATTGCCAGTTGCAATGTTGACTGGAAGATCACCAAAAAACTAAGCTGGAACCTTTACCTCACTACTAATTATTTTAAATACGGAAATGAACTGGCACCTCCAGCTGCCTATATAGGCGCCAATTATCTGGAGAGCACTTGTAGAACAGGATTACAATATAGATTTTAAAAACACCTACAATGAAAAAACTGATCATAACACTACTCACTATAATTTATGTTGGTACACTTAGTGCGCAACTGAATATTACATTGAACATGAGCAACAGGCCCACTGCAATTTTAAGCGAATGGAGTTTTAGAAGGGATGTGCTTACTTTATTGGTGATGAACCAATTGCCCGTTGGTATTATTGCTGCCAAACTGAAAACGGAGATACGTTTAACAGACGGTACTGTGATTGCCACCACTAATATGAGTAAAGTACCTGTGACGAGTTTTACGCAGGGTACCGCAACAGTTTTAAATTCGGGCGATGTGGTAAATTTAAGTACGCTGCAGTTTACGGGTTCATATCAATCTAAACTGAACCGCACGGGTAAATTACCAGCCGGCAATTATATTTTATCGGTTCAATTCTTTGCACCCGATGTACCGCAAAAATTATCTGAAGAGAGAACAAAAACTTTTTTTCTGGCCACATTACAACTGCCCGTTTTGATCCTGCCCGCAGAGGGTGCCCAACTGAATGCCGACATAGCCCAAACCGCCATTACATTCCGCTGGACGGCATTGAATCCTGTACCCATACCACCGGCCCGTTACCGCATACAGGTATTTGAAGTATTGCAAAATCAACAACCGGTACAGGCTATGCGCAGTAACCAGCCATTACTGGATAGGGAAGTAGTGGGCACCACACAATATATCTGGCGCCCGCAATTAGATCTTAAACTGGATTCTTCAAGAAAATTCATCTGGAGTATTCAGGCCTTAGACGGCCAGGGACAACCACTGTCCAGTGACAATGCCACCGGTGAAGCCAGGAGCGAACCCAAAACATTTATGATCATTAATAAACCTGCAGCAGGGAAATTAAGTAAGCGAATTAATAATGGAATGTAAAACAACTAAGACGGTTTTGTTTTATTCACAGAGAAGTCTTCTTTTTAAAAAGAAGACTTCTCTCAATAAGCCGGGTGAGCCACCCTTAGGGGGTGACCCACCCTAAGATTCTTCGATCAACCCCACCGCATTACCCCAGGGATCAACAACAGTGGCCACTTTAATTCCGCTGCCAACTTCTTTTATTTTACTACTGATAATAGCACCGGCATTGGTGAATTTTTGTACGGTTGCATTAATATCATCCACATTCCAGTAGGCCACAGCCTGTGTACCTCGTTCAATGATTTCTTCAAAATCAGGATCAAGTCCTAATTCAAATCCATTGATATTGAAGCCAACATAAAACAATTCATCAAAATAAGGTTGTACACCGGTTAGTTCAGCATACCAGATCTTCGCTTTTTGCAGGTCATCTACATGATAGATAACGGTTCGTAATTTTTTAAACATGAATCGCAGATTATAAGGATTACACTGATTCCACAGATTAATACAACTAATAAACACAAAATAAAAAAGAGAACGAAATAAATAATTCTCTAAAAATATTAATACTCCAGATTCCTCCTTTCCTTCGACGCTCCTCAGGACTGGCGGAGGGGCAAAAAAAAGAGAATGAAATAAATCATTCTCTTTAAATATTTATACTCCCATTCTCCCTTTGGGGGTTAGGGGGCTTTACTTCGCCACTCCCATCTTGGCTTCGATACTTAATGTAGCATGCGGTACGGCACGTAAACGGGCTTTGTCGATCAGGCGGCCGGTTACACGACAGATACCATAAGTTTTATTTTCGATACGCATCAGGGCTTTTTCAAGGTGATCAATAAAAGTGATCTGGCGGCTGGCCATCTGGCTAAGTTGCTCTCTTTCCATACTCATGCTGCCGTCTTCCATTGTCATGTAACGGGCATCATCATTATCGCCACCCATTTCATCTTTTCTTGTGATCAGCCCCTGTAAATAAGTTAATTCTTTTTTTGCCGATTCCAGCTTACGTTGAATCAATTCGCGGAACTCATTAAGATCAGAATCACTGTAACGTACTAATGGTGCTCCGGGGTCATTTTTCGGCTGATCCAGAACAGACTTAGTAAATTCAGGTTGATATTTACGTGATGTTTTTGTATTGATCTTTGGTAAAATCACGGGTTTGGCAGGAACAATTTTAATGTCTTTTGCTTTAACAGGTTCGGCTGGTTTGGAAGGTTTTACAGGAATAGGTTTCGCTACCGGTTTCTTCACTTCGATCTTTTTTGTCATAGGTTTTATTATCGCCTTTTTTGCTATTACTTTAGCAGCAGGCTTAGATATTTTTTTAATGGGGGCTACCTTTTTAGGCGTTGCTTTTTTTACAGCTTTTGCAATTACTTTCTTTTTAGTGGCCGGCTTTGACTTAGCCACGGGCTTTTTGGCCACAGGTTTTTTAACAGCAGGTTTTCCACCTGAAGGACGGGCAGACTTTGCCGGAACAGCTTTTTTTGCAGGTTTTTTTGC
>JAYVUE010000256.1:0-4436 GCA_043788195.1 Chitinophagaceae bacterium
TTGCAGAACAGAAACTGGATACTTGATGCTTGATACAGGATACTGGATAAGCAGTTCAAAAATTGAATTACCTTGCCAATTCCCAACACTCAACACTCAACACTCAACACTCAACACTCAACACTCAACTCTCAACTCTCAACTCTCAACTCTCAACTCTCAACTCTCAACACTCAACTCTCAACTCTCAACTCTCAACTCTCAACTCACAACTTCCCTATACTTCCATTTAAAATAAACATAAAAAGGAATACCTGTTGCCGTTAGTAAAACACCAAAAAGCGAATTGATAATATGCGTCTTTCCTGTATTATAAGCATCTATATCTGTATACAGCGTCATCACCAGATAAAATGCCGTACACAATAATGCAATGATGGGTACAACGGGATAAGCCCAAACTTTATAAGGCCTTTCTGCATCCGGCATTTTTTTACGCAGTACAAATACGCCGGCCACCAACATTAGATTAAATAACCAGGTCACAAAAATATACATGTCGGCCAAAATATAAAATGAACCGCTAAAGACCATCACGATCATCCAGGCCAGGTGAAGCAACATGGCATTGCCCGGAGTATTAAACCGGGGATGAATTTTTCCGGCAAAAGCAAAAAACTTTCCTTCCCTGGCCATGGCAAAGGTCATGCGGGGAGGCGCCAATATACTGGCATTGGTAACGCCCAAAACAGATAAACAAATTAAAAAAGCAATAATACCGCCTCCAATTGTACCAAATGCTTTTGATGCTGCATCGGAGGCCACCAGTGATGACTTAGCCATTTCGTCTACGGGTAACAGGTACATCATGGCCGCACTGATAACCATATAGATACCGATACAGGTAAACAAACCCAGGAACAGGCTCCTGGGAATATTTTTTTGAGGATCCTTAATTTCGCCAGCAATATTGATCATATTACCCCAGCCATCATAGGCCTGTAATGCACCATTACTCGCAGCTACCATGGCAGCGATCAGTGCAAAACCAGCCGGTTTGATCACAGCAGAGGCGGTAAATAAATTTGTAGTTGAACCACCGTTTGAAAAAAGCATACCACCGATCAGAATAATAATAGCTAATACCTTAGCCGCTGTAAATATTACCTGCAATGCCCCACCCTTTTTAGTACTGGTGTAACTGATAATTGTAAGAATCAATAATAAAAAAATGGTGAGCACTTTCACACCAAAATTATCCAGCGGTAGTATATCCCCGATCAATGGAACGTGCAGCACAAAGGATTGTTCAATAGCTACTGAGAACCGGGGCAATTTAAAAAAGTATTCTACATACTGTGAGCAGATAAAAGCAATACCGGCCGTACCCGCTGTATTGATAACAGCAAAATTTGCCCACCCATATAAATAAGCCCAGAACTCGCCATACATTTTACGCATAAAAAAATACTGGCCCCCGGTTTCCGGTAACATTGCTCCTACTTCTGCATTAACCATGGCTACAAAAAGTGTTAATACCCCGCCAATCAACCAAACCAATAATATTTGCATTGGAGAACCAAGTAAAGCCGCCATTTCTGCCGGGCGCATAAAAATACCCGAGCCGATAACACTGCCAATGACCAATGAAGTTGCCGTATAAGCACCAATGGTTCTTTGAAATACGGGAGTGTTTTGCATAGAATGAATGTATAACTAATTTGTAAATACTACAAATCGAAACTTCATAAATATCATTTTAAGTATTTACATTCGTAACAGTTTGTATAAAATGACCAAAGAAGAATTACTCACAGAACTCAGCAGCAATACTTATCTAATACTAAAACCCTCTCCCATTGGGGGTATCGGTGTGTTTGCGGTATGTGATATTCCAAAAAGTTGCCGGGAAATGTTCAGTAAGCCCGGGGCCGGTGATGAATGGATCACTGTTTCAAAAAAAGAAATTGAAAGCCTTCCGCCCCATGCACAGTTTTTAGTTGGTAATTATTGTTTGTTCGATGAGGAAAATTATTTTGTACCGGGTCATGGTTTTAAAAAAATGGATGTCTCCTTATTTTTAAATCACAGTGACCGGCCCAATATCATCTCCATCAACGAGGGTGATTTTTTTGAGGCTATTAGGGAAATCAAAGAAGGTGAAGAATTACTGATCGATTATGGAGAGATTGTAGATGACGTGTAATGGTCCAGCCTGCTTTTAAAAAAAGATAATGCTGTAAATAATGCGTTTATCATTAAGGCATAAAAAAATATCGGCCCTTGCACTACTTAACCTATTGCTGGGGTTGATAAATTACCTGCTGTTTCAACCACATATTTTCCTTTTCAGATTTACCGGCATATTAACGGCACAGCTCTGTTTTATTCAAAATACAAGGCTTCGGCATTTTATTACCGGGTATTTTTCAGATATTGCCTGGTGCTGTGCCCTATACCTCGTTACAGCAGTGTTATCGGAATTAAAACAGTTGCATTTCTATGATAAATTGCTAATTTTGTTATTACCATTTATCATTGAAGCGCTCCAATATTTCCATGTAATCCCTGGTACTTTCGATTGGTATGATTTGCTAACCTATGGATTGATTTTAATTGTGTTCGTCATTTTTTTCTTTACTAAAATTCACCAATCATGAAAAATATTAGATCGGTTTTCATATCGTTATCCGTGATCGTTATATTCTTTTTAATGGCCTTGGCTAGTAACACAACAAAAAAAAGCTATTCAAAACCGGTTACCTATCCTTGTGTGCATTATGCAGGATTGACTTATAGCCCTATCCTGCTCAAGATCAATATCACTTCAAATTATACTATGAAAGACCTTCCAGGTGTAAGGAATAGTGACCCTTCAATGATCATGGAAGAATTACATAAACTTAACTACAGCTACCAACTGGCAGATGGTGTAAGGCCTAACCTGGTCCTAACCCTAACCTATACCAATGACGGTTACGACCATTATGGTGTAAGCCTTTATGTTGACTGGCAGGGACAGTCAAATTTTACCATTACCCTTCCAAGCAATTATATAACAATAAGACAATTGATAGAGGATATGGCAAAAGAGTTCAATAGATGGGTTACCAATGGATGGCATACTGGCAACTGCAATTGATCGCTTCTTTTATTTAACGATCAACAAAAAAATCCCTGTTCCCGGGCATGGGTTTAAAAAAATGGATGTCTCCTTATTTTTAAATCACAGTGACCGGCCCAATATCATTTCTATACATGACAGGGATTATTTTGAAGCGATAAGAGATATTAAACCCGGTGAAGAATTACTGGTTGATTATGGTGAGATCGTAGATGGAGAATAATAAAAAAATGAAAGGCAAATAACTTTCTGCAAAATGTCTTTTTAATCGGCGTATAAAAACCTGGTCAGACAGTACCGTTAGATCAGTTCTCAAAAATATATAACGATCATTATTTTCCTATTGCATCAATATCAGCCTTTATTTCATTAACACCATTTGGCCCGATATACTTTGAATCGCCAAAACCCAATATGGTAAAAAGATGATCCCAAATAATATTAACCTGATACCAAATCCGACATCTTTTCCAAAGAATTTTGCAAATGCAATTAAAACAAAAAGCCCCTCCTGCTTTTCAACAAGAGGGACCAATTCATTATACTATTGTCAATTATTAATTCTTAATTATCAATTTTTAATTATTAATTTTTAATTCTTAATTATTAATTATTAACATTAGCGTCCTAAAGACGAATATACTTGTTCTTTGAAATATTGATAAATAAAGCGTTTGGCAGGATTTTGATTTCAAACGATTTGAAATTGCCCAAATTGGGTAATGAATAATGGAAAATATGTTTTTTCACAAGTACTTACCATGCTTGATGCTAACGATTTTAAAAAATGTGTTGACAAACACAGTGGCAATTACAAGATTAAAGAGTTTACTTGTTGGCATCAGATGCTTTGTATGATGTTTGGCCAATTAGCTAATCGTGAAAGTTTGAGTGATTTAGTGTTGTGCTTACAAAGCCAAAAAAACAAATGGTATCATTTAGGCATTGGCACCAGCATATCAAAATCTAATTTGGCTTATGCAAACGAAAAAAGAAACTGGCAAATCTTTGCTGATTTTGCTTACCTACTCATTGCAAAAGCACGTAGTTGTATTTTGGCTAACGAAGACCTGAAAGAATTTGACCACTATGAAATTTATGCAATTGATACTACTACAATTGATTTGTGTTTAGATGTATTTTGGTGGGCAAAATTTCGTAAACATAAAGCAGCCATTAAGCTACATACTTTGTTGGATATAAAGTGTGAAATTCCTTGCTACATCAACATTACAGATGGTAAAATACACGAAGTAAACTTTCTCGATTTAGTAGAATTTGAGCCATTTGGCATTTACATTATGGATAGAGGTTTTATTGATTTTTCAAGGCTATACTCTATTCATATACAACTTGCCTACTTTGTTACAAG
>JAYVUE010000257.1:0-7300 GCA_043788195.1 Chitinophagaceae bacterium
CCTGTCAGATCTCCACCTGCTGGCCCAACTGGTGCAGCACCAGTAGCATTTAATGCATAAGGAACACTCACTAATTGTGTAGCGCCAACATTTGTAAAGCTGCTACCACCATTAGGATCTATTTCTACCTGTAAATATTTTGGACCACTGCCGGCACCAAAAGCTGTCCAGTTGATACCTGCAATGGTACCGGTTGTGCTGGTTGCTCCGGAACTACCTACCACAACATTGAATAAACCAAATGCATTGGTAAGCATAGTTCTGGTTTCTGAATATACAACCGGTCCACCGCTGCCATTTAAAATACTCAGGCGGAGCGAAATGGATTGATTGGGAAGTACATTACCAACTGCATTGCGGGCCACACCCTGGTAGTTCATCAGGTTGGGCGATTGCGCCATGGTGAGTAACGTAACAAAAGCAATTGTTATCGTTAATAAAATCTTTTTCATGTTTAAGATAGTTTTAGTTTTTTAAATGTTTAACATGTCAGCCGATCAAAAGAACCTATTTTAATTTCATAACCTTGTATGTACCTTTCTTACGCACAGAAGTACCCGTTGGCGTTAAATAAATATGAAGTAGATAAGCACCTTGAGCATATGGATCGAAATTCCATTTCTGGATGCTTCCGGTACCAAAATAATCAAACTCCTGGGTTCCAATAGATCTTCCTGTTTCATCAAAAAGCAGCATGGTTACTTTTCCTTTTTGTTTACTGAAGAAATCAATCTCCAGTTGGCTGGCTACAGGGTTAGGAAATATTTTTATCTCGTCTGCATCCCAGGCATTAGTGTTGTTGACAGTGGCAGGGTTATGTGTGCCGGGCTGCAATACACCGTTAGTTACAATAAGATTCGGCGATGTCATGGTTTCAATAGCCATGGCTTCACCAAAACTCCATTCAAAACGATAAAAGGTAAAGAACTGAGTCCCACCTGATGCGTTAATAATGGCTGGCGTAACACTTTGTGAAAAGGAAATAGCAGAGAAAAAAATACCAATAGTAAGATAAAACAAGGGTCGTACTTTTCTCATAAGCGATGTTTTAATAGTGATTAGGTAAATTCTACCACTAAAGTATAATCTATTTCCCAAATAACCAATACTGTACAGTATATTATTTATTTTTTTTTTAGTGGATAAAATCAGGGGAAAAAAGGGATATTTTTTTGGTTAAGACACATAAAAAGGCTATTTCATTTAAAAAAATAGTAATTGTTGGTTTCTGGTGATTTATTAGAAAGATAAGAAGGTGGAGAAAGTGCAGAAGGTTGAGAAGGTTGAGAAGGTTTAAATGGGTTAATCGGGAATCAATTTTTATCAATAGATTTATTATTTTTATTTTGGAAAAACCATCCGGTAATCTACTTTAATATTACCCCTGGAAATATCATCCAGCTTACGCTTCATTAATTTACGTTTTAGCGGTTTCAGGTGATCGATAAACAGTTTACCTTCGATATGATCATACTCATGTAAAATAACCCTTGCAGTTATTCCGTTGAAAGTAATGGTGTGTGGTTCAAAATTTTCATCAACAAATTGAAGAGTCACTTCCTCATTACGGTTAATATCTTCCCTTATCTTGGGTATGCTAAGGCAGCCTTCATTATAAGCCCATTCCTTTCCATCAAGATCAATAATATGTGCATTTAAAAAAACACCCTTATATCCTGGTTCATCGGGGTATTCGCCTTTTTCATCTTCATCCTGGTTAAGGAAGATCTGTTCACTATCCATGATAAATAAACGTATGGCTGTATTAACCTGCGGAGCGGCCAGGCCAACACCGTTACTGTTATACATGGTTTCCCACATATTGGCAATAAGTTCCTGCAATCCCGGGTAATCAGGTGTTATGTCATCACAAACTTTTCGCAAAATGGGAGAGCCGTAGGCTACTATTGGAAGAATCATTCAATTTTAGATTGTAGATTTCAGGTTGTTGATTTTTTTACAAAATTAAGGTTATCATTTTACTCAGGCAATCTAAAATCGCAAATCTGAAATCTACAATTGCCCCAAATATTCCTGCAGCATGATCGTTGCGGCAATAAGATCCACATTTTTTTTATCCCTCCTGTCTTTTTTCTTTAGCCCCATTTCCAGCATAGCATTTTTTGCCATTTTAGAAGTATAGCGTTCATCTACGGTTTTAAGTGCCATATGGGGAAACTCTTTTTGTATTTTTTTTATTGCAGATTCTACCAATGGGGTGCCGTGAGTATCAGATTCATCCCAGTTTTTTGGCATACCGATAATGATAAGTTCTACAGGCTCTATCATAAAATATTTTTTTAAGAAAGGGATAAGATCTTTTGAATCAATTGTAGTTAACCCGGTGGCAATGATCTGTAATGGATCAGTTACTGCGATACCGGTACGTTTTCCGCCATAATCTATTGCAAGGATTCGAGCCATAATGCGAAGATAGCGGATACTGGATGCTTGATGCTTGATGGGCATGAAGGTTGAAAAATATTGTTGTGCGATCCGGTATCCTGTATCACTTTAAAAAGATATCCAGTAAAACAAAACCTGCAAATATCACTGATGCGATACCGTTAGTTGTAAAGAAAGCTATATTTACCTTACTCAGGTCGTTTGGTTTAACTAACAGGTGCTGATAAATAAGTAACCCGGTAAAGAGGATGGCTCCTGTCCAGTACCAAATTCCAAAATGACCATAGATACCTGCATAAATAACGCAGCCTACAGAAAATAAATGCAGCAATTCTGAGATTCGTAAAGCTTTTATTTTACCTGTTATGACAGGGATAGAATATAAATTATTTTGCCTGTCAAACTCTTCATCCTGTAATGCATAAATGATATCAAAACCGCTTACCCAACATAAAACAGTAAATGAAAACAGTATTGGTAAAAAGGCAAAGCTACCGGTAACGGCTAGCCATGCGCCAATTGGTGCCAGGCTCAGACCAACACCTAAAACCAAATGACAAAAGGCTGTAAACCTTTTTGTATAACTGTAACCCAAAACAACGAGTAATGCCAGTGGTGATAAATAAAAGCAGATTGAATTAATAAAATAAGTACATACAATAAATAAGCCGCTACAGGCAATTGTAAAAAATAAAGCATTCCTGGGTTGTATTATACCTGCAGGTATTTCCCTGATTGCAGTACGTGGATTTTTTGCATCATATTTTGCATCCAGCCATCGGTTGAATGCCATGGCAGCGCTGCGTGCAAATATCATGCAGAGAATAACAAGAATAAAAATTATTGTCAAATACCAATTAGGATAAATTAAAACCTGCAAGCCGGGAGTAATTGAAGTGTCCCAAAAATGTAAATATCTTATCCCCAAAAAAAATCCGATCAATGCAAAAGGCATTGCAAAAATGGTATGCGAGAATTTTATTAGGGAAAGGTATTTTTTTATAAATAGCATGGGTAAATTTACAGTTTAACCCGGTCGGCGGTTGTTGTAGACCCCCACTGCGGTTATTTGGAATAAATATAAAATTAACTGTTGACTGGGTTAATAAATTCTGTTAGAATTTTAAATTAACCGCCGACAGGGTTTTCAACCGCTGTCGGGGTTTGGGTTAATCTTTTTCTGATGATCTCCCACAATACTACTCCTGCAGCCGTTGCAATATTCAAGGAATGCTTCATTCCTAATTGTGGAATTTCAATACAGCCATCACATTGTTCAATAGTAGATTGCTCAACACCCGAAACCTCATTGCCAAAAATAACTGCGATTTTTTCATCCTTTTTAAATTCCTCCAGCTGAAGCTGGAGGCTATTCACTGCCTGTTCAACAGCAAATACTTTATAACCCATGGTCTTTAATTCTTCAATGGCAATAGTTGTATTGCTAAAATGCTTCCAGCTTACTGCATCTTCGGCACCTAATGCGGTCTTTTTAATTTCTTTGTGAGGGGGTATGGCAGTATACCCCGTTATAAATATTGCTTCAAGTAAAAAGGCATCAGCCGTTCTGAATACACTGCCAACATTATAAGCACTACGGATATTTTCGAGCACAGCAATCACTGGCGTCTTATCTGATCGTTTGAATTCCTCCACCGTTTTTCGGTTGAGTTCGGTCATGGATAATTTACGGCCTCCCCTGGCCCCTCCGAAAGAGGGGTGTTCAACAGAATAATATTTTAAAGTGTGTTTAGTATACAAAAAGTAAACCGGAATGATTTTGAAAAATTGTTTTGAATTTAATACGTTGCGCAAAGGTATGCTGTACAAGTGAGCCCCGCAAAATGCGGGGAGAATGATAAGTAGAGTTATTTATGCTGGTTTAAAAATAGTCAATATTCAATTTTCAACGCTCAATGTTCAAGTTTAACAGCTGTTCATAATTTAGCAATTAAAATTTACCATTTAGCATTTTTCTCAGATCATCTCACTCTGCAACAACGGATTTTTCACCTCTCCTTTTTTTTCTGCAAATGCTTTTGCCGCTTTGATAAAATGTACAAAAATGGGTTGCGGGTTTTCCACGGTGCTTTTGAGTTCGGGGTGATATTGTACACCAATGAAAAAAGGATGAGTTGGTAATTCTATTATTTCAACCAACCCGGTTCCTGGGTTTTTTCCACTGGGTATCATTCCTGCCTTTTCAAAATCATCAATGTATTTATTATTAAACTCCCAGCGATGACGATGTCGTTCACTGATATGGGTGGTACCATAAATAGTATGAGCAATTGTACCTTCCTTAATATCACAGGGGTAAGCACCAAGCCGCATAGTGCCACCTTTTGCGGTTACCTGTTTTTGTTCTTCCATCAGGTCAATTACCGGGTGTGTTGTTTCTTTTACCATTTCTGTAGAATGAGCGTCAGCCCATCCCAGCACATTTCTTGCAAATTCAATTACAGCCATTTGCATACCCAAACAAATACCAAAGAAGGGTAAATTATTTTCTCTAGCATATTTTACTGCTGTAATTTTTCCTTCAACCCCACGGTTTCCAAAACCAGGAGCTACTAGCAGGCCATCGAGTTTATTTAATTTTTCTGCCACATTTTCATCAGAAATGGTTTCACTATGCACATCTACTATCTGCACTTTACATTCGTTAATTGCGCCGGCGTGTATAAAAGATTCAAGGATGGATTTATAGGCATCCTGTAATTCAATGTATTTTCCTATTAGTCCAATGGTAACTTTTGTTTTAGGGTATTTAAGTTTATCTAAAAATGCCTTCCATTTTGAAAGTTCCGGAGCCGCGTATCCGTTGATCTGTAATTTTTTCAGCACAATCACATCCAGCCCCTCCTGTAACATCATTAACGGCACTTCATAAATGCTGCTGGCATCAATGGCTTCTATAACAGCATTGGGTTTTACATTACAAAAAAGTGCAATTTTATTCTTAAGGTCATTATTCAAAGGTTCTTCTGTTCTGCAAACTATTACATCTGGATGAACACCCTCGCTGCTGAGCATTTTTACACTATGTTGTGTAGGTTTTGTTTTTAATTCTTTGGCCGCCTTCAGATAAGGGATCAGGGTAAGATGAACCACCATGCAATTTTCTTCAGGCATTTCCCATTGCAGCTGTCGCACGGCTTCCACAAAGGGCAGGCTTTCAATATCGCCAACTGTACCACCCAGTTCTGTGATGATGATATCGTATTTATTTTCTTTACCCAACAATAACATTCTCCTTTTGATCTCGTCAGTTATATGCGGAATTACCTGTACAGTTTTACCCAGGTAAGCACCTTCCCTTTCTTTATTTATAACGGTTTGGTATATGCGCCCAGTGGTTACATTATTAGCCTGTGAAGTAGGCGTGTTTAAAAAACGTTCGTAATGGCCAAGGTCAAGGTCGGTTTCGGCGCCGTCGTCTGTAACATAACATTCGCCGTGTTCATACGGATTTAGAGTACCCGGATCAATATTAATGTAAGGATCAAATTTTTGTATGGTTACTTTTAAACCCCGGCTTTGTAAAAGTTTTGCCAGTGATGCGGCAATGATTCCCTTACCAAGGGAAGAGGTAACGCCACCTGTAACAAAAACGTACTTAGCCATAAAAAATAATTTACCAATCAGCCCCTTATTTTTCGGGAACCCGATTGCCGTTAAAAAATATGACCAGGAAAATTTGGGATAAAATCTTAGAGGTCGGGTAAAGATAGTATGAATTTTCGGGTAGAGGAAATTTGAAGAGGAATTTGTGAAAAAAAACGGCTTCAAATAAATTTAACCCTTCACAATTTTATTAAAACTGGTTGAGATCCCTTTGATCAAAGAAGAACTAAATCCCTGGTGTTCCATTTCATTCAATCCCGCAATGGTGCAGCCTTTTGGGGTGGTTACTTTATCAATTTCCTGCTCCGGATGTGTGCCTTTTTGTAATAATAATTCGGCAGCACCTTTTACAGTTTGTGCAGCTATCAGGTTAGCGGTTACCGCATCAAAACCTATTTCAATTCCTCCCTGAATATTGGCCCTGATATACCTCATCGCATAAGCTGTTCCGCAAGCACCCAAAACAGTAGCGGCATCCATTAATTTTTCATCGATGATGGTTACTTTACCAAGGCTTAAGAATAAGTTTTTTACAAAGCTTACCTGGTTGTCTGCAGCATTGGAGAAACTTAAACAGGTCATACTTTCCCTGATAGAGATCGCAGTATTGGGCATGGCCCTGAAAACCGGAATTTTCTTTTTTATTATTTCCACAATGTCTTTGATCAATACGCCTGTAACAACGGATACCAATACGTGCTTTTGGGTTAATTCTTTTTTAAAACTATTCAATACTTCACTTACCTGAAAAGGTTTAACAGCAAGGATCACCAGTTCGCTTTTTTTTACTGCTTCATTGTTTTTATCTGTAATATTTACACCATTTTCAAGTAAAGCCTTTAATGTAGCTGTATTTCTTTTAGTAATAGTAATATCCCCGGCTTTGCAGAATTTACTTTTTAATAATCCTTCTGCAATGGCAGTACCTAAATTTCCGCCGCCGATAATAGCAATTTTCATTTTTAATAAAATAAATTCTTTGATAAATATTGTCGCACATAATCCTCCACACCATCTTCCAATGAATAAAAATTTTCAGTATAGCCTGCTGCTTTCAGTTTATCCATTTTTGCTTCTGTAAAATACTGGTATTTATCCCGGATATCTTTGGGCATATCGATGTATTCGATGTTGGGGTTTATGTTTAATCCTGCAAACGTAGCTTTAACCAGGTCATTGAAAGTTCTGGCGGTTCCTGTACCCAGATTATAAAGCCCACTGACCACCGACGACTGGCCACCGGTTGTCTGTTCTCTGACGTCGGTCG
>JAYVUE010000258.1:0-4594 GCA_043788195.1 Chitinophagaceae bacterium
CTAAGCCGGCTACAACCAATCCAAGCAATAAGCTTAAAATATTCAACATTTTTTTACCCATAAAGCCAACAACGGCAATGATTAATCCACAGGCAATAAAGAACCAGGAAACACTACCGTTCCTATCCATAAAAGTTATTGAAGTGCCCATCATTGAAAAAAATGGAAGAAACATTGCTATGCCCGTAAGCAAACCTCCAGCGATTGTTACATAATTTTTCATAAATAGTTTTGTTTTAGTTGAGTATAAACATAATAATTCCCTTCAACATTTCCAAGCTTTACCGATTTTTATTCTCCACCAATACTCCCAAACAGGCTTTTAGCAGGTCATTTTCCCGGAAATTTTGCTTTGGCTCTACACAAGAATACGTTTCCCGGTGATCTTTTGAAATGAATTATCCAATAATTTTTTTCAGGAATATTTTACAGATATAACAATACGAAAAGCCTTTACGGATAACAGTTACTGCAGGTGTTGCCGTCCAGGTGACACCATGATTTGTACCACCCGGTAAACAGGAAGGGGGTTTAATTTAATTTTTTTAGTAATTGCATTTGCCCCAAATGATAAGCATCATGCTGTAAACAACCCAACATGAGTTGGTAAAAGGACTGCCCTTCTTTTGGTGAAGGATGATCAAGATGATCTTCTTTAAAATTTAAAATGGCGTTTCGTAACAAATGATAAGCGGCTTCAAAATCGTGCAAGGCCTGCCGCCAGTTTTCTTCGGTTAATTCTGCCGGCAATAAAAAATCAGAAAAAGGAGGAGGATTATCACTACCCGTCAACCTGTTTACCACCCTTGTACGCCAATAAGTGATATGCGCAACCAGCTGCCAGATATTATTTGATCTGCCCAACTTATCTGCACCTGCCATTGCTGCATTCACTTCATGTAGTACTTCTTTGAAATTAATTCCAATCCAGCAATCTCCGTGTTGCAGTTCGGCAAATAGTTTTACTATGCGGTTAATTTCATTAGCCATATTTTTGTAGTTAGTTGATGGTCAATAGATCATGGTTCATAGAAAGACAAGTAAACAAATTTACAAAAAAAGCAATGAAATATGAACACCTCGTTACCTGTAAACCATCAACTATGAACTATCAACCATCAACTATTAACTATTAACTATGAATATTGAATTCAATAAAAACGAAGATGCGATGAAACTTGCCTGGAGCCAGGTAAAACAACGTTTAGAAAAAATATATGAAGGAGGTGGAATACAGGCTGCAAAAAAACAAAATGAAAAGGGTAAACTTACTGCCCGGCAAAGGATCGCTTATTTGTGTGATGCAGACACCAGCTTTATAGAGATCGGCGCATTTGCCGGTTACGAAATGTATGAAGAACAGGGCGGATGTCCTGCTGGCGGCACTGTTAGTGGAATTGGATATATAAGTGGCAGGCAATGTGTAATTGTTGCCAACGACCAGACAGTAAAAGCCGGTGCCTGGTTTCCTATCACTGGCAAAAAGAATTTGAGAATGCAGGAAATGTCAATGGAAAATAAATTACCCATCATTTATTTAGTGGATAGTGCTGGTGTTTTTTTACCAATGCAGGATGAAATTTTTCCAGACAAAGAACATTTTGGCCGGATCTTTCGCAATAATGCGAAGATGAGTGCGATGGGCATAACGCAAATTGCAGCAGTTTTGGGTGCCTGTGTTGCGGGTGGTGCTTACCTGCCCATTATGAGTGATGAAACATTGATGGTGGAAGGGAATGGTTCTATTTACCTGGCCGGACCTTACCTGGTAAAAGCCGCCATTGGCGAAGACATTGACAATGAAACACTGGGTGGTGCAGATACACATAATTCGATAAGTGGAATTGCGGATTATAAATTTAAAACGGAAGAAGAATGTCTTGATTACATCAAAAAGTTAATGAATAAATTGGGTAAGACAGATGAGGCCCGTTTTGATCGCATTACTGCCATAGCTCCCAAAAATAATAATGGAGAAATTTATGGTATAATGAGTGATGGCAATAGTAAGCCCTATGATATGGTGGATATGATCAATTGTATTGCTGACCAGGGAAGCTTTGATCAGTTTAAAGAAGATTATGGTAAAACCATTTTATGCGGTTATGCACGTGTGGATGGATGGGCAGTTGGTATTGTTGCCAACCAACGCCTGATCGTAAAAACAAAAAAGGGTGAAATGCAATTGGGTGGTGTAATTTATAATGACAGTGCCGACAAAGCCGCACGTTTTATTATGAACTGTAATCAAAAAAAAATACCCCTTGTTTTTTTACAGGATGTAACGGGTTTTATGGTTGGAAGCCGAAGCGAACATTCCGGCATTATAAAAGACGGTGCCAAATTAGTAAATGCAGTGGCTAATTCGGTGGTACCCAAAATTACCATCATCATTGGTAACTCATATGGTGCAGGTAATTATGCCATGTGTGGAAAAGCTTACGACCCAAGGTTCATTTATGCCTGGCCAACAGCAAGGATTGCAGTAATGGGAGGCGAACAGGCAGCCAAAACTATGTTACAGATACAGGTAGCCACATTAAAAAAGAAAGGACAGGAAATAACAGCAGCAGATGAAAAGCAATTATTGGAGAAGTTAACACAACGTTATAATTCGCAAACCACGCCTTATTATGCAAGTGCACGTCTTTGGGTAGACGCTATCATTGATCCCGGTGCCACACGCAAACATATAAGTGAAGGTATTGCTGCTGCCAATCATAATCCTGTAATAGAGGAATTTAAAACAGGGGTGTTTCAGGTATAAAATGATGGGCTAAAGCCCATCATCGAAAAAAATCAATGAGTGAAATAAAAATATACACCGATGGCTCTTCACGTGGCAACCCGGGTCCGGGTGGTTATGGCGTTATATTATTATGGAATAAACATCGTAAGGAGATCTCAAAAGGATTTCGTTTTACTACCAACAACCGGATGGAATTGTTAGCCGTTATAACCGGTTTGGAAGCCATAACAAAAAAGGAATTGCAGATTATTATTTATTCCGACAGCCAGTATGTGGTAAGGGCAATTGAAGAAGGCTGGTTAACAAAATGGATAGCCACAGATTTTAAAGGTGGTAAAAAAAATAAGGATCTATGGACACATTACTATCATTTAACAAAAAAAATGAAGGTGAGGATGGTATGGGTAAAAGGGCATTCCGATAATATATTCAATAACCGGTGTGATGAATTGGCTACTGCTGCCGCCGCCGGAAAAGACCTGGCCATTGATGATGGATACGAAGAGACTCAATCCCTGTAATAATAAAACACCCGCCATACAACAGGTGTTTTATCAATTATTTTTTATTTATTTAAGCAACTGCTTTTTTGGAAAAAGCAAAATTTTGTACAAGGTAGTAGGTGCCAAACAAAATGACGCTATAAACCAGGTCAGCAACTATTCCGGTCTTTAAGAAAGGTAATCCTCCTATCAGGCAATTAATAAATCCACTGAAGTTTTGTGTGTAAGTATGATAGACCGGATTGTCAAAAATAAAGAATGCAGAATTTGATAAAAAGAAAAACAGCAGGGAAGCTCCAATTGAATAGCCTGCAACAACTATTACATTTAATTTTTTCATACTGAAAGCCAGTAGAGTAATTAATGCCAGAATACCATAACCAACCAATTGGCCCCAACCCCAAAAGCCGGGAGCAATTTTAAATACTTCAAAAAATACGTCAGAAAGAAACATTGCTAATAGTGGGAAAGCAAATGCCAGTCTTTTGTCTTTAACAACTGCCCCTGCAAAAATAGCCATGCCGATGATGGGGCTAAAATTATGAGGATACATAACTACCCTTGATATGGCTGCAGCAAGTATAAGTACCAGGGCTATGATGATTGAAGAGGTTTGTTGTCTTTGCATTTTTTAGTTCTTTGCAGCAAAAATAAGCAATAATATTTTTTAACCCATAATTTTATAAGGGTGCTTAAAAATTCATTTCGCCGGCATGGCAGTAAAAAACTGTTAGGCATTGAGTCAATCGTAATTATATCGCTTAATCTGATACACTGACCAATGACTTATTGACCATTGACTTATTTTCTAATTCTATAACTTTGAAAAATGGCCAGGCACAACCAAACAGGCAATATAGGAGAAGCAATGGCTGCCGCATACTTTTTAAAAACCGGTTACACTATTTTACACCAAAACTGGCGCTATTCTCATTGGGAAGTTGATATCATTGCTGAAAAAGATATGATCCTGCATTTTATAGAAGTAAAAACCCGGCGGACAAAAAAATTTGGCCACCCTGAAGAAGCAGTTAGCAAAAAGAAGATAAAGAACCTGATCAATGCAGCCGAACAATTTTTATTTCAACATCCGCAGTGGAAAAGAATCCAATTCAACATTCTTGCAATTACAATGCTAAAGGATGAACCGGTTGAGTATTTTTTAATAGAAGATGTTTATTTGTAAAGATACTGGATGCTGGATACTGGATGCAGGATATACAGTTAAAAACTACATTATCTTTACCAATTACAAACCTTCAACCTTCAACCTTCAACCTTCAACCTTCAACCTTCAACCTTCAACCTTCAACCTTCAACCTTCAACCTTCAACCTTCAGCG
>JAYVUE010000259.1:0-3520 GCA_043788195.1 Chitinophagaceae bacterium
AGCTGCACTGCATCATCCCATGCTTTGGTAGCGGCTTTTAATAAATAATCCGGGCAATATTTAGCGTTGATACCCTGAGGTTTTATTTCAATTCCTTCATAGGCATCTGCAGCATCGTAAGCAGCTGCCCGGTGATTGCGCATCACACGAAGCATGTGTGTTTTATTCTCCTCATATTTTTTAAATGCACCTAAAAAGCTGGCTAGTTCAGCTGAAGTTTTATAAGCTACCCCAGTCATAATTGCTGTTATAGCACCGGCAATACCTCTTGCTTCTTCACTATCATAAGCAATACCGCTAACCATCAGCATAGAGCCCAGGTTGGCATATCCTAATCCCAGGGTTCTGTAATCATAAGACAGTTGTGCCACTTCTTTGGAAGGAAATTGTGCCATCAGCACAGAAATTTCCAACACTACTGTCCATAAACGGCAGGTATATTCAAATCCCTGTACATCAAAAGTATTATTTGATTCTTCAAAGAACTGGCGAAGGTTTACACTGGCAAGATTGCAGGCTGTATTATCCAGGAACATGTACTCACTACATGGATTAGACGCTCTTATGGGGCCGCCTTCGGGACAGGTATGCCATTCGTTGATAGTGGTATCATATTGAGTGCCCGGATCAGCACAACGCCAGGCAGCATGATTGATCTTGTTCCACAGCTCCCTTGCTTTTATTTTTTTCATTACTCTTCCGTCGCTCCTTGCTTTCAATTCCCAATCACCATCTTCATCCAATACTTTAAAGTATGCATTGGGGATACGTATAGAATTATTGCTGTTTTGTCCGCTAACAGTTTTGTAGGCCTCTCCTTCATAATCACTTGGATAACCGGCAGCGATCAATGCCGCTACTTTATCTTCTTCCCCAACTTTCCAGTTGATAAAATCTACTATCTCGGGGTGGTCAAGATCAAGGCATACCATTTTGGCTGCTCTTCGTGTAGTACCACCACTTTTTATTGCCCCTGCAGCACGATCACCTATTTTTAAAAAACTCATCAGTCCTGATGAAGTACCACCGCCGCTTAATTTTTCGCCTTCGCCACGTATGCTGCTGAAGTTGGTACCCACACCACTTCCGTATTTAAATATTCTTGCTTCTCTAACCCACAGGTCCATGATCCCTCCTTCATTCACCAGGTCATCATTTACACTTAATATAAAACAGGCATGAGGTTGCGGACGTTCGTAAGCGCTGGTTGATTTTTTTAGTTGCCCGTCTTTGGCATCCACAAAATAATGTCCCTGTGGTTTTCCTGTAATTCCGTATACTTCATATAAACCGGTATTAAACCATTGCGGACTGTTGGGAACGCATCCCTGGTTTAAAATAGAATAAACCAGTTCATCATAAAAAATTTCTGCATCTCTTGCTGATGCAAAATAATCATAGCGTTCGCCCCAAACTTTCCAGCAATAAGCCATGCGGTGTGCAACTTGTTTTATCGTGGTCTCCCTGCCGGTAGTGCCATCATCTTTTGGTATCCCGGCTTTACGAAAATATTTTTGTGCTAAGATATCCGTAGCAATCTGACTCCATTGTTTCGGTACCTCAACATTATCCATTTGAAATACCACTTCGCCTGTTGGATTTTTAATTACAGATGTGCGGTAATCGTATTCAAACATATCGAATGGACTAACGTCATCTTTGGTGAACTGCCGGCTGAAAAGAAGCCCTTTTGCAGATTGCTTTTTTGTTGACATAATAATAAATAGTACTTGGTTAGTAAGGTTAAGTAATTGTTAAGTAACCGTAGGGAAACGAAAATATTTGTTACAAGTGAAAATTCAAACTTATAAATATCAACACTTGTGGAAAAACAAGGTGGATAATTTTATAGATGCAACAGGGTATTGCCTTTGCTCGTTTTTCCCCATTTTTTTGCAAAAAATGTTCGTTTAAAGTCTTGGATTTTTCCTTAAAGTTTCAAAGGGCTGATAATAGTGAGTTGTATCGCTTTTTGCAAGCCAGGGCCGGCTCATTTCAATACCATTGCAAAAAGTTGGGTAGCGTATGCTCAATTTTAAAAATGTACATGATTTTGTAAAAAAATCAGAAAAAGGTAATTATTAAGTTTTTGATATTTGATAAAAAATTGCTTGCAAACCATACTTTTTTTTAGTAAGTTTATACCAAACCAATCAACATGAATAAAAAAAGCGTTTACGGTTTCCTTGGTGTTTTATGTATCATAGCATCCGTTGCGATGTATATGATCGGAAAAAACAGCAGCCATTTAAGTGAGCTGAAAGATTTTTGGTGGATGCCCTTACCGTTAGGTGCACTCTTATTATTGATGGCATCAAAATCAAAGTAATTAAAAAATAATACCCTGCAAAAAAAGCAGGGTTTTATTTTTGACAGATTATTATTACACCAGGTATTTTATTGAAGAAATTTATTAGACTTTATCTTTAACCGATGAGAACAGTTATACAAAGGGTAACTACGGCAAGTGTAAATATCAAAGGTAAGAGCAGGGCATCAATTGAAAAAGGCCTTTTGGTATTGGTAGGAATTGAAGATGCAGATAACGATGAAGATATTGAATGGCTTAGCAGCAAAATTGTAAACCTTCGCATTTTCGATGATCCACAGGATTCTGCGAATGAAAATAAAGTACCCAATATATCAGTAAAAGATATGGGCGGAGATATATTATTGGTAAGCCAGTTTACATTGCATGCGAATACAAAAAAGGGCAGTCGCCCATCTTATATTAAAGCAAGCAAACCCGAATTTGCGATTCCTGTGTATGAAAAACTAATAACCCGATTAGAAAAAGAGTTGGGTAAAAATATTTTAACCGGAGAATTTGGCGCTGATATGCAGATCTCTTTACTGAATGATGGCCCGATAACTATAATTATTGATACAAAGAACAAAGAATAAAAACCCTTATCTTCTTTTCCGGGGAAGGAGAAGATTAAATTGATGATCAATTTTTAATGACCTGCTATTCCAGTATCAAGTTGTTGAAATAATATTTATCCGGCTACAAAATCCAGTTTACATAAAGACAGTGCCGCATTTAATTGCCCGTCTTTTAAATTTTGAGTTAGCTGTTTAAGGCGTGGGAAATATAGATCATAATCACTTTCGTAAGCCGCTCTCAGGTTGTCATCTTCCAAACCAGATAATCTTCCATCAAATGCTGCAGATACGGTAAGCAGATCTAATAAAAAGTAGCGTTCTTTTGTACTTACATTTTTCAGTGTTTCCAAAAACATTCCCCAATCATCATATTTATTCTCTTCTGTGATCTGTAATATTTCCTGGAAACGAAGTAATAAGATGATCATATTAGGATGATAGTTTTGTGCCATCACTACCGCATTACCAATAGCTCTCAGGCAACCCGTTTTAGCCAATGGGGATAGTTGAAATAATAATTTATCATTGATCACATTCGTAGCAATCTGGTTGGCCAAAGCAAAACCAAATAAACGTAAACGTGCCTCCATTACCACTCTTTTGATCACCACAATGTTCCAGAAACATTCTACAG
>JAYVUE010000260.1:0-6590 GCA_043788195.1 Chitinophagaceae bacterium
GATGCTTTTTACAAAGCCTTTGATGTAAAAGAAGGTAATAAAATGTATAAGCCAAATGAAAAGAGAACGAAGATCTGGTAAAAAACATTATTATTTTGAAAACCGAAATGTTGCCGAAAGGTACATTTCGGTTTTTTTTGGCTATTTAGAAATATAATTATTGTAAGGTTATTTTTGAAAATTCATTATGAGATAATTAAATGCAAAAACTAATTTTATGAATTAACATTTGCTTTTGCTTTTTATTGCAGTATCAGTTTTTACTTTTTCTTTTGGTCAAACTAAAACACTTATAGGCATAGTCCCTTTCAAGCCTGTAAATTCGCCCCCATGGCTTAAAGGCCAAGACAAAAAGAAATATTACTAAAAATGTGCAATGCTAATTTGAAATATTTAAATCTGCTACCGGGTTAATATAATATGTTACGTGCCACACAAATCATATTTAAAACTAAATGTCCTTGAAATATATCTGTACTATTCATCTGCCGTAATCTTACCAATGAACCTGTAATTATTTCCACTGAATTTATAATGAAATACCCTGTGGTAATCCTTATTAAATTCTTCCTCAGATCTTGAGTTGATAATATTGCTCAATACATTATAAGCTTCTGCACGAAAACAGATCATCACATTCTGAACGCTTGAACCTTCTTCATTTAAAGCTTCAAAAGACTTGCTCATCTGGGGATTATTAAATTCAGATTTTACCCCCTTCATTCCCTGGATCGTTGACCGGCACATGTTGTACGGATCAGTTGTTTTAACATCAATGGATTGGTAAAAAATATGATCAAAATAAATATCACTGAAGCGTTTGTTAAGAAATGAACTGAAAGATTTACCTTTTTCAGATAAGTGGAGGTACTCCTGTTTGTTATTTTGGTCGGTATTTATCTTACCGTGTCGAACGATATAAAGGTTAATGCTCATACCAGTATCGGGGATTCAGCATCCCATTTGTTTTAAGGAAAGAAAAATGATGTAGTTAACGTTTGTAAATTTACTCTATTTATCACAGACGCGGGGATATAATAACTGAATCCTCTTATCCGTCATGTTAGTGACACTTTAACCCATTGATTATCAAATTTTCAATTTCGTTTAAACTAACTGTTTCAGTATTAAAATAAACCTGTTAAATAACCCCTGCCATCCTGTCACTTATAACCTCTTTTAACTATCTTTGCTCTCCCAATAAAGTTAAATTGATCGTTGGAAACACTGACACAAAAGATACATGATGAAGCCCGGCAAGGTGAAGCCTTTGCACCTTTCAGGACTGACATCAATGCTTATAAAAAACATTTTTATATCGAAAGCTATGGCTGTGCAATGAACTTTGCGGATAGTGAGGTTGTAGCTTCTATACTTATCAACAATGGGTTTGGGCCTACTAAAAATGTAGAAGAAGCCGATCTCATTTTTATCAACACCTGCTCTATCCGTGAAAAAGCTGAGATCACTGTAAGAAAGCGTCTTACGGTATTCAGGAAATTCAAAAAAGCTAACCCAGGATTATTGGTAGGTGTATTAGGCTGTATGGCTGAACGCTTAAAAGCACAATTCATTGAAGAAGAAAAATTAGTAGACATGGTGGTAGGACCTGATGCCTACCGCAGTTTACCTGTTTTGATCGAAGAAGCTACAACAGGGCAAAAAGCTGTAAATGTTTTATTAAGTCGTGATGAGACCTATGCCGATATTGCTCCAATACGTTTAAATAGTAATGGGGTAACCGCATTCGTTAGTATCATGCGGGGCTGTAATAATATGTGTTCGTTTTGCGTGGTTCCATTTACCAGGGGAAGAGAAAGAAGCAGGGATGCCGATAGTATTATTAGTGAGTGTGCTGCATTGTTTGACCAGGGATACCGGGAAGTAACATTACTGGGACAGAATGTAGATAGTTATTATCAAGCCCCTTCTATCTCCCCCAAAGGGGGAGGAAATGGAGAAGATAAAAGCGGAGGGGGCGTTACTTTTGCTTTACTCCTTGAAAAGGTTGCATTAATAGATCCATTATTGAGGGTTCGTTTTTCTACTTCGCATCCAAAAGATATTACAGATGATGTTTTATATACTATTGTAAAATATGAGAACATCTGTAATTATATACACTTGCCGGTGCAAAGTGGCAGCAGCAGGATATTGCAAATGATGAACAGAACGTATAGCCGTGAGTGGTATATCAGTAAAGTGAACAGGATAAAAGAACTTATACCCGATTGTGGTTTATCCACTGATATGATAACAGGGTTTTGTACAGAAACTGAAGAAGATCACCAGCAATCGCTTAGCCTGATGGACTATTTTAAATACGACCTGGCCTATATGTATTTTTATAGTGAGCGGCCCGGAACACTGGCTGCACGAAGGTTTGCCGATGACATTCCGGAAAATGAGAAGAAAAGAAGATTACAGGAAATGATCGATCTACATCGTATACATTCATTGCAAAGTATGCAAAAGGAAGTGGGTAAGACCCGTAAAGTATTGATAGAAGGTATTTCAAAAAAAAGTGAACAGGAATTGTATGGAAGAACTGACCAGAACAAAGTAGTAGTGTTTCCGAAACAGAATTTTAAAAAAGGTGAGTATGTAATGGTTAAGATAGAAAGTTGTACAGCGGGCACTCTTATAGGAAAAGCCCCCTCCGCCCCCGAAGGGGAAACCTTTAACTCTGCTGATGCGAGCATTATTTAATTGAACCTGGCAGTTAAAGGAAAAAATTTTGAATGACCATAAAGTCGTTATTCGGGAAATTGAAAAAAAAATAAAATAATCATACTCCAAAATTCCCCCTTCGGGAGTGGAGGGGGCTTTAATTATGGAATTACAATCAATAAAAAATCGTTTTGGAATTATTGGCAATGCTCCGGCACTTAACCTTGCATTAACTGTAGCAGCCCAGGTTGCCAATACCGATCTTAGTGTGCTCATCAATGGCGAAAGCGGTGTGGGAAAAGAAGTATTTTCTCAGATCATTCACTCATTAAGTGCAAGAAAACATAATCCATTTATTGCAGTGAACTGCGGAGCAATTCCCGAAGGAACTATCGACTCAGAATTATTTGGACACGAAAAAGGTTCTTTTACCGGTGCAGTTGATAGCCGTAAAGGATATTTTGAAACGGTGAACGGTGGTACCATTTTTTTAGATGAAATAGGCGAATTGCCCCTTGGTACGCAGGCTCGTTTATTGCGGGTACTTGAAGCCGGTGAATACATACGTGTGGGCAGTAGCAAAGTGCAGAAAACTGATGTAAGGGTAATTGCCGCAACCAACAAAGAGTTGATAGAATATACACATACCAATCGCTTCAGGGAAGATCTTTATTACCGTTTAAATACAGTACCGATAAGGGTTCCGGCATTGCGTGACCGTAAAGATGATATTCCTTTATTGTTCCGGAAATTTGTAACTGATTTTTCCGACAGGTATAAATCTATTCCTGTACAACTCGACGATGACGCAAAAGATGTGTTAATAAATTATCCTTGGCCGGGCAATGTACGTGAATTAAAGAATATTGCAGAACAGATCTCGGTATTAAGCCAGGATAAAAAAATAACAGGTGTGGTATTAAAAAGTTTTTTACCCGAACATAATTATTCAAGACTACCGGTATTGGCTACCGGCCCGGGTGCAGTAAGCCAGTCGGAGTTTGCCAATGAAAGGGATATACTGTACAAATTATTCTTTGATATGAAGAAGGATGTGAACGAATTAAAAAAAATGTTCTTCGATCTGCTGCAAAACCAATCCATATCACAACATTCACCCGTATTTACAAATGACAATAATAATGTAAAGGAATTCGGTTCACATGCCAATACCTTACAATCGTCGCAACCTGTTTTCATTCATCACAACAATGCACCTATACAGCAACATGAAGACGTGGAAGAATCTTTGAGTATTGTTGATAAAGAAAAAGAACTCATTATTAAAGCTTTGAAAAAACATAAGGGTAAACGTAAGGATGCTTCGCTTGACCTTGGGATCAGTGAAAGAACACTGTACCGTAAATTAAAAGAGTATGATATTGAAGAATAAAGTAATGGGTAATAAGCAATTGGCAATCCGCAAAACCTTGTGGGTGGGCAATCCGCAGGACCCTGTGGGTGGGCAATCCGCAGGGCCATGTGGGTGGGCTATTACCAGTTTGCGTGTTGCATATTGTGTATTGCTCATTGTCATTTTCTCCTTTGCTACCTGCAAGTATGGTTTTAAAGACGTTTCAATACCCGTTGAAGTAAAAACGTTCAGGGTAACTATGTTTGAAAATAAAGCGCAGTATGTAAATCCGCAATTGAGTCCACAGTTGACCGAAAAACTAAAACAAAAAATAATTAGTACCACCCGGCTACGCCAGACCAATAGCGATGACGTTCATTACGATATCGGTGGTTTTGTTTCGGAATATTATGTATCAACAACCGGTATCAGTAATAATGATGCCAGCCAAAACCGTTTAACAGTAAGTGTGCACCTCAGTTTTAAAAATAAACTGGTTACAGATGGCACAAAAGATATTGAAACAAATGTTTCGGGTAATTTCGATTTCCCGGCCTCACAAAGCTTAACACAGGCCGAAGCATCGCTGAGTACAGAGATCATAAGAAATATTGTAGATGGAATATTTAATAAAATATTTTCGAATTGGTGAGGGGGATAAAAGATGACTGACCCCTGACGACCGACGACTGATGAGGGTTCAAACTTTAAAGCTGATGCTAACCGCTAAAAGCTAATGGCTAAAAGCAAAAAATAAAATGCATAACTACTCAAAAGATATTCTTGAACAGATCACAAAAGATCATCCGTATTTTTCACCTGCGCAATTTTATTTATTACAAAAAACTGAACCTTCATCTGAAACATATAAAAAACAAGCCGCAACAACTGCCCTCTTTTTCAATAATCCACATTGGTTAAATTTTCAATTACAACAAACGGTGGAGAGCAACGAAGAAATCAAAATAATCCCTTTACCTGAAATATCATTTGAAGAAACAACAAATATTAATGTTGAAGAAAAACCTGATATAGCAATAGAACCAACAATTGAATTGAAACATAATGAAAATGAACCTGATGATGAGGAAGAAGACAATGCAATTATGGAAAAAGAAATTGAAACCATGAAACTGGAATTGAAAATGCCACCTGAAAATAGTAAGAACGATAACCTGCTTTTTGAACCAATGCACCTTGTAGATTATTTTGCTTCACAAGGAATTAAACTTAGCGATGAAGTTCAACAGGGTGATAAATTGGGCAACCAGTTAAAAAGTTTTACGGAATGGCTTAAAACAATGAAAAAGATCCATTCCGGAGAAAATGAAAAATTAAGCCAGACACTGATAAACGCTACTGAGCAAACTGATACTGTCATTCAGATTTTGGCAGAAAAAAGCAACACGGAAGATGAAATACTAACCGAAGCCATGGCCGAAGTATTTGCAAAACAGGGGAAAAAGGACAAAGCCCTTGAATTGTACCAAAAATTAAGTTTGCTCAATCCTTCTAAAATCGCTTACTTTGCAGCCAAAATAGAAAACTTAAAAGGATCATAATATGTTAGTTTTATTTGGAATTTTAGTTATTATCGCCTCTATTATACTGGGTTTGATCGTTTTGATACAAAATCCAAAAGGTGGCGGTTTATCATCCAGTTTTGGTGGTTTTGGCAACCAACTGATGGGTGTTAAGCAAACTACAGATGTACTGGAAAAAGGAACCTGGTTATTTGGTGCAATAGTAGGTGTACTCTGCATCTTATCCCCTCTTTTTATTCCGAAATCTGGTGGAAGTTCATCGGTAAACGACGATCTGATAAAAGGTGTATCTACCCCAAAACAAACAGCACCGGTACAACCTGGTAAAACAACCACAATGCCTGGCACAGTTAACCCACCCAAACCTTAATAGTATTTACAAAATATTTTTAACCCCGTCGTTAACTGACGGGGTTTTTTATTTTACCTTGTTACTTATAACTTAAAATGAAAAGAAAGATAATTTACGGTACCCTTCTCTTATTGCTACTAAGTGTTGGCTTTATTGTATGGCAACTCTTCGGTCCTGTTGTATCAGCGCCTGAGGGAAAATATTTTTATATCAGAACAGGCAGTACTTATAACCAGGTGAAAGATGGTTTATTGGAACAAAAGATCATCTCCGGCAGTTTTTTCTTTGACCGGTTGGCAAAACAGGTACACTATCCAAAAAAAATAAAGCCGGGACGTTACCTTGTTAAAGAAGGTATGAGCCTGTATAATTTATTACGTATGCTGCGTGCAGGTAATCAATCACCGGTAAACCTGGTGATCACTAAACTAAGAACAAAAGAAGACCTTGCACAAAAAATTGCTGCCAATTTTGAAACTGATTCTATTTCGGTCATCGATTTTTTAAATAATAAGGATTCTTTAATTAAGTATAATGTAAATGATAATACATTGATGACTGTAGTTATCCCAAATACTTATACCATTTTATGGAACACAGCTCCCTCCAAAATATTCAGAAAACTGTTTAATGAAAAAGAAAAATTCTGGTCTGATGAAAGAATAAAGAA
>JAYVUE010000261.1:0-5092 GCA_043788195.1 Chitinophagaceae bacterium
ATGTTTTGCTGCTGAACACATCCATTTGTGCCTGCATATAAGTACGTTGTAATTGATTGATAGTGGACTGCAACTCATTTAGCTGTGGGCTCACTTTTGTAACATAGGTGGTAAAAATATCGGTGTACAACTGACCTGCAATATCTGCTTTGATGGCCGCAATGGCGGTTGCAGTATTTCCATTGAGCAAAGCTTTTATTTTTTCGAAAGAATTAAAAGCAGTTTGCGAATACACAGTTTTACTTATTTCAGCGATAGGGTTACTGTTTTTAATTACCATCAGCATATTCATCAGCGAAGGGGAAACATATTCGGTTTTCTGATCGCTCACATACATACCCATCAACGATTCAAACAGTTTCTCATCAACTCCGGCATTATATTCTGTAAAAAAACCTTCCAGTTTTGTGAGTACTTCAGTCTTGCGTTTATTATAGGCCTCTTCGCTTTTTGAATAAGCGGTGAGTAATGAATTCATATCGGCGGCAATACTCCACAATTCTACTTTTGGAATTATTTCATTATAATAATCCCTTGCATAGGCAAAAGGGGAAATAGCAGTGTAAGATTCTTTCAGTTTTTTCAGCAGATCAATATAGCCGAGGTTCATTTCGGGTTTTGCCATTACGATCTTTTCAAAACCCGCTTCGTAGTCTTTCTTTTTTTGTACGGCATGGGTAGCATTTAATCCAAGGATCTCGCCCTGCCATTTTTTATACGCATTGGCTATACCGGCATACTTTGAAGCATACTGTATCTTTATTTCTTCATCCTTACGCATAAACCCGTCAATAATCGCCAACGCTTTTGCACGAATACCGATCTTGGCCGGATCACTTACATTGATGATCTGCTCTACAGCGCTCGAGTGCAGGTACTCGTTAGTACGCCCCGGAAAACCAAACACCATGGTAAAATCTCCTTCCTTCATACCGTTCAATGAAATAGACAACGAACGTTTTGGTTTGTGGGTACATTATCTGCTGAATACGCTGCAGGTTTATTGTCTTTGCCGGCATAGATCCTGAACATAGAGAAATCACCGGTATGACGGGGCCACATCCAGTTATCAGTATCTTTTCCAAAATTACCAATGGATGAAGGCGGAGCACCAACCAAACGAACATCTTTATAAGTTTCGGTAATAAATAAATAATACTTGTTGCCATCAAAAAAAGGCCTGATGATAATGTCCTGGTAACTTTCTTTTTGAATACCTGCTTTAAATGCAGCAATATTTTTATCGATCATGCTTTGCCGTTCTTTTTCACTGAGGCCGGCACCAACATCTTTTAATATAGCACTGCTCACTTCTTCGATGCGAACAATAAAAGTTGCAAAGAGGCCCGCATTTTGTAATTCCTGTTCTTTGTTATAAGCCCAAAATCCGTCACGGATATAATTATTTTGAATAGAAGAGTGATTTTGAATGGCATCAAAACCACAATGGTGATTGGTTAGTAATAATCCATAGTCAGATATAACTTCTGCAGTACAGAAGCCACCAAAACTAACAATCGCATCTTTTAAACTTCCCTTGCTGATACTATAAATGTCTGAAGCATTTATCTTCATCCCCATCTTTTTCATATTCTTTTCATTCATGGCCTGTAATAAATTAGGCAGCCACATACCTTCATCGGCAAATCCTTTTAAGAAAATGGAAAGGCCAATTATGATCAATAGAAAATATTTTTTCATGATAAAATTTTTAGATGATCAAATTTAGTTAAATATAGGCCTTATCCGGTATTCAATTTTTACCGACATAAGCAGCAACAAATAGTTTTAACCCTTTATTAGCATCAATGGCTTTATTTTTGCTCCGGTAAATTAAAAATAATTATGAAGAAGATCATTTTACTTTTGTTTGTTGCTTTTATTTCAACGGGCTCATTATCTGCCCAAACCATAACAGACATTTTTAATAAAGCGGCAGAGATCGATTCCTCGGGGATATTTAAAAAAATTGCTGCAGCAATACCTGGTAATACTGTAAAAGGCCTTTCCAATGATGAGATCATTGCAGGTTTAAAAGAGGCATTAAAAGTGGGTACCGACAGCAGCAGTAAACGCCTTGGTAAAACAGATGGTTTTTTTACCAACCTGGCAATAAAAATATTAATGCCTGAAGAAGCTAAAAAAGTAGAAAGGACCCTTAGGAATTTTGGAATGGGAAATCTTGTTGATAAAGCTATCTTGTCAATGAATCGTGCAGCGGAAGATGCTGCAAAAGGAGTTGGTGATATTTTCTGGAATGCGATAAAACAGATGACCATAAAAGATGGCCTGCAGATATTAAGGGGCGGTGATTTTGCGGCTACAGATTATTTAAAGAAAACTACAACAAAGGTTCTCACTGATAAATTTAAACCTGTAATTGAAACGGCATTGATAAAAACAGACGCCACCAAATATTGGCGTGATGTATTTACTGCATATAATAAATTCTCCAGAACTCCGGTTAATACTGACCTTACAGCTTATGTCACTGAACGGGCATTGAGCGGTTTATTTTTAAATATTGGTTTGGAAGAACAAAAGATCCGTAAAGACCCCGCAGCACAGGTAACGGCACTTTTGAAGAAAGTTTTTGGTTCAAAATAAATTGCTTTTTTCTATGCACAGCTGTTAGCAAGTTGATGTTTTCATTTTTTCATTATCACAATAATTTGGTATATTAGTGCAATCTGTATAGCATACAGGTATGTAATTTTTTGTACTAAATCCAGGTAGCTTTTACCTTTTTTAAAAGTATTGTATGAAAAAAATATTTGGCTTATTGCTTATCATAATGTCTTTTTTTTCTGAAGCTATAGCCCAGAACGAACAGTTCCATCTCACCAATCCACAACTGCTGGAATGTAAACTGGCCAGGATTTCACTGCCGCTTACAATGTTATCTAATAAAAATGCACCAATGGGCCCAAATTACAGGGGTGTAGAAAATGAGAATGATGCAGAAGGCCAGATCAGGTTGCATAAAGCTATTAATCCAAATGCATTGCCAAAGGGCCTTGATCCGGCCATACAAACTCAATATAATTTATCCGGTACAGTAAATAGCCCGGCAACTTTAAACCTGCAATTTCCGGGGTTGGGATATACAGGTGTAAATCCATCTGATAATAATATGGCATCGGGTCCAAATCATATTGTTCAGATGATCAATAATAATTCCAGTTCCCTCATCAGGATCTGGGATAAAGCAGGTACTATTCTTGTAAACTCGATCGTATTAAGTACCATTAGCGGCATCAGCGGACTTGGCGACCCGGTAGTATTATATGATCAGATTGCCGATAGGTGGTTGATCAGTGAAATTGCAAACGTTGGTAATCATGTGATTATTTGTGTTTCGCAAACTGCTAATCCTGCAGGCGCTTATTTTGTTTATAATTTTACAACTCCGCAGTTTCCAGATTATATTAAACTTGCAACATGGGGTAATTCATATTTAGTTACTTCAAACGAAAACAGTCCGGCCATTTATGCAATGGATCGTGCAAAAATGCTGCTTGGTACACCTACAACAGCCATTCAACGTTTTACTATTCCTGCTTATCCTACCATTGGTTTCCAGGCTGCTACACCCGTTGATTTTGTTGGTTCAACTAATGCACCGGCAAATTCACCGGCATTATTAATGCGGATGGCAGATGATGCCTGGACTACGGGTATTGTTGACCGTTTGGAAATTTTTAGTTTTAATGTAGATTGGGTAACACCAGCCAATACAACATTTACCGGCCCGGATCTTTTACCAACGCTGCCTTTCAGCACAAATTTTTGTGGTTACACTACTTTCTCCTGTATTCCGCAACAGGGTTCATCCGTAAAACTGGATCCGCTGAGGGAAGTACTGATGAATAAAATTTTTTACCGGAATTTTGGCACATATGAGGCGATAGTGTGTACACATGTGAATGAACTGGATGGTAATTCGCATGCAGGTGTACGGTGGTATGAATTAAGAAAAACGCCTCCATCAACCAGTTGGGTTATTTATCAGCAGGGTACCTACGGACTGGCGGCTGATCCATTGCACAGATGGATGTCCTGTATTGCTATCAATGGCGATGGTTCTATTGGCTTGGGCTATAATGTTGCAGGCCCAACTTCTTTTCCTTCTATAAGATTTACGGGAAGAAAGGTTTGCGATCCGCTGAATGTGATGACCGAACCGGAACAAACTGTAATTGCAGGTACTGCCCCAAATGCGAGTATCCGTTATGGTGATTATAATGCAATGACTATTGACCCTATAAACGGATCATTCTGGATAACTGCAAATTATAATCCTTCCAGCCAATGGGCAACCAGGGTAGCCAACTTTTCTATCAGCCCGGGTTGTGGAGGAAGTTGTTCGCCCACCATTACAGCACAACCAACTAATGCAAATGTTTGTATAGGTACAGTGGTCAATTATACTGTTACTGCAAACGGTTCTCCTTTAACCTATCAATGGCAGATCAGTATCAATGGCGGATCAAATTTTAATGATATTATCAGTGCAACTTTACCATCTTATTCTTTTACGGCCACCGCGATACAAAACGGATATCAATATCGTTGTGTGGTTACCGGTACCTGTGCGCCAACAACGGCTATTTCAAATGCAGCAACTTTAACTATTATTGATGCACCCTCACTAGCACAACAACCTGTTGATGCAAATGTTTGTGTTGGTGGTAATACAGGATTTAGTGTAATTGGTTTGGGAGGTTCTTTAACTTATCAATGGCAGGTAAGTACTAACGGGGGAGGGACATTTACAAATTTATCCAATACCGGAGTTTATTCAGGTACTACTATTGCAGCAATGAATATTACCGGCGCCACGTTGGCCATGAATACTTATCAATACCGTTGTGTAATTTCAGGTACCTGTTCGCCTGCCGCAATATCAACGCCAGGAATTCTTACTGTAAACATACCCGTTACTATAATATCACAACCGGTAAATAATATATTATGTGTGGGTGCTAACGGAAGCTTTACCATAACAGCTGCAGGCTCTTCACCGACTTATCAATGGCAGGTAAGTACAAATGGCGGCACAACATTTAATAATCTTGGCAATACAGGAGCT
>JAYVUE010000262.1:0-9509 GCA_043788195.1 Chitinophagaceae bacterium
CAAAAGAAAGACTGGGCAGGTCATTTTCAAAATTGTATCGTTGGCTGGGTAAATTCTGGAAAGATGACCCTCAACAGGAGAAGATCAGGGATAAGGTCATTACCATACTTTGTATTCTTATTATACCGGTAGCATTTTGTATTCACACCGTTACCTCCTGGTTATTTGCCACTACATACCGACCGGGTTGGGACAGTACAAATTTCGGGGCCTATTTTGTATCAGGTGCATTTTTGGTAGGTGCTGGCGGTGTGGTAGTCGCTATGTATGTATTCCGGAAATCCTATCATCTTGAAAAATACATAACCGATAAGCATTTTGATAAAATGGGAAAAATGCTGGTGATGCTGGCTCTTCTGTATCTCTATTTTAATATAAATGAGTACCTGGTTCCGGCATTCAAAATGAAGAAACCTGAAGAGGCCCATTTAACACAATTATTTGCCGGGGCATACGCTCCTATGTTCTGGTTTGCAGTATTAGTTGGCATGATCATTCCAATTTTTATTCTTGTATTTAAAAAAGGGAGAAAACCACTCCCGATGTTTATTGCCGGTGCAATGGTCGTTGTTGGTGCCTGGTTCAAACGTTACCTCATCGTAACTCCTACCTTACTTCATCCTTTATTACCAATGCATGATGTTCCTGCCAGCTACCATTATTATTTTCCCAGTTGGGAAGAATGGGCTATTTCGATGGGTTCTCTTGCGGGTGCATTGCTGATCATCACTTTTTTTGCAAGAGTCTTTCCTGTCATTTCAATCTATAAAACATTAACTGATGAAAATGAAAAAGCTGAAATCAAATAAATACTTCTTCCTGATCTTCTTATTTTCATTACTGTTTACTAAAGTTGTTAACGCACAGGAAGATTCAGTAGTAAAGGAAAAAACGATAAAAATGCATTACTATAATTCCAATAACAGTATGCAGTACCTGCTATTTGAAACACTATTAAAGTCAGGTAAAAAGACAGAGCCTCAAAAAAATATAACCGTGCAAATATTCCTCGATAGCAATAATGCCACCAACCTGTTAGGCAAATATGTTTCCGATGAAAATGGAAGGGCCAAAGCATTTTTACCCCCTTCCCTAAAAACCGTATGGGATGCATCTCCCAAACATAAATTCATTGCCGTTCCTGATTACGGGGATAATACAGCGATGACCCCAACAGAACTTGAAATTATTAAGGCAAGGATCATAATGGATACCAGTGCTGAAGAAGGGGTAAAAAGTATTACTGTAAAAGTTGAGCAATTTGAGAATGCCAAATGGTTACCCGCAAAAGATGTGGAAATGAAAATAGGGATTCAACGCATGGGAGGTATTCTTACAGCCGGTGATGCAGAAACCTATACAACAGATTCAAGCGGAAACATTAAAGTAGAATTTAAAAAAGATAGTTTGCCCGGCGATCAAAAAGGTAATATAGTTTTGGTTGCAAAAGTTGATGACAATGAATTTTTTGGAAACCTGATCACCGAAAAAAATGTGCCCTGGGGAATTCCCAGAAAATTAGATAAGACTTTTTTTGATCAACGGACTTTATGGACAACCAGGTTCAAAACACCGTATTGGTTACTGTTTATGGCCTATTCAATTATTATTGCGGTTTGGGGTACCCTGATCTACCTTATCCTGCAATTGATTAAAATTAAAAAGCTGGGGGCTGTAAAAAATTGAGTTAAAAGATATACTACAAACCAGTGAGCCGGCTTCAATTTCATTAGTTGCTCAAATTATTGATCAATTTACAGTTCCATATTTTAACTATTTAATATCACCTGCCATTATTGCATAAGTTTCATAAAGGTTCTGAAATAACCACTTTATTAATCGTGCAATTTGTTTTTTCATATTCTTTTATTAATTTAAGCATTATTTAAAACTACCATTATGTTTTCTTTAGTGAATTACAGAAGGATTTTCACCAGGTTATTCGGTTTTCATCTGATACTGATAAGTTCTGCCAATATATACGCACAGGTAAACTGCGATGCTGAACAGGCTTCTTTTAGAAAAATAAGTTTACAACTGCAGCAGACAAGATCAGGTATAAAAAAAGAGAATCAGAGATCACAAAAGACCTGAAATACCTGCGTAATGAAGAACCCATTCTAGTCAACAGTTTTCATATCATACAAGACCGTATTGATCAGCATTGCGGTGGAGTAAAAAAAGAAGAAGTAAAAAAAAGAATCCGGGATGTCTCCGGTAATTATAATTCCTCTTATGGCAAAACGGTGTTAGTGATGGAGCAGGGGCAAAATAATGTTAAGCTAATTGCTCTTGTACATTATGATACCGGGGGTACCAGTAGCCTTACAGGAAATTTTGATGGTGTTACCTGGACCTATACCTGGCGTAATTCTTTTGATCATTACGGTAGTGGTGCCATGACCTTACAAACTGATGAAAGTTTCTCAGGCTGGTGGATTGATAAATCTCTCAGCCCTTTCAATAAAGGCAATTGGTGGCTTCGCAAAAGATGAATGATTGATTGCATAAAAAAGTGCAAAACAGGTGCAAAATATAAGGTATAAAAATTTGGAAAAAGTGGTTGTCGAAATGTATCTTGTATTCATATAAGAGAAACGAAGATCCTAAACAGACGATCGGATCTCAAGTTAAAAGGCATCGGGTTAGTAAGTGTACAGCTTCGGCAGGTATAACGACAGACTTGATGCTTTTTTTATTTAAAAAATTGTAAGTCAAAAAAGGGACTGTCTTAAAAGTGATTTTAACAGCAGAGGCGCAAAGATGCAGAGAAAAAAAAGTCTTTTTCAAATATCAAACTCTGCGCCTTCCCGCCTCTGCGGTTATTTTTTTTGGCTTTTGAGACAGCCTCATATTTATTCCATCTATAAAACAAAGCATCATACAATAAAATTCCAGCCATGTATATCAGGCGATTTGCCCTGGCGTACAGATTCAAGTTGTTGCTTTAATTGATACAACAGATTTTCCTGGCTATACTTTGGTAAATGAAAATCTTTACCATTAATATTTATTGTTTGTATGGGAGCTACCACTGCTGCTGTGCCGGCACCAAATGCTTCTGTTAGTGTTCCGTTTTGAAAAGCAGTTTCTAATTCGGCAACAGCAACAGGCCTCTCTTCAGTAATAAATCCAAGGTCTTCAGCAATGGTTAATAAAGAATCTCTTGTAATACCATCCAAAATTGAATCTGACAATGGTGGTGTAACTAATTTATCTCCTATCACAAACATTACATTCATCATACCCGACTCTTCAATGTATTTATTTTCTTTGGCATCGGTCCAAAGCACCTGATCATATCCTTGTAATCTGGCTTGCAAAGTGGGATAATAAGAGCCGCCATAATTTCCGCCACATTTGGCAAATCCTGTTCCTCCTTTTGCTGCACGGATATATTGTGTTTCTACTTTTACTTTTATAGGGTTTGCATATAATGAAGGCACTGGACCCGTAAAAATGATAAAGCGGTATTCATCAGAGATCTTAACACCAAACCTGGCTTCTGTTGCTATCATAAAAGGGCGTAAGTATAATGCCTGTCCGGGTTGTGCAGGCACCCAGGCTTTATCCAAATCAACTAACTGTAATAATCCTTCGGTAAATATTTCTTTGGGTATGGGCGGCATACACATTCTTTCAAGTGATCTTACAAAGCGGTCATAATGCCTGTCGATCCTAAAAATATTTATTCGTCCATCATCCATACGAAATGCTTTCATGCCTTCAAAAACAGTTTGACCATAATGCAATGCCAGTGCAGAAGGGCTCAAAGAAAGATTGGCATAAGGCAGTATTTGCGGTGAATGCCATTTGCCTTTATCAAAATCACAGACCAACATATGGTCCGAAACATATTTACCAAACTCCAGGTGATCAAAATTCACTTCTTTAATACGTGACTGTGTTGTTTTCAGTACGGGAATGTCGGCGAGTAATTCCATGACGTTTATTTTTTAGTTGGGTTATTATTTGTATTTGATAAAGTTGACTAAGTTAATAAAGTTGATAAGGGCGGACTCTATTCGAATCAAATACCTTTATCAACCCTGTCAACTTAGTCAACTTTATCAACCTATCATTTATTAACAACCACAAAATTTGTTAAAATATTTCAAACAAAACAGATTCAGATTTAGTATTTTTGACTATATCAGATTTTAAAGCTATGGCAAAAAATAAATTTAATTCAGAAGATCACCTGTATATGCAGGTATCAGATGGTATAGAAAAAATGATCGCTGAAGAGGTTTTACAAATTGGCGATAAATTGCCTTCAGTAAGGGTATTAAGCGAAGAGTATGGCATCAGTATGGGTACTGCTTTCCAGGCTTATTATCACCTCGAGGGAAGAGGGTTGATAGAATCAAGGCCCAAATCAGGTTACTATGTAAGATTTAATCATCATCGCTTTCCTGATCTGCCCAACCCTACCCAACCCGATGCTATTTTACAGGAAGTAAGTGTAAATGAAATGATCGCTTCCATTTATACCGATATTGTTGCAAAAGATGTTACCAATTTTGCATTAGCAGTGCCTGATCCTTCGTTAATTCCTTCAGCAAAACTTAATAAATCTGTTATGTATGCGTTGCGAAATACAAAAGATCATTGTATCAATTACGAACATACGCAGGGCAATGTTGAATTGCGCAAACAAATTGCTAAACTGGCTTTTAACTGGGGAGGAAAAATTAAAGCTGATGAAGTGATCATTACCAGCGGTTGCCTTGAAGCCATTACAATGTGTTTAAAAGCTGTAACCAACCCCGGTGAAACAGTGGCAGTTGAAAGTCCCACTTACTTTGGCATTTACCAGGCCATAGAAAGTTTGGGATTAAAAGTGGTGGAGATCCCTTGCGACCCGGTAACGGGGATCAATCTTGAAAGTTTTCAAAAAGCCATAAAGAAATTTTCTATTAGAGCAGCTGTGTTTGTTCCTAATTACAATAACCCTTTGGGAAGCTGTATGCCTGATGAAAAGAAAAAGAAACTGGTTGATATCATTTCGCAACACAATATCCCATTAATTGAAGATGATATTTATGGTGAATTGTATTTTGGCAGAACAAGGCCTAAGCCCTGCAAATATTTTGATACCAAAGGACTGGTGATGCATTGTTCTTCACTTTCCAAATCATTATCGCCGGGGTATCGTATCGGGTGGGTTATCCCCGGTAAATTTTTTGATCCGGTTAAACAAATGAAACGGATACAAAATATAAGTTGCCCTACATTAACACAGGCAGCAATGGCTCATTTTTTATTGCATGGCCGATACGAATATCATTTGAAGAGTTTACGTAAGGCGCTTCACACACAAAGCCTCCGCTATGTGCAGGCCATCATTAAATATTTTCCCAATGACACAAAAGTTTCACGTCCACAGGGAGGTTTTATCTTATGGCTGGAATTAAATAAAAAAGTTAATTCATTTAAGCTTCGTACCGAAGCCATGAAACATAAGATATCCATTGTTCCGGGCAAGATATTTTCGGGTAGCAATAGTTTTTCAAATTGCATCCGGCTTAGTTTTGGCAAGCCCTGGAGCGATGAAGTAGATTACGGGTTGATGATGTTGGGAAAGATGATAAAAAAAATGTTGTAGAAAAAAATGCTTGTTTAAAATAAACAATCACGATTACAACAGATTACAATATTTTATTTTTTTTACTGATTCCTTTTATTGATCTTAATACAACATCAAGTCCTGATATTATTGTAAAGAAAACAGGTTCGATTATTTTATTTATTTCTCTACAATTATATAATTAACATTAAAAATTGTTCCGTTCGATTTAGGATTAATTTTTCCATTGCCTCCCCGTTTCCCAGTTGCATTTACTTTTGAATTTTGGAATAATTTTTCAATATTATTAAAAATACCTCCTCTTTTATCCATTTTTTCAGTGAGAATACTTTCAAGATCAAGTTTATCAGCTGAAATAAATACCTTAAAAGTTTCTTCTCCAAAAGGGGGGCCAAAAGACATTGGGCTTTCTTTAAATAATAAAATTCTATTAGTATCAACAAAACATTCTTCGGATGTTATATTTTTTCCTGGTTTACCATCATTATCTACTGTTTGATTATTTGGAATCACAGGAGAGATGACACCATTAGCCGAAATATCTACAATATTTATATAACACTTTTTGAGCCCAGTATTAGTGATCTTCAGATAAACCATATCGCCGTTAAAAGACGCTGTAGAGCCTATTAAACGGGTACTGCCAAACTTTGATCTTTCATTCATCTTTTGCTCATCGATACTACCATCTGATTTAAGAAATACAAGTTCCACTTTTGCGTCAAGACTATCATCTTTGCACCGCAGGTTTCTTAAATAAATAAATCTTTCAAAACGTTTAATCGCTTCTTTAATACTTAACTCACCTTCAGGCTCCAGGTTATCGGCAAATAGTACACCTGAACCCGGGTAACGTAAACTATATCCTTTGCCATTTACAGATCTTTCGAGATAAAGATCACATTTTGCATTAAACCTTACCTGCTTCATCAATTTTAAACTTTCTTTTATTGCTGCTGCTTCCGTTACTTCCAAAGAATCTATACTCAGCATTAATGTATCTTTTCCATATTGCATTTCGGAAACAAAGGCCCAGGGTAATTTTTTTAATAATGAAGTATCTTCATGATCCAACTTTACCTGGGCTTCAAAACTATTGGCGTGATCAACAATACCTTTTTGCAATGGCTTTTTGCCAACCGTATCTGTAGTATTATCCGGGTAAAAATTGATCACAGAGCCAATAGTAACACCAGACAATGTACCTCCGTTAATTACTACCGAATGGCTGTTACTGGAAACCTTATTCACTTTAAAGTAAGGAAGTTGCAGTTGTACATCTCCGCCAAATAAATTGCGGTTGATCCCATCCCCTTCAATAACCGGTTTCTGGCTTGGTGATTTTTCCAGCATCACATCTTCGATGCGGGCAAATAATCCGCGGTAAGTTACTTTTTCGTCA
This sequence comes from Chitinophagaceae bacterium, assembly GCA_043788195.1. GTDB lineage: Bacteria > Bacteroidota > Bacteroidia > Chitinophagales > Chitinophagaceae > Ferruginibacter. The sequence continues at coordinate 6,993 of JAYVUE010000262.1, forward strand.
AGCAAATTAAGCGACTTACTAAGTGCATAAGATAGCGAACCCACCGGGTTATCCTGTTCATCCAAACACTCTGAATTCAACTCTTGTGCCCGGGCGCCGGAAATAACCACATAGGTAGCTGCATCAGCATTAAGCCCGGTTTCATTATTATCTTTAAAAACACCGGCTACATCTTTCAGCATTAATTTTTTGCTGTCAAAACTTTTACTCACCATAGGTTCATTATCACCTCTTACCAATGCAACACCTCCTCTTGTTCCGCTACCCGAATGACAGGCATCTATACTTACTAATACATCTCCCTTCTTCCCCAGTTTATTTCTAAGCAAGGTCATCTTTTCGCCAAAATAATCATCCCTTATATATCCATCTGCGAGGGTTTTAAAAGTGCTGTCATTTCTGGAGTACCTGGCACCGTATGGCACAATGGCTTCATCCAGTCCGTCAACTTCATCACCATTATCATCTTCCAATTGAACACCATGTGATGAGAAATGTATAAAAACAATATCATTTGCTTTTGATTTATTAATTAATTTATTCAATGCATTTATGATACCTGCTTTTGTGGCCATGGAATCGGTGATGACAATAATATCTTCTTCTTTAAAATTTTGTTTTGTCAACGCATTTTTAATAAGTGGTACATCATTAAGTGAATTTATCGTTTTCCACTTATTCACTCTCTTGTCGGGATAATTCCCTATGGCCACTATCAATGCTCTTTTTGTTTGCGCTCTGCTACAAAGCGCAATTATAAGCATGATCATAAAAAGCGAAATATTTTTTATCATTTTTTTCTTTTATTGATAAAATATTCTTTTACTGCTTATTTTATTTATTGTTTGTTATCCATTCTGCAACTTTGGAAACAATAAGTGATGCCAATTCATTTAATTTATCCCTTGTTCCTTTAAGATCTATTTGTTGTTTAGTATCATTTTTTTGCCTGATCTTAACGCTAAGGCTTATATTATTCCCATCTATTTTATACCGGCCACTTAATGAATAGGCATCAGGTGAGTTGGAGCCGGCTACATAACTGATGGCTGAATTGGAACCACGTGCAGCTATTTCATTCAATTGCTGATCAGTTATTTTATTCAGGTTAAGATCGTCTGCAGCAATATTTTCATCCGCATTCTGAAAATTACATCCTGCAAATAAGGCTTTTTCCTGCGGCAATACGATCTTAGAGACAACTTCATTATCAACTACACCAATATTAAAATTGGTATTGGTTACGATCTGTGGATCCTGTTTTTGCCCATTTTCTTTAGCCAACTCAGTTACATTTTTTTCTGCTGCATTAAACCATCGGCTAACATCCAGGTACTTTCCGTCTGCTAAAATATCAGGCTGTTGCTTCATGGCTTTTAGCAAAGAATAAGTAAGTAAACCCTGGGAGTACCTTCCCAATTCGTAAGCGCTTTGATCACTTGCTGAAGCAGAGAGGATAAATAATCCTGATTTTTCATTCAGTTTATCGATCGCTTTTATCTGCTGCGCTTTGTCATCATTGCGGGCGCCAAGAAATTGCTGATTATCTTTTAAAATATCATTGATCGCCTGTCCACTTTGGCAGGCATCAAAGATCAATATCCTTTTTTGTGCCTTTATATTTTGCGGTTTCATCCAATCCGATAATTCTGCTGTACTTATACCAACATCTTTTGGTGCATCCGTTGTTGAAATAACGGAAGCATCGGCGCTTAAGAAATAGAATTGTTTTTTACCTTCCTCCCCAGACATTACACCATGACCCGCAAAGAAAATAAGCAGTATATCATTTGCTACTGCTTTAGTACCAATTTCGTCCAATACCATTTTGATACTTTTCTTTTCGGGTAACAGGTAATGGTCTTTTGCGGTGGTAAGATTATACATGAACACATGATTAGTGTCATTGGTATTCAATAATTTTTTTGCAGCATCCGAAATGGCAGCAGAAATATCAGTAGCATCTTTGGCCGCATATTTAAGATCCAGCTGTTCCCCTTTGTAATCACTCACTCCTATCATAACAGCATAAAGGTTGGGGTTGGCAGGCGATATTTTATCATTGCGTGCTGCCCTGATAATAACCCCCCTTGAAGAAATATCATTACCTGTTGTATTTGCTTTTACAGTGACAATGTTATTAGCTCCCGGAATAAAGAAATTGTTCAACTCAGCTTTATTAACGATCAATTCAAATTTATCTCCATTCTTTTTAAGCTGCTCCGGTGTATAGATTTTTGTAGGCGTGCCATTTACTGAAAGTGTTGTTTCGCCTAACCCACCCCGTTGTGGTGTTATTTTAAAATAGTACTCATCCGCCTTACTACTGGCATCTTCTATTAATGGGGTAAGCCCGCAGATATCCAATTCGTTTAATGTTTTTGAATTGATGGTTTCTCCTTTGATGATCCTTTCTGCAAGGTTAGGTACCCATAGCTGATCCTTTACCTGGTTAAGGCCTATCACTTCGGTGCCACAGGTGAAGTACAATAGTTTACGGGCAGCTTCGGTACCATC
>JAYVUE010000263.1:0-13669 GCA_043788195.1 Chitinophagaceae bacterium
CATTTTTTCATTTTACCATCATTATCTCAAAATAATTTTTGTGCCGATAGTAGCTACCGCATGAAATACTTATTTGGTAATGACGGAGCCATATTATCAAATTTACCTGACACTTCTGGTATCAATTTTATGTATGGTGATTTTTCTCCTTTTTTTAACATCGGAATACCTTTGTTAAAAACAACCTGGGGGGATAGTGTTTTATATGCAAGAAAAATCATTATGAATGGCACTGCATATTATGCAGTAAAAGCACCTGATGGAAATTATTACCTAACCGGAATTTATACCTTAAATGCACAAAATTATCGCCCCTTAATAATAAAATTAAATCAAGATGGTCGTGTAATATGGGCAAAAATATACAATGACATATCTATTATTGGTAACTACAATGCTTCTGCTACAAAAGTTTTTATTACAGGCAATGCCATATACACCTATTTGTATGGAATAACAAAATTAGATTTGAATGGCAATGTATTATGGAGTAAAAACTATTCTTTAGCATACCCATGGACCGGCGGGCTTGGTACAGGCTTTCATATTATAAACAATGAATTGTACAGCATAGGAAACGGGCGTAACACATCTAATCCTGGTCCTGGTTCAGAACCATACATTATTTTAAGTAAAGTAGATGAAAATACAGGAGCAATAAACCAAAGTTATACTTACAAAACACCACCAGATACTTTAATAAAAGGGATTACAGTTACTAGTACAAAATTAAAAGACGATAATACGCTTACATTAATTGGCAACATATATAATGATCCGATGGGTACCGGAAACTATAACCGACGGTATCTTTCATTTACTAATATAGATAATAACTTGACCGCCATTGATAATAACTTTTATAAATCTAATGTTGTTGATATCTACGCAAATATTCAGTCAATAAATAATAAAGGGCAAAAAGCTGTTATAGGAAGAGATATTCTTAATTATTACACATCGAGTTATTTCCTGAGTTTCGATAAAAACAATGAACTGCGGCGTAGTCGAAAATTTACCGTACCACTTTTTTTACCACTAACAAATGGCTATACTATAAATATAGATGATAAGGAAAACATACATTTTAATTACAACTATAACCAAAATGGTAAGATACAAACGGAATATGCTCGTATAAGTAATCTGTCTCCCAACAGCATTTTAGGCTGTTTTGGTAAAGATACAAACATACTTACCCGACACACCTTTACCCTGATTAAACAGCCTTTTACATGGGATAATGTGCAGGATAATCTTATTTCCGTTACCAATGTGCCTTACACCGAAGACACTGCTTTTGTTACCAAACAACTAATTTGTAAAATAGTAAGCTACTGCGATAGTTTAAAAATAACCGGCCCTTCCACAGCCTGTGTAAACCAGCCTGTGCGCTACACAGTAACACGCAACGGTGCCTGCCAAAAATTTAACGAGTGGGCCATTGATACCAGCTTTGCAAGCATTGTAAATATAGAAGGCGACAGCGCCATTACCCTCAGCTTTAAAAAACCATTTACCGGTTACCTGTATGCCGCCCTAAGCAATTGTGTGGTTAAAGACAGCATTTTTATTAAGGCGGTAGAGCCGGTAAAAAAAATACTGCTGCCACGGCAGGATAGTGTGCTTTGCCCTCCCAAAACGCTTACATTAACCGCCGGCAATGGCTTTACCAATTACACATGGCCTGGTTATGGCACGGGGCAAAGCATTGCAGTAAACAGCGCAGGCAAATACACCGTAACAGCCTTAGATAGTTGCAGCAACCCTGTAACCGACAGCATTACCGTAACTTTGGCCGATACCAGTTTTACATTGCCAGCCAACCAAACCATTTGCCGCTACGATACTGCTTTTATTGTGCTGCCTGCCGATGTTACAAATATTACCTGGCAGCCAACGGCAACAGGTTTGCTTAACAACAAAACACTTTCGCTTTTTCCAAAGCAAACAACCACTTACCAGATTACCGCACAGCGTCAAACAAATTGCATGCTTAGCACAACAACATTAGTTGCCATAAAAAATTGTGTGCAGCAGGTGTTTTTTCCAAACAGTTTTACGCCCAATAACGATAGCCGGAACGATTTTTTTAAAGGTGCTGTTTTTGCCCCTTTACAATTTTACAAACTGGCCATTTACAACCGCTATGGCCAAAAGGTTTTTGAAACAAACAACATAAACAACGGATGGGATGGTACTTTTAAAACCGCCAAACAACCCATGGGCGGTTACAATTACCAATGCAGTTACCAGTTTACCGGCGGGCTTCCGCAAACCGATGCCGGTTATTTTATTTTGATACGGTAACATAACTAATTTTCTGTTAACTTTGCCCACTTTAAATCATGCCGTAACATGATAAATGTCCTGAACCAAAAGGGCTAAATCTCTGTAATACTACAGTACGTGCATGTAACAACAATTAAATTAAACACGTTACATGAAATTATCACAATTCAGATTTGACCTCCCCCTAAATTTAATTGCCCAGCACCCCACTAAAAAACGTGAAGACAGCCGTATGATGGTGATTCACCGCAAAACGGGGCAAATTGAAAACCGGCATTTCAAAGACATCATGGAATATTTTGATGATAAAGATGTGTTTGTTGTAAATAATACAAAGGTTTTCCCGGCCCGTATGTATGGCCGCAAAGAAAAAACAGGTGCTAAAATTGAAGTATTTCTTTTAAGAGAATTAAATAAAGCCAATAAATTATGGGATGTAATTGTAGACCCCGCTCGTAAGATCAGGGTTGGCAATAAATTGTATTTCGGGGAAAGTGATGAACTGGTTGCTGAAGTAATTGATAATACAACCAGCCGGGGACGTACCATCCGTTTTTTATGGAATGATTCTGAAGAAGAGTTTCGCAAAATGCTTGAAATGATGGGAGAAACTCCTTTGCCAAAATATATAAAACGTAAACCCGAAGAAGAAGATAAAGAACGTTACCAAACGGTATATGCCAAACATGAGGGTGCTGTGGCAGCACCAACTGCGGGTTTACATTTTAGTAAAGAATTGATCAAGCGGCTTGAGATCAAAGGCATTCGATTTGCTGAAGTAACTCTTCACACCGGGTTGGGAACTTTTCGGCCGATCGAAGTAGAAGACCTGAGTAAACATAAAATGGATGCCGAATATTACCAGATACTGGAAACTCCCTGCAAAATTGTGAACAAGGCAAAAGAAGGAAATAACAGGATTTGTTCAATAGGTACCACAACAATGAGGGCAATGGAATCTTCGTTTACAGCACAAAAATTATTAAAACCATCTGAAGGCTGGACCAATCATTTTATTCACCCTCCATACAATTTTAATATTGCAGATGCATTGGTTACTAATTTCCATTTACCAAAAACAAGTTTGTTAATTATGGCCTGTGCTTTTGCAGGATTCGACCTGATGATGGAAGCCTATAAAAAAGCCATTAAAGACAAATACCGCTTTTTCAGTTATGGAGATGCGATGCTGATCGTGTAATTGCAGCACTTTTAGAAAATAAGATTTTGCCGGGAAGACGGTAAGACGTTTAAAGAAATTCAATTTTAAATTGAAACTTGCCGTCTTACCCTCTTCCCGGCTGTTTTTTATGACATGCTATAAAAAAAAAGGGACCAGGATATAAATCCAGCCCCGTTTAATCCAATATCCTATGAAAAACCATTTATAAGACGACGAATAGATATGATTTGTTGTAAATGAATTGTTAAACAATTAACTTTAGTAGAATAAAAATAATTTCCACATGAAGTCAATTCAACAATGGCTTGCCGAATATGGCGAAAGCCACCAGAATGAAACCAACGAACTTATACACTGGATTTGCGTGCCTGCAATTTTTTTTTCAATAACAGGTTTACTCTATAGTATCAAACTACCTTTTGCCATCGCAGGCATTAATGGCAATGTGGCGATGATAATACTTGTGTTAGCTGTTATTTACTATTTCTCTTTATCAAAAACATTATGGATCGGATTATTACTCTTTGCTGCAGTATGCTTTGCCCTCTGCTATATGATCGAACGTGTTAATATTTTGCCGCTCTGGCTCTTTTGTGTGATTGTTTTTGTGCTGGCCTGGATCGGTCAGTTCTATGGCCATCATGTAGAAGGAAAGAAGCCTTCTTTTTTAAAGGATATTCAGTTTCTTTTGATCGGACCAGCCTGGCTAATGAGTTTTATTTATAAGAAGTTGGGGATCGGAATTTGAGGCGGTGGGGGTAATGGTATATAAACTTTACTTACCTTATCTACTTTATCAACCTTCTACTCCAGCCCAAACAATCCCTTATTCAGCAACTGCAGCGTTTCTTCCTTATAACTCCTGGGTATTAATAATGAAATATTATGCTTACTGCCACCATAGCTTACCATCCTGACAGGTATTGATGAAACAGATTCAAATAACTTTCGCATCACTTCCTTTGTTTCGGTAATTTCGTTACCTACTATTGTTATGATAGTTTGGTTCGTATCTATATCAACTGTGCCAAAGGCTTCCAGTTCTTTTTTTATCTCGGACAGGTGAATATCATTATCAATGGTAACGGAAACGGCTACCTCGGAAGTGGTGATCATATCAATTGAAGTGCGGTATTTTTCAAATACTTCAAAGGTTTTGCGTAAAAACGCAGACGCCAGTAACATACGGCTGCTTTTTATTTTAATGGCAGTGATTGCAGCCTTGGCAGCCACCGCTTTTACACCAACACTACCGGCAATTGCTGTAATCAGTGTTCCTTTGGCTTCGGGATCTAAGGTATTAAGTAACCGAACCGGTACATTAAAGAACTGTGCAGGCCATATACTCGCCGGGTGAAGGATCTTGGCGCCAAAATAAGCCAGCTCTGCCGCTTCTTCAAAACTTAACTGCTCAATGGGTAGTGTTTTATTAACTATACGCGGATCGTTATTATGTATTCCGTCAATATCTGTCCATATCTCACAAACACCGGCATTAACAGCAGCAGCAATTAATGATGCACTGTAATCGCTTCCTCCTCTTTTTAAATTATCCACTTCACCTTTTGCATTACGGCTGATATATCCCTGTGTTACAAAAATTGAACACTCTTTATTGCGTTGCAATAATTGCGATAGTTTTACTTTTATGGTACCGATCTGGGGTTCATCGTATCCGTCAAGGGTCATAAAATCAAGTGCCGGTAACAGCATATGGTTGATCTTTTGCTCTTCAAGGTACAGGCAAAATATTTTGGTACTTAATAATTCTCCCTGTGCAAGGATGTCTTTATTTAATGCTTCACTAAAAGAAATTTTTAAAATAATGGTCAGAAATTCAAAATGTTCGGCAATAACTGCCCTCGCCTTATTTAAAATGACCACGTCAGTTAATAATACTGAAATAAATTGCAGATAGTGGCTTTCCAATGCATCAATCTCCAATTTTGCAGCTGGTCTGTCACCCCTGGATAATGAATTACTTATTTCAACCAACGCATTGGTAGTACCACTTAATGCAGATAGCACAACGATCTTATCTTCCTTGTCGGCAGTGATCAGTCTTGCCACTTCCTGCATACGTTGCGGTTTACCTACACTGGTACCACCGAATTTCATTACTTTCATTCTTAGTTTTTAAATTTATCGGGCAAAGATAATGTACCCGCAAACTTAAAGAGATTAAAAGATGGTGATTATATAAAAAATAAAGAAAGGCTTAATAATTTTAGTTTGTACATGATTAATATTTTGCCCATTTTTCTTGTCCATGTGCATCAGACCAAATCTGATAATTCACTGTTAAAGTATCATTACATAATTTAAAATGTACATAATTAGATAAAAGTCCTGTAGAATAATCTTTGAATACAAAAACAGTAGTAGTATCTGTGGGAAATAAGGTAAATTCTTTCTCCAACGCAAAACTATAATAATATTTTGTTACATAATTACCATTTTTATACGCAGTAGCAATGCTATATTTATCAAAAATCCAATCTCTTGTATATCCCTCACTTAAAGGCGTTTTGAGCACACAAGGAAATCCACGGCTGCAAAAGTATTCAGATACCCATTTCCATTTACCAACAATTAAATTACTGCTGATAGTAGCATCATTTGTTGGGGTTGTGCATGATATATTGTAACTTATTGATTTATCTTTTTTACAGGATGTAAACAGGACAAGAAAAATAGTGGTTAAAAAAATGAATTGTTTCATAAAACTGATTTGATTAATGCAGTACAATTACACCACAACAATAGTAAATTGATTTAGTAGCTTATTTAAGTTTCTTATATTGACAAGTTGAAGAGCATAAATGTTGCATAACAATTGCAACTCAACATAGAGAGAAACGGATTTAATAGAAAAGCCGCTCATAAAAATGAACGGCTTTCTTTTGCTCAACCTTTCTGCTTATATGGACAAACTTGGATCATTCATTTACTTCATTCATCTTTCTGCTTTTCACCATGCCTGCTCTACCATTTCTCATTTTTTGTTGCTGTTCATCATTTAATATACGCATAGTGCTATCAAATTGTTCTTTTTGAAGTGCCCTTAATTTCACCTGCCTTTCATCATTGGTAAGTTTATTATCGTTTAACAAAGCTTCTTTCTTAGACCTGCCGGATTGATGGATCTCTTTCATTTTTGCCTGTTGTTCTCTTGTAAGGTGCAGGTCTTTTATCATCTGTTTTCTATCATTTTTGCCTGCCTGTTCTTTAAAAGAAGCAGTGCTAACTGAATCAGCCTGATCTTTTACAACCGTCTTTCTTTCAACCTGCGCAAATGATAACAGTGAGATCAATGTAAGTGCCGGCACCAAAACCCCTCTTTTCATGTAATTTTATTTAGTATATTAGATGGATTATTCTGTTGAAAGTTTAATGGCGTTGAATGATTTTTTAATTAAAAACCCGGACATCACTGCACCGGGTTAATAATATTGAATACCAATAGTATCATCTTAAAAAAAGTATTTCCCTGTACTTGGGTAATAACCAATAGCTATCATCAATCAATAACTCCAGTTTATCTACATTATACCGTATCACATCAAAATATTTTCCCTTTACATTATCGCAATAGGCAATGGCCATTGATCTTGAATCTTTGATTTCATTTGCACCTTTTCTTGCTTCAATCATTTTTTCAACATTATCGCTGATGATATTGATATGATCGCTTATTTTTTCAAGCACCTGTTTTTGATTGGCATAAGCTTTTTCAGAAAGGCCCGACTCTTTTAATCCTTTTACATTGCTGATCAAAACGTTTTGATATTTAATGGCAGAAGGCAGGATGAATGTTGTGGCCAGGTCGCCCATTACCCTGGCTTCTATCTGTACTCTTTTAATATAGGCTTCCAGCATTATTTCGTGCCTGGCTTCCAGTTCTGCGTGATTATAGACCTCATTAGTTTTAAAAAGGTGCATTGTTTTTTTAGTTATATATGCATCCAGGGCCAATGGTGTCGTTTTTACATTAGGCAACTCCCTTCTTGCTGCTTCTTTTTCCCATTCTTCGCTATAACCATCACCTTCAAATAAAACATTTTTACTGTTGACAATGTATTTTCGGATGACTTGCATAATGGCCACTTCTTTCTTTTCTCCTTTTTCGATCAACGCATCAACTTCTTTCCTGAACTGCTTTAGTGTTTCGGCCATAATAGCATTTAAAGTTGTCATCGCATTGGCACAATTGGCCGAAGAGCCTACTGCCCTGAATTCAAATTTATTTCCGGTAAAAGCAAAAGGTGAGGTCCTGTTCCTGTCTGTATTATCCAGCATCAGTTCGGGGATGGTTTTATGAATATCCAGTTTCAACATGGCTTCATCCTGTTCATCAAACTTTCCCGAAACACGGGTTTCTACCTGCTTCAGCACTTCTGTTAAATATTTACCAATAAAAATAGAAATGATAGCAGGTGGCGCTTCGTTTGCCCCTAACCGATGGTCGTTACCTGCACTGGCAATGGATGCTCTTAACAGGTCTGCATAATCGTGTACAGCTTTGATCGTGTTAACAAAAAAAGCAAGAAACATTAAATTGGTCTTTGGCGTTTTTCCGGGGGCCAGTAAATTAATTCCGGTATCTGTGGCCATGCTCCAGTTATTGTGCTTACCGCTTCCATTTATACCAGCAAATGGTTTTTCGTGTAACAATACTTTAAGGCTATGGCGCCTGGCCACCCGTTCCATAATATCCATCAATAAAGTATTGTGATCAACTGCCAGGTTGGTTTCTTCAAAAATGGGCGCACATTCAAATTGTGCCGGTGCCACTTCATTGTGCCTTGTGCGGATGGGTATCCCCAGTTTGTAACTCTCCTGCTCAAAGTCTCTCATAAAAGCGTATATCCTTTCCGGTATGGCACCAAAATAATGATCATCCAATTGCTGGCCTTTGGCGGGAGCATGGCCAAAAACAGTACGGCCCGTGAGTACCAGGTCGGGACGGGCATTGGCCAACCCTGCATCTACTACAAAATACTCCTGTTCCCATCCAAGCGTTGCCGTTACCCTGGTTACATTTTTATCAAAATACTGGCATACATCAACAGCTGCTTTATCCAGTGCTACTAACGCTTTCAATAATGGTGTTTTGGTATCTAAAGATTCACCGGTATAAGAAACAAAGATGGTGGGTATACATAATGTTTTTCCCTGTCCTATCTCCATGATAAAAGCAGGCGAAGAAGGATCCCAGGCGGTATAACCACGTGCCTCAAATGTTGCCCTTAATCCACCACTGGGAAATGAGGAGGCATCAGGTTCCTGCTGGATCAATGCAGCGCCTTCAAATTCTTCGATAGGTGTACCATCTGATTTTAATGTAAAAAAAGAATCATGTTTTTCAGCTGATAAGCCGGTCAGCGGCTGAAACCAATGAGTAAAATGAGTAACTCCTTTACTTTCCGCCCAGGCCCTTAAACCATTAGCTATCTGGCTGCCCATGTTACGGTCAATTTTTTTTCCGCCCCTGGTAGATGCCAGTAAACTTTTATAAGCCTCATCGCTTAAATATTTGCGGGCAACCTGTAGTGTAAATACATTTTCATTGAATATTCCTGTGATCTTGGAAGAGCCTTCAACCTTTATTTCAGCAGGATTGTTGATTAATTTTTCGATAGCTTTAAAGCGTAATGATTGCATTTTTTTACATTTAAGTCACAAAAAAACAGCAATTCTCTTTATAAACCAATATTTTTTTAAATATTTTATCAAAAAATAACAATTTGTGGAAAAATAATTTATATTATTTTAATTTTTAATTTTAATTAACCCTTTCAATTTTTCCCAGTTGATACTGCAAATAAGAGGAGTTATTAAAAAAGGCAGGTAAAGGCTTCGGTAACGTACTAATGCGCCCAGGTTGGGAACAATATAGCCAATAAAGAGAAAGATATTCAGGGTAAAGAAAATGGCAAAATAAATAAAGGGATCAACACTCAAACCAGTTCTTTTTTTATGAAAGAATAAAAGAATGAAGAACAAAAATTGATATAGGAATAATTCAATATTCATGGGTAATAATATGCTTGAGGGCAGTTCGGTAAGATAAGGACGCATGAAAAGATGATTGAATGCCTGTGGAGTATTTTTCAAAAAACTGGTAAAACCGGGATGCAGTGTATCCAGTTCAATTGCTGTTGATGAAGGTGCCAGGCTTAAAAAATCAGCTTGTTTCTGTACAATTGTTTTTAATGGATCAACGGATGGCAAAAAATTATTTAAGTTAAAAAGTAAGAGTCCGGCTAACAAATAAACGATCAGAAAAGTTGGCAATGCCTGCCATTTCGTCTTTGCAGCAACTAACCAGGCTATTGTTGCCGGAAGCAATGCAAGGAAAATAAAATTACGCATTAAAAAAAGTATCGCCAGTGCAAACACGATCGTAATGATCCGTTTCAGTTTGAATACTTGTTGCTGCAATGATTCAAAAATATTAAATACCAGTACAGCCAGCATCAAAAAAACTATTCCGTCTCTATGTATACCTGAAGAAAAATAAAGCATGGATGGCAACAGAAAACAACTGATGATCACAGCATTGGCCTGGCCCTTATAAATTTTAATAAATACGCTGTATAAGGCAATATGTCCGAAAAAAATGATAAAATTGAAGAAGAGGCTATTGATATAATAATTACCCCGACTGAAAATATTAAAAACAGAAATCAGTTTAATGACCAGATTATTTTTGAGGTCGTTCCAAAAAGATTGAAAAGAATCAAAAAATCCGGTATAGCCATGTGCATAACCAGAGCTGAAAATGTTAGTGAAATATTCTTTCGGGTTTGTAACTAATAACTGGTACTCCTTCCATGATTCCCGGTTTATATCCCAATAATCATTAGCCGTATTATAATAATGCAGTGACAACCAACCAATGACAATACCGGCAAGGATCTTAATAAGAAACAATGCCAGTATAGTTTTATTGCTAATACCCGACTTTTTTATAGCGGGTATCCTAACCAATAGCCAGCAGAAAATAATAAAGTAAACAGCAAATAACAGGTAATTCAAAACATATATTTTCGGTGTGGGAAGATAGTTAAAATATTTGCTTCGCTTATTCAATAAAAAGCTGGTCAGGCATTACCTTTGCACTTTCTCAATATTTTTTGTATCAATATATATGGAAATAACAGTAAAAACAGCTGAACAATTAAGGATCACAGCAGAAGAATTTGAACTCATCATACAAAGGCTTGGACGCACCCCTAACTTCAATGAATTATGTTCATTCAGTGCCATGTGGAGTGAACATTGCAGTTATAAAAATTCCATTAAATGGTTAAAAACATTGCCCCGTGACGGAAAAAAAATGCTGGTGAAAGCAGGTGAAGAAAATGCAGGGTTAATGGATATCGGTGATGGTTACGGAGTAGTTTTTAAGATCGAATCGCATAACCACCCCTCTGCTATCGAGCCATTTCAGGGTGCTGCAACAGGAGTTGGTGGCATTAACAGGGATATTTTTACCATGGGTGCCAGGCCTATTGCATCACTTAATTCACTTCGTTTTGGTAATTTAAAAGAAGCAAAAACACAGCATTTATTGGCCGGTGTGGTTCATGGCATCGGGCATTATGGAAACTGTTTTGGTGTTCCAACAGTTGGCGGAGAAGTTTATTTTGAAGACTGCTATCATACCAACCCGTTAGTAAATGCCATGAGTGTTGGAATTGTGAAAAACGGCGAAACGATTTCTGCTACAGCAGAGGGTGTAGGCAATCCTGTTTTTTTTGTAGGCAGTGCAACAGGCAAGGATGGAATTGGTGGTGCCAGTTTTGCTTCTGCCGACATTACTGCAGATAGTGCCGAAGACCTTCCGGCAGTACAAGTGGGCGATCCTTTCCAGGAAAAAAAATTACTGGAAGCCTGCCTCGAAGTTATTAAAACCGGTGCTGTTGTTGGCATGCAGGATATGGGTGCTGCCGGTATCATTTGCAGCACCAGTGAAATGAGCGCCAAGGGCAAATCAGGTATGCGGATCGATCTTGATAAAGTTCCGCTTCGCCAAAAAGATATGAAAGCCTGGGAGATTTTATTAAGTGAAAGCCAGGAAAGAATGTTGCTGATCGCAGAAAAAGGAAAAGAAAAACTGGTAACTGATGTTTTTGAAAAATGGGACCTGCCCTGTAGTAAGATAGGTGAAGTAACCAGTGACGGGCTTTTAAATTTTTATATGAATGGCTTGCTGGAAGCCAGTTTACCGGCATGGGAATTAGTTTTAGGTGGCGGCGCTCCGCAATACGACAGGCCTTATATAGCACCGGGATACTTACAAAAAGTAAACGGTTTTGATCCGCGTTCCATTCCTGTTCCCGAAAATTTAAGAACTGTTGCAGAGCAAATTATACAAATACCCAACATTGCGAGTAAGCGTTGGGTTTATGTGCAATACGACAGTATGGTTGGTACAGGAAACGTTAGTACCAATTCGCCGAGTGATGCTGCCATTGTTTTGGCAAAACCTACAAATAAAGCTTTGGCGCTTACCACCGATTGCAACAGCCGCTATGTATTTGCTGATCCTTATAAAGGCACCATGATCGCTGTGGCCGAAGCTGCCCGCAATATTGTTTGCAGCGGGGGCCAGCCTTTGGGCGTTACTAATTGCCTGAATTTTGGCAATCCTTACGATCCCGAAGTTTATTACCAGTTTGTAAATGCTATTAAAGGAATGGGAGAAGCCTGTATAAAATTTGATACGCCTGTTACGGGTGGTAATGTAAGTTTTTATAACCAGGGTCCCGATGGCGCTGTATATCCAACTCCTACAATTGGAATGATTGGCTTACTGGAAAGTGTAGACGATAAAATGACCATGGATTTTAAACAACCGGGTGATCTCATTTACCTGGTTGGGCAAAGCAGGGATGATATCAATTCATCTGAATACCTACATAAAATTCATGGCGTAGAATTTTCACCGGCACCCCATTTTGATATTGATGAGGAATTTGCATTACAGCAAACCGTTAGTGCATTAATAAAGAAAAAAATAATTCAGAGTGCACATGATGTCAGTGAGGGAGGATTATTTGTAACCCTTACAGAAAGCGGATTCAACAGGGACCTGGGGTTTGAAGCCACTCAAAAGGATGGTCTTAAAACAGATGCCTATTGGTTTGGAGAAGCACAGAGCCGTATTGTAATTTCAATTAGTCCTGAAAATGAAATTACCCTGCTCAATGAATTAAATAAAGCAACTGCCCAATTTGAAAAACTGGGAGTAGTTACTGATGATGAAATAAAAATTAATAATGAAAGCTGGGGAAGTATCACGGGTTGGAAAGATAAATATGAGAATGCCATTGCTGTATTGCTGGTGGGACATGAAAGTGAGCACGCCCTTTCTTCTATATAAAAATAAATTATGACAGAAGAAAACAATCAGAAAGAATCAGGGTCTTTAAAAGCCCTTCAGTCGGAGGCCCGCCCGGATGACGCTGTAAGACGGGGGTTTGGGGAGGCTACCCTAATAGTTACCGGCGCCTATGGTTTCATCGGCAGTTGCATGGTGAGTTATCTGAATCACCAGGGTTTTGAAAATTTAATTTTAGTAGATGAGTTTGATGATGATTCAAAAGAATTAAACCTGCTGCACAAAAAATATTCGGTAAGGGTTGAAAGGGAAAATCTTTTTGATTGGCTGCAAAAAGAAAAACCCAATGTTGATTTTGTTTTTCACCTGGGTGCCCGAACCGATACTACAGAATTTAATTATGCCATTCACCAGCACCTGAATGTAGAGTACTCACAAAAAATATGGAATTACTGTACTTGTAATAATATCCCTTTGCTATATGCTTCTTCAGCAGCTACTTATGGTAGTGGCGAATTGGGTTATGACGATGATCATGGACTTTCGGAAAAATTACAACCCTTAAATCCTTATGGCATATCAAAAAATGAATTTGACAAATGGGTTTTACACCAGGAAGACCATCCGCCATTTTGGGCAGGTTTGAAATTTTTTAATGTATACGGACCCAATGAATTTCATAAGGGAAGAATGGCCAGTGTAATCTTTCATTCCTTTAATCAAATAAAACAAAACGGAAAAGTAAAATTATTCAGATCTCACAAAAAAGATTATCAAGATGGCGAGCAACTTCGTGATTTTATTTATGTAAAAGATGTAGTTGCCGTTTGTAATTGGTTCATGAA
>JAYVUE010000264.1:0-11824 GCA_043788195.1 Chitinophagaceae bacterium
TAAAACTGATCTGTTGTGGAAGAATCACTCTTCCAGTAGCTAAGTTTAAAGGACTAAGTCCGGGAATTTCTTCATGTGATACCAGCCTTCCTTTTTTTACCAACGCAGCATATAACCCACCTGACATTAACAATTGGTAGTGTTCTTCGTATTGCGGATGAATGAATCGTACTATTTTTCCATTATGTTCAAATACAAAACCATCATTATCCCGGTATGAAGAAGGCAGTGGTTGCATTTGGTTTAGAGTTTAGAATTTTGAATTTTGAGTTACCAGATTGCTTAACTCATAACTCTTCTTTCTCATCATCTTCAGGCTTTCGTTTGTTAAAAAAAGATTTTATCTTGATCCAGAAGTTTTTAAAATAAATGGCTGCCCCTAATACAGCTGCAATTATTACCTGTATCAGATAACTGCCGCTGCCCGGATCAATGTATAAAAAAAAGATTTTCATTACTGGGTTCAAATCTACAATAATTCACTGGATACTGGATACTGGATGGCAGCTCAATAATTAAAGATCTTTGCTAACAGCCAACTATCAACTGACAATAAATTCCGAACCTTAAAAGAGATTTCCAATGAGCAGGATACGCCGGTCCGAATAGCGTTCAGCCGGGCAGACAGTATCAAGTATCAAGTCTGTTGTTTCACTTTAAATGAAAAATGTTTCTGGCTAAGGTAACTGATGGTGGCTACTATAACGGTGGTGATGAACTGGCTGAGTAATGCATTCATATAAAATACCTCAACAAATAATTTAAGTAAGCCATAATTGATGGCCAGGTTGGTAGCAAAAGCTACAAAGTAACGGAATAATTGAATCCTTCCCTTAAGGTTGGAGTCAATAAATACCACAAACTTCATTAATATAAACCCGATCACAAAATTAAAGCAGAAAGAAATAAATAAGGCAGCGATATGCGGCTTAAAGGCAAAGAATCCAAGCTCAAGGTTTTCCTTTTTTAATATATACTGGTAACTGATAAAATAAATAGCTAAACCAATTACCGTATTGGTGCCCCCGCAAACAGCATAACGAAATGTTTGCTCTGGCATCAGTTTCCGAAATGGTGGATAAAAAAGATCAATGAACCAGACAATATTTTTTGATATTTTTTCCATAACATTTAACTACAACAATTCCATTGGATGTAATTTATATTCTTTTAGTATTAACTTTAGTTCAAATTTATTCATTATGAAAATAGTAGCCGCCATTGCCTTCCTTCTTTTACTGACCGGGATTTTATCTACCGTTTTCCATTTTATGAATTATAATCTTAAAATTTTATCCTGGATGAATGAAATGCCCGACAATCAGCAATGGCTTATTCGTGCAGCCTTTATTGCTGTGGGGTTTGGCATATTCCTCATTTTTAAAAAACAAATAAACAATATAAAAAAATAATCACGGTTCAACCATATAGTTCTTCCCGCATGGCTTTTACCCTTTCGTCTAACAGGTATTCATCATAGGTCATCAGCCTGTCTATCATTCCCTTTGGAGTTAGTTCTATGATACGGTTGGCTACTGTATGCATAAACTGATGATCATGTGTTGTCAATAAAACAATTCCTGAAAAATTAACCATACTATCATTAAAGGCAATAATACTCTCCAGGTCAAGGTGATTGGTAGGTTCATCCAATATCAGCACATTGGGGTTTTGCAGCATCATCTTGCTGATCATGCAGCGTACTTTTTCGCCACCACTTAAAACTTTTGTCTTCTTTAAAATTTCATCCCCGCTGAATAACATTTTTCCAAGAAACCCACGTAAAAAATCTTCATCAACATCTTTGGTATTGGGCGGAACATATTGACGCAACCAATCCATCAGATTATAAGTGCTGTTTTCAAAATATTCCGAATTATCATTAGGCAGGTAAGCCGTAGTAACAGTTGTTCCCCATTCAACAGAACCCGTATCCGGTTTAAGTCGTGCATTTATAATTTCAAAAAACAAAGTCAGTGCCAATGGATCGCGGCTGATAAAAGCGATCTTTTCTCCTTTTTGAATATCAAATTTTATCTTGCTGAATATCGTTTTTCCCTCAACCTGTTTAGAAAGGTTGTCAACCTGTAATATTTCATTGCCCACTTCTCTTTCCTGTTTAAAAATAATACCAGGATATTTTCTGTTGCTGGGAGTAATGTCTTCAAATACAAGTTTATCCAATGCTTTCTTTCTTGAAGTTGCCTGTTTGGATTTTGATGCATTAGCACTAAAGCGGGCAATAAATTCCAAGAGGTCTTTCTTCTTATCTTCCGTTTTTTTGTTCTTATCAGATGCCTGCCTTGCTGCCAGTTGAGAACTTTCGTACCAGAAAGTATAATTGCCGGTATACACTTTTATTTTACTCTTGTCTACGTCTGCCACATGTGTACACACGGCGTCTAAAAAGTGTCTGTCGTGACTTACCACCAACACAATATTTTCATAATCGGCCAAAAAATTTTCCAACCAGCTTATCGTTTCCACGTCAAGGTTATTGGTAGGTTCATCCAGTAATAAAATATCAGGGTTGCCAAAAATGGTTTGTGCCAGCATTACCCTTACTTTTAAATTAGCGGCAATATCCTTCATCAGCATGGTGTGCAGTTCATCTTTAACGCCAAGTTCGCTCAACAATGTGGCGGCATCACTTTCAGCAGTATAGCCACCCATTTCTCCAAATTCATGCTCCAGTTCCCCTGCTTTTAAACCATCTGCTTCAGTAAAATCTTCTTTACTGTAAATGGCATCACGCTCATGCATAACTTTCCACATTTTACTGTGTCCCATCATTACGGTATGTAACACAGTTATATCATCAAAAGCAAACTGATCCTGGTTTAAAACGGCCATCCTTTCCCCAGGGGTAATATCAATCGTGCCTTTATTGGGCTCTATCTCGCCACTGATGATCTTCATAAAAGTGGTTTTACCTGCACCATTGGCCCCAATGATACCATAGCAATTTCCTTTGGTGAAATTGATATTAACTTCATCGAACAATACCCTTTTGCCATAGGCAAGGGTTATATTATTTGCACTTATCATAATAATTAAAAAGTGTGCAAAGATAATGGTTTGCAGTATATGGTTTGTGCCCGCCCGGATAACCCCTGTCGAACGAGGTTAGTTGTATTCAGGATTTCAATATAACTTTATGTATGGGGAAGATCAGTTAAATATGTGCTATATCTAATTTTGTTTTTTAAAAACCTGTTTTTATGAAATTTATTTTCAGCATAATTTTGCTCTTGACATTTTCAGGCCTGTTTGCACAATCCAAAGGTAGTTTATCAGTAAATTTTGATTTCAATAAATATGAAATTACAGATCATGCTGCTTTACAATTGGATAGTTTTGTTACTTCACTTCCCGCCAATTCATCCCGTATCAGTATAGAATTATTTGGGTATTGTGATAGTATTGGCAGCAATGATTACAACGATGCACTTTCTCAGCAAAGAGTTAATGCAGTAAAAAAATATTTAATTGATAAAGGCCTCCTACCAGCAACAATAGCAGGGGAAAAGGGGTTTGGAAAAAGACAGCCATTGAATAATAATACATCTGATCTTGAAAGAGCATTAAACCGTAGGGTGAAATTGGTAATCAACTGGCCCGAGGAAAAATTGATAGAGAAAGAGATCGAAAAAACATTTACAAAAACAATTGAGGATACGGCTACAAAAGTTGGCAGTAAACTTACTTTGCGCAATTTAAATTTTGTTGGTGGTATGCATTATCTTTTACCTCAATCCAACAAAGTGTTGCAGGAGCTATTGGAAGTGATGATAAAAAATCCCCGCTTAGTGATCTCTATTGAAGGGCATGTCTGTTGCATACCCGATAATAATGATGGTGTGGACCTTGCATTGGGCACGACTAATTTATCGGAGATGAGGGCAAAAACGGTTTATGACTTTTTAATAAAAAATAATATTGCACCCGACCGGGTATCTTACAAAGGTTTTGGGCACCAATTTCCCATAAATCCTTATCCCGAAAGATCAGAAGACGAAAGGATCATCAACAGGCGAGTAGAGGTAAGGATCATTAGTAAATAACACCCCGCCCCACCCTGCCTACCAGCAGGCAGGCCCTACAGCGGTTATAACCCATCTCCTGAAAAAGAATTAACTATTTTTGCGCCATGTCAATAGTAAGCAGTTTACAGAAATGTACCACAGAAAGTTTATCAGCCTTATATAACCAGCCATTTTCAGCAAAGGATTTCCAGGTAAACCTTACCAAGCCCGAATTTGAAGGTGATTACACAATTGTGATGTTTTCATTGGTAAAAACGTTGAAATCATCTCCCGAAACGATCGGTGATCTATTGGGTAACCACCTGGTAAATAATTATCCAACTCTTTTTTCAGCATTCAATATCATCAAAGGATTTTTAAATTTAACCGTAACGGATAATTACTGGATAGCATTTTTACAAAAAAATCACAATGATATTTGTTTTGGAAAAAAAGAAATGAATGGAAAAAAAGTAATGGTTGAATACTCTTCTCCCAATACCAATAAACCATTACACCTCGGGCATTTAAGAAATAATTTTTTAGGCTGGAGTGTAGCTGAAATTTTAAAAGCCAATGGTTTTGAAATAATAAAAAGCTGTATTGTAAATGACAGGGGCATCCATATTTGTAAAAGTATGATCGCATGGCAATTATTTGCCAATGATGCCACTCCGCAATCTACGGGTACCAAGGGTGATCATTTTGTTGGAAAATACTATGTAAAATTCAATGATGAATATAAAAAACAGGTAAAGGAATTAATGGCGGCCGGGTTAGCGGAAGAGACTGCCGAAAAAGAAGCCCCGCTGATGAGAGCCACTCAACAAATGTTGCTGGACTGGGAAGCAGGAAAACCTGATGTGATTGACTTATGGAAAAAAATGAACAATTGGGTATATGAAGGTTTTGCTATTACTTATAAAAGGATCGGCAGCAACTTTGATATAGTTTATTACGAAAGCAATACCTACCTGTTGGGAAAAGATATTGTACAACAGGGGCTTGATAAAAAAGTATTTTACAAAAAAGAAGACAGCAGTATCTGGATAGATATGACTGCAGATGGATTAGATGAAAAAATTGTACAACGTAAAGACGGCACTTCTGTTTATATCACACAGGATATAGGACTTGCATTACAGAAATATGAAGAATACAAAATTGACCAGAGTATTTATGTGATCGGCAATGAACAAAATTATCACATGAAAGTGTTGCAGCTTATTTGTAAAAAGCTGGGCATGCCCAATGCAGATAATATTTTTCATTTAAGTTATGGCATGGTGGAATTAACTTCTGGTAAAATGAAAAGCCGGGAAGGAACAGTTGTGGATGCAGACGATATGGTGGATGAAATGATAGCCACATCAAAACAGCATACCGAAGAATTAGGGAAAGTAAAAGATTTTACAGAAGAAGAATTGAAACAATTGTATGATACTATAGGGTTGGGTGCCATGAAATTTTATTTGCTTCGGGTTGACCCCAAAAAGACAATGATATTTAACCCGTCCGAAAGTATCGATTTTCATGGATTCACAGGGCCATTTGTACAATATACTCATGCCAGGATAAAAAGTATTTTGAGAAAAATAGAGAAAGAAGATACCCGCCCCGATGGTTCGGCCACTATCATCAAGGAGCCATTAACAATGAATTTATTAAAATCAGAAAAAGAAGTGCTTGTTATATTGGAACAGTACACTGCTGCTATTGAACAGGCAGGGTTTGAACACAACCCTTCAGTGATCGCTAATTATGTTTTTAACCTGGCCAGGGTCTTTAATTCATTTTACACAGAACATAGTATTGCCAATGCGGAATCGCTGGATAAGAAACAATTAAGATTACAAATTGCAACCATGACAGCCAATGTAATTAAAACAGCCATGCAGTTGATGGGGATTAATGTTCCGGAAAGAATGTAATGCAATATTTTATTTTTATAGTTCTTATTACAGGATTTATGCTTACGATACTGAAAAACTGAATTGATTATTAACTTGTATTTTTGATCCATAAAAAATTTAAGATCATTCAAATATCCAGAAAGATGAACAAAAAAATTACAAAAATTGGCGTCCTGAGTTCCGGAGGTGATAGTCCGGGTATGAATGCCTGCATACGGGCAGTTGTACGTACGGCAATTTTTAATGACCTTGAAGTGTATGGCATCATGAGGGGGTTTTCCGGAATGGTTGAAAATGATATTGTAAAGATGCATAGCGGTAGTGTTGCCAATATCATTCAGCGGGGTGGCACTATTTTAAAAACCTCACGCTGCAAAGAATTTTTAGAACCGGAAGGACGAAAACGAGCTTATGAAAACTTACAGCAACATGGTATTAATGGCCTTGTGATCATTGGCGGCGATGGTAGTTTCAGGGGATCGCAGATATTTAGTAATGAATATGATATTCCGTGTATTGGATTGCCCGGTACCATTGATAAAGATATTGCAGGAACCGATTTTACAATTGGATTTGATACTGCAGTAAATACTGCAGTGGAAGCCATTGATAAAATAAGAGATACTGCAGAAGCACACAACCGTTTATTTATTATTGAAGTGATGGGGCGTGATGCCGGTTATATCGCATTGCATAGCGGCATAGCTTCGGGTGCCGAAAATATCCTGATCCCCGAAAGAAAAACTGTAATTGAAGATGTCATATCTCAACTGGCCGAAAACAAACGAAGACATAAACTGGTTAATTTAATTGTAGTAGCTGAAGGCGATGATTTTGGTGGTGCAAACGAAGTGGCAAAAGTTATCAAAGACAAATTACCACTGTTGGAGATCAGGGTTTGTATTCTCGGTCATATTCAAAGAGGTGGAGCGCCCAGTTGCATGGACAGGTTGATCGCCAGCCGGATGGGTTATCATGCAGTTGAGTGCCTGGTAGAAGGCCGGCACAATGTTTTTGTAGGTATAGTTAATAACAGGATGCATTATACGCCGTTGAATGAAGCAGTTAAGAAAAAACAACGGATCAATGAAGAATGGATGAAGATCGTAAAGATATTATCGTCCTGAAAATGATACTGGATACAGCATCCAGTATCCAGCACCCAGCATCAAAATAAAGTAACTAATTAATGAGCAAACACATTACAAAATACCTGCACAGGCAGATGGATAAGGAAGTAGGAATTGTGCATTCGCAAAAAAGAACAAAGATCGTTGCCACCGTAGGACCCGCCTGTGACAGTTTTGATAAACTGGTTGAGTTGGTAAAAGCAGGAGTAAATGTTTTCAGGCTTAATTTTTCGCATGGCACACATGATGATAAAAAGAAAGTGATTGAACACATCAAAAAGATCAATAAAACACTTCCAGTAAATATTGCCATTTTAGCAGACTTGCAGGGACCTAAACTAAGGGTTGGCGACCTGGCAGGAGGGCAGATAGAACTGATAGAAGGTGAAGAGATAATTTTTACAACAGAAAATATTATTGGGTCAGGATCAAAAATATATGTTTCCTATCCACGCCTGGCAGAGGATGTACAGATCGGGGAGCGCATTTTCCTCGATGATGGTAAAATGGAAGTAACAGTTAAGGAAAAACTTAATGCCACTGAAATAAAAGTTAGTGTAACCGTTGGCGGTATATTGCTCCCTAAAAAAGGCGTAAACCTGCCCGACTCAGTTTTAACAATGCCTTCTCTTACAGAAAAGGACCTGGCCGACCTCGATTTTATCATTACCGAACAACTGGATTGGTTAGCCTTATCTTTTGTAAGGAAAGCTGTTGATATCATTGACCTGAAAAAAAGAATAAAAGAAAAGAATAGCAAAATAAAAGTGATCGCCAAAATTGAAATGCCCGAAGCTTTAAAAAATATCAGGGATATTATCCTGGAAAGTGATGGCATTATGGTGGCCCGCGGCGACCTTGGGGTAGAAATGCCTGTTGAACAGGTGCCCATTATTCAAAAAGAACTGATCCGTAAAAGTATGCACCGTGCCAAACCCGTTATTGTGGCCACACAAATGATGGAAAGCATGATGGACCGCACCAAACCCAATCGCAGCGAAGTTACTGACGTAGCTAATGCAGTACTGGAAGGTGCTGATGCTGTAATGCTCAGCGGCGAAACAGCCATGGGCGATTATCCCACACTGGTAGTAGAAATGATGAGTAAAATAATATTGGAAGTAGAAAAAACAGTGTATGATTATAACCGCGATGATATCCTGGCACCACAACCCCACTCCCCTTCTTTTTTAAGTGATGCCATTTGTTACAGTGCCTGTAAACTGGCGCAGGATACAAATGCCAAAGCATTGGTAGGTATGACGCAAAGTGGTTATACAGCATTTATGCTAAGCAGCTATCGTCCTCAATCACCTTTATATATTTTCAGTAAAGAAAGATCATTGATCAGCCAGCTGAGCCTCAGCTGGGGTGTAAGAGCTTTTTATTATGCTGAAGAGGAAAGCCTCGATGACATCATCTTTGACCAGATAGGAATATTAAAAGAAAGAGGATTTCTTGTATCGGGTGATGTGGTAGTGAATACCGGCAGTACGCCTGTTGATATGCACCTGGCTACAAATATGGTTAAGGTTACCAAGGTTGAATAGAAGGAATATGTTGAATACTAAATGTTGAATGTTGGCAGCAGTATTTAACTCAGGTAGTAATTTGTGTTTAAACTCTTCGCCCTTTCATTTAACATTCAACATTTAGCATTTATCATAATAATAAACTACTTCCACACACATATAATTATTCCTGCTATAATATTACCCACGATCGCATAACCTGCATTGATAAAAAATAATCCTACCGGTTTTTTTTCATATAGATAATTAACCCCAACAGTAGCAGCACAAAAACAGCAGCCGGTTAATGCCCCTAATTTTAAACCACTCATCCAGCCTTGTCCAACCAATCCCAGGCGACCGGCTAAAATAGCGATGGCCAGGCATTGAATGAACATTAAAACCAGTGACCCCCCAAACATAACGCCCATTCCTTTTTTAGCATTAGGATCATTAACATCTAATTTTAGATAGGCGATCCATTTGGTAGCAAATAATAGTTTTGAATACCATAATGCACCTATTGCAAAATAAGCAACGGCAGCAACTATTACTGCTACCCAGTTTAAGTAATCAAATAAATTTCCCATGATTGAATGATTTAGATTTAGAATTTTAGAAATATACAAACAGTTTCTTTGATATGCAAGTATTATAGTTAAGCCACGAATGACACTAATGGCATCTAATAAAAACATTCGTGTTAATAAGTGTAATTAGTGGCTAATAGGAATTATCTGAAACTTTCTTATTCATAAAATTCAACAAATTCCGCTTTGCCCCATTCTTTATTTTTCGCTGAAAAAAAGAGTTCCATCCCAATAACCAGCCACTAAAACCAAGGGCCTGTTTACTCCATTTATGAATACTGAACGCATCACTATGTTCTGCGATCTTACCATCAACAAACCGCATATTGGCTTTTATTTTATTTACAACAGTTCGTCCCGTTTTTGAAAATGTATAACTGGCTATCCATTCACAGGTACAGTATTCATCATCCAGCTCAGTGATATTGGAATAAGTAAGCGAAAAATTTTTTGCATTTGTACAAAGCATTTCCCACATAGCCTTTGCTTCGTGAGCCCTTAATAAACCAAAGACAGGGTCAAAAAATACTACATCATCCCTGTAACAACTATTCATCCCCCGATGATCAAGCTTTTGAAAAGCGCTGTAAAATTTATTAATGAGTTCAACATTATTTGACATAAGAAAGGCATAGTTTCACTAAATTTAACACCCAAACCGTTATAAAATGAAAAAATATTTTTTTCTTCTGCTAATTACGTGTTTCTCCTTTTTTCAACTCATTGCCCAAAATGCTGATTCACTATGGGTTCGTGAAAATTTTTATAAGATAGAAAGAATGATCCCTATGAGAGACGGTATAAAATTATTTACTGCCTTTTATATTCCAAAAGATTCATCAGAAAAACATCCAATTCTCTTCAACAGAACTCCTTATACCTGTTCGCCATACGGGGAAGATAAATTTAACCCCCGCATTTACGAAACGTATTGGCTCAATTATTTAAAAGAAGGTTACATTATCGCCATACAGGATGTTCGTGGTCAATGGATGAGCGAAGGCGAATATGTTGATGTACGCCCGTTTAACCCTGCTAAAAAAGGTAAAGAATTTGATGAAGCCAGCGATACTTACGATGCCATCGACTGGATGATAAATAATCTTCCGGGGAACAATAAGCGTGTAGGCGTATTCGGTATTTCTTATCCCGGGTTCTATTCTACCATGGCTGCTTTAAGTGGCCATCCGGCACTTAAAGCGGTGAGTCCGCAGGCCCCGGTTACCGATTGGTTCCAGGGAGATGATTTTCATCACAATGGCGCTTTTTTTCTTATGGATGGATTTGGTTTTTACTCAGGGTTTGGAAAACCAAGGCCAAAACCAACAACTCAATTCACGCCCGGTTATCGTATTCCCTCAGAGGATAATTATGATTTTTACCTTAAAACGGGTGCCTTACAAAATTTTTCAAAGATCATAGGTGATAGTATTGCATTCTGGAAAGATCTTTATGCTCACCCCGACTATGATGATTGGTGGAAGGCACGAAATACCCGCAATTTTGTTACTAATATTAAACCAGCCATGCTCATCGTTGGCGGGTTATTTGATGCAGAAGATTGCTTTGGTGCCTGGAATCTTTATAAAGCCATTGAACAAAAAAACCCCAATACCGATAATCGCTTAGTAATGGGTCCCTGGTTTCATGGCGGATGGGGAGGGCGTAGTGATGGCAGTTATATGGGTAATGTGAGGTTTGGCAGCAAGACCAGTGAATTTTACCAGCGGCAGATTGAAATACCTTTTTTTAATTTTTATTTAAAACTAAAAGGTACCGTGCATGATATTGCTGAAGCTAACATTTTTTTTTCCGGCGAAAACCAATGGAGAAAACTGAAACAGTGGCCACCCGAAACAATGAATTCAAGAGAGATCTATCTTGAATCTAATGGCGCACTTTCCTGGAATCGTCCCGGCAGTTCAAACAGTTTTACTGAATATATCAGCGACCCTGCACACCCTGTTCCATATACAGAAGATATCCATTTGGGAAGAACAAGAGAGTACATGACCGATGATCAGCGTTTCGCCGGCCGGCGCACAGATGTACTTACATTCAGCACATTTACCTTAGAAGAAGATATCACTTTGGCGGGACCGTTAGTAGCCAAATTAATGACAAGTATTTCTACCACAGATGCAGATTTTGTTGTTAAACTTATCGATGTATTCCCCGACGAATTTAAATATGATGAAAAAGTATCAGGAAAAGGAAATGGAAAAGACTACCCCATGGGTGGTTACCAAATGCTTGTAAGGGGTGAGATCATGAGGGGTAAATACAGGAACAGTTTTGCAAAACCTGAAGCCTTTACACCCGGTAAGATCACAGAAGTGAAATATACTTTACCTGATATTGCACATACTTTTAAAAAAGGGCATAAACTAATGATACAAATACAAAGCAGTTGGTTTCCGCTGGCTGACAGGAACCCTCAAAAATTTATCAATATCTACACCTGTAATGATAGTGATTTTCAAAAATCAACAATTAAGATTTATCATGATGCTGTTAATGTAAGCAGTATTTTTTTACCCATATTAAAATAAATAAATGAAAATATTTTTTTTGAGTACACTCTGTGTTGCTGCCTCTATATCCTCAATTGCACAAAATCAATCCAATTTTGTAAAAGACAATTATACAAAAATG
>JAYVUE010000265.1:0-10624 GCA_043788195.1 Chitinophagaceae bacterium
AGGTAATGTATTGCCTCGCAGCGTTACGGTTTATGATGGTAAAGGCACCAGGGTACTAACCCAGTTCTTCACTATTGTAGCACCTTATGCAAGAATGGATATAGACCTGACGCGTTATGGAAAAGGTGTTTTCTGGGTTGAAATCGGAGACCTTAACGGAAAACGTATCATAGTATGCAGGGCTGTTGTTGATTAATTCTAATTAACTTATAGTTATATCTTTAGTCTCCCGGGAGTTCCCGGGAGACTTTTTTTTGTTATTTTATACTCAGGTATGCAGAAAATTCTTTTACTACACGGGGCAATAGGAGACAGTGAACAATTGAAACCACTGGACAAATTATTAGCTGTTGATCATATTGTGTATCGTTTAAATTTTAACGGACACGGCGGTACGCCATTTTTAGGCGATCCATTTTCGATTGAGGGCTTTGCACAGGAAGTGATTGATTTTTTATCAATACATCATATCAGCAGTATAAATATTTTTGGATTTAGTATG
Source organism: Chitinophagaceae bacterium (assembly GCA_043788195.1). Lineage (GTDB taxonomy): Bacteria > Bacteroidota > Bacteroidia > Chitinophagales > Chitinophagaceae > Ferruginibacter. The sequence goes on from JAYVUE010000265.1 coordinate 503, forward strand.
GGTGGTTATGTGGCCATGTATCTGGCAAAACATCATCCCAACAAAGTAAATAAACTGATAACACTGGCTACCAAATTTTATTGGGATGATGCCATTGCTGCCAAAGAATCAACCCTGCTTGATCCTCAAAAGATAGAAGAAAAAATCCCGGCTTTTGCAGCACAGTTAAAAAAGAGGCATGACCCACAGGATTGGAAAATTGTATTGCACAAAACGGCTGAAATGCTTTTAAAAATGGGGAATAATAACACCATTAAAATGCAGGAATACCAAAGTATTAAGCATCCTGTTTTAGTAATGCTGGGAGACAGTGATAAAATGGTAAGCCTTGAAGAAACACTTAAAATTTATCAGCAGTTAGCCAATGCACAGCTTTCCATTCTTCCAGGTACCCAACATCCAATAGAATCAGTAAATATCCCCCGGCTTGCTTTTGAAATAAAATCTTTTTTGCAATAGCCAGTATTTTCATTTATTAACTATTATGGCGATGGGAAGGTCAAACTCAAGAAAGTAGAACAGTATTTTAGTTAATTAGAAAATACATAATATTCTAATTTCATAAGTGGATTACGATTTTCTTCTAAAATACAAGGCAATTTAATCATAAAATCGCCCATCTTTTACTAACTTTGCCGTCCCGTTTAAAAAACCCGGGGTATTTTATGTCATTCAACATTTTTAAACAACTAAACGCAGATGCTCAGGAAGGGTCGGCCGCTGATGCTGCCGAAACTGCTGCGATAACAAATGTGCCTGAGACAGAAACAGCAACTACAACCGAAACTCCTGTAGTTGAAATTGAAATTAAAGCTCCTGTTGCTGAAACAGTGGCAACTGCTCATGATGATTTTGACTGGAGCGTAGACAAGCGAAATGTTACCAGTTACACGGCTGAAGAAAAAACAAAGTACGACACAGTTTATGACAACACCTTTAAACAGATCAATGATGGAGAAATGATACAGGCAACTGTAGAATCATTGACCAAAACCGATGCAGTAGTAAACATTGGCTTTAAAAGCGATGGCCTTATTTCTTTGAATGAATTCAGGGATATTGTAGGCGGAGTTAAAGTAGGTGATATTATTGAAGTAATGGTAGTGGAAAAAGAAGACAGGGGAGGTAATCTGCATTTAAGCCGTAAAAGTGCCCGAACAACAAGAGCATGGGAAAAGATTGTGGAAGTACATAAAACAGGCGAAATTGTTACCGGCCTGGTTACCAGCAAAACCAAAGGCGGTTTGATCGTTGATGTATTTGGTATGGAAACCTTTTTACCAGGAAGCCAGATCGATGTTAAACCTGTTACTGATTACGATCAGTTTGTTGGTAAAACAATGGAATTTAAAGTAGTAAAGATCAATGAAGCAATTAAGAATGCAGTTGTTTCTCATAAGGCACTTATTGAAAGCGATATTGAAGCACAAAGAGCCGAGATCATGGGCAAACTAGAAAAGGGCCAGGTACTTGAAGGAACAATTAAGAACATCACTGATTTTGGTGCATTTCTTGACCTCGGTGGCCTGGATGGTTTGTTATATATCACGGATATATCATGGGGACGTATCAACCATCCAACAGAAGTATTGAAACTGGATCAGAAATTAAACGTTGTGGTTTTGGATTTTGATGATGACAAGAAAAGAATCAGTTTAGGTTTAAAACAATTAACTCCTCATCCATGGGATACCTTAACAGAAAATCTGAAAGAGGGTGAAATAGTAAAAGGTAAAGTAGTTAATATTGAAGATTATGGTGCATTCCTTGAGATCATGCCGGGTGTTGAAGGTTTAGTTCACGTAAGTGAAATTACATGGGCCAACACACCTATCAATGCAAAAGAATTCTTTAAACTGAATGATGAGTATGAAGCAAAAGTAGTGACGCTGGATAAAGAAACCCGTAAGATGAGTTTATCCATCAAACAAATGACGGAAGATCCATGGAGTAATATTGAAGCCAATTTCCCTGAGAGCAGCAGGCATATGGGAATGGTAAAAAATATAACACCCTATGGTGTGTTTGTAGAGTTGTCGACCGGGATTGGCGGAATGATTCATATCAGTGATCTGAGTTGGCTGAAACGTTTCAACAACCCTAATGAATATACGAAGGTGGGTACCGAAATTGAAGTTATCATTATGAATATTGATAAAGAAAACCGTAAGCTTCAGTTGGGTCATAAGCAAATTGAAGAAGATCCGTGGAATACCCTTGAAACAACTTTCCCTGTTGGTAGTGTGCATGAAGGAACTGTGGTAAAGAAAGATGATAAAGGTGCTGTTGTACAATTGCCTTATGGTTTGGAAGGATATGCACCCGCCAGGCATCTGGCAAAAGAAGATGGCAAAATAATAGGTGCTGATGAAGTTGCTAAATTCATGGTAATTGAATTTGACCGTAATGACAAAAGGATCGTATTAAGCCATACCCGTTTATGGGAGCAGGTAATTGAAGAAGAAAAACAAGCTTTTGCAAAAGAAAAGAAAGTAGAGGCCGAGGTTACTAAAAAAGCAGTAAAGACCCTGCAAAGCAAGGTTGAAAAATCTACACTTGGTGACTTAGGCGTATTGGCAGGATTAAAGGCAAAAATGGAAAGTGATGCAGCTGATGCTGCCGCTACTGCCGAAGATCCAAAAAGTGAATAAGCTTTTGTATTGTCTATAAATGTGTTGACAAATTATTTTAGATCCCGGTTACTTTTGTAGCCGGGTTCTTTTTTATTACCAGGCTTTTGAAACAACCCCATTCTGGATCTTAATAAAGTAAAGGTGTTTATTTTCAAAATAATCGGGCACTTCGTTTTCTTTTTTTAACCGGACAGGACGAAAATTATATTCGTTGAAAATTTTAATTGATCTGTCATTCAGATTGTCCATCAGGTTGCCCGGATACCTGGTAAGTAATCCTGTAAATAAATACATCAACTCAAATCCTTTAAAAGCCATATCGCTGGGCTTTCCCTTATATTTTTTTGTATAGGCTGAAATAAGCATTTTGCTATAATCATCCCATTTATTGTTGAAATAGGGAGAGGTAAAAAATATAGGAAAATTTGAATAGCCCTCTTTTTTGTGAAGGGCAGGCATCCCACCCCAGTTGGGCATTCCAATTAAAGTTATCGGGTAAGTGAGTTGTAATTTAAAACAGGCATCTGCCAGTTTTGTAACAAAAGTTTCATCAAGGCTGGCACCAATGATAATATTTTTTCGATTACTGTCTAATTTACTTTTTAAATAATCAATGTTTACATTTTGCTCAAAATTCAGGGTTTCTATCTTCAACAGGGTATTACCATCCTGTTCATTGATCTGTTTAAAAAATCCTTCAACCATGTCTTCCTGTTTACCAATTTGCCTGCAAAGAAAGATCTTATCAGTACCATGATCTTGAAGGAGATAACTATAAATAGTTTCGCAATGCGCTCTTAGGGTTGAGTTAACAATTACAACATAAGGATTTGCCGTGATACCACCGTCATTTGGATAAGTAGATGAAATGAAGGGTATCTTTTTTTGTAAAGCAAATTCTGCCAGTTGTTTATATTCTGTTTCTTTTACATTGCCAATGATCAGGTTAAGGCTGTCTAATTTTTTGTTTTGAATTAGCCAGGTGATATTTTGTTCAAAGGCTTTTGAATCATAAATTGTTGTTTCAATATTTTCATTTTTCAACTGCATGGAATCCATTGCAACCTGCGCTCCCTGTATAAAATCAATAGCCGGTAAAATAAATCTTGGGATACCTTGTTTATATTTAAAACTATTATTGCTAAAAACAGAATCCAGGTATAGCGGAGAAAAAATTCCTATTTTGTAAACGGGGCTTTTTATTAATGTATCATTTTGGGCAGCTACTTTTTTAAAACAAAAAGAGGCAAAAATGAAAAGTGTAATAATTGAAAGATTCTTATTCATAATAAATACATTCTTTATTTCAGTTCAAGTTTAATTTTATATGGTCAGCCGGTGGCATCATAACATTCAACCTTATCCTGAACAAATTCCGAAAAATTATTCCCACTCAATGGTTGCAGGAGGTTTACTGCTGATATCATAAACTACCCTGTTAATACCACGAACGTTATTAATTATTTCATTGGAGATATTGGCTAAAAATTCGTAAGGTAAATGTGCCCAGTCGGCTGTCATGCCGTCAACAGAAGTTACGGCTCTTAAAGCTACGGTAAATTCGTAAGTTCTTTCATCACCCATAACACCAACTGTTTTTACGGGTAAAAGAATTGTTCCTGCCTGCCAGATAGTTGCATATAGATCATATTTCTTCAGTGCATTTATATATATAGCATCAGCCTCCTGCAATAACCTTACTCTTTCGGGTGTAACTTCTCCTAAAATTCTTATGGCCAAACCTGGCCCTGGAAATGGATGGCGGAACAACATTTCATGGGGAATACCCAATTCCAATCCTACCCGCCTTACCTCATCTTTAAATAATGAACGAAGTGGCTCAACCAATTCCAGTTTCATGGTATCAGGTAAACCGCCAACATTGTGATGTGATTTTATAGTAACTGAAGGGCCGTGCACAGAAATAGATTCTATAACATCAGGATAAATAGTACCCTGCCCCAAAAGTTCTACACCATCAATTTTATGTGCCTCTCTGTCAAATATTTCAATAAATCCGGCACCAATGATCTTTCGCTTTTCTTCGGGATCTGATTTGCCAATAAGTTTTGAATAAAAATGATCTTTGGCATCAACTCCTGTTACATTAAGCCCTAGTTTACCATATGTTTCCAGTACTTCTTCAAATTCATTTTTGCGTAAAACGCCATTATCTACAAAAATTCCGTGAAGATTTTCTCCAATGGCTCTATGAATTAGTGTTGCTGCAACTGTACTGTCAACCCCACCACTAAGGCCCATGATAACTTTTCTGTTTCCAACCAGTTGTTTAATACCAGCAACAGCATCAGTTATAAAATGAGCTGTTGTCCAGTCCTGAGAACAATTACAAATATTAACCAAAAAATTTTTAATAATGATCTTGCCTTCAGTTGAATGGTAAACCTCGGGATGAAATTGCAAACCATACAATGCGCAATCATTATTAGGGATTCGTTTAAAAGCTGCTACAGGGATACTGTCAGTTGTTCCCAATAATTCAAATCCTTCGGGTAATTCAATAATAGTATCAGCATGACTCATCCATACCTGAGACGAGGCTGAGATAGTTTCCAATAAAATGTCATCTTTTTTCCTGGTAAAAAGTGCCCTTCCATATTCTCTTTTTTCACTTTTATCAACCCGTCCACCAAATTTTTTAGCGGTTAACTGTGCGCCATAGCAGATGCCTAAAACCGGCACTTTTTCGGCCATAATTTTTACGTCAACCATTGGCGCATTGTTTTCATTAACAGAAAAAGGAGAGCCGCCAAGGATGATACCTTTTAATTGTTCATCATAAATAATTTCTTTATTGAAAGGAATTATCTCACAATAGACATTTAATTCTCTAACAACACGGGCTATAAGTTGCGTGTATTGTGAGCCAAAATCAAGGATTAATATTTTTTCGTTCATTAAGGTGCAAAGATAAACAGTTTAAGTTTTTGTGTCGGGCATTTTTAATCAACAGAATAAGAAGTACAAAATAGTAAAACTTTCAAAAATCATAATGGGTAGTTCATTTTATACTCTATTTCCTTACTAACTTATTATTCTGTATAATCATTTAATCATCTTACATCTGAGATTATCTTTGTTTCAAATTTACAACCATGAAACAAATACTTTTCTTTACAGCTATTCTTATCACAATTTCTTCCTGTCATCACATTTCGGGCAGTGGAAATATTATTTCATCAAAACGGGTTCTAGGTGATTTTACCGGAATTGCTGCTTCAAATGCGATTGACGTAGAACTAAGGGTTGGAGCCCCACAGGAAGTACTTGTTGAGGCGGATGATAACATTGTAAAATATATTGTTACTTCGGTTAGCGGAGGTATTTTAAGGATAAGTATGGAAGATAATACCAGTATTTCTAATTCTCATATGAAAGTTTATATTACTGCACCATCCATCAAAAGCCTAAAAGCCTCATCATCTGCTGATATTGTGGTAAAGGAAGGACTTAAAAGTGATGGAAAACTTACATTTCATGCTTCCAGTTCGGGAAGTATATCTGCAACACTAGATGCCCCTGAAGTAGAGGCAGAGGCCAGTAGCAGTGCAGAAATAGAGTTAACTGGCAAAACCAAAAAATATACTGCAAATGTTTCCAGTAGTGCCAATATTAAGAGTGCAAATCTTTTAAGTGAAAATACCTGGGTTTCGGCAAGCAGCAGTGGAAATGCCAGTGTTCATGCCAGTGTTTCATTAAAGGCAAAGGCCAGTAGCAGTGGTGATATTGAGTACCGGGGAAATGCCAATGTGCAAAAAACTGTTAACAGTAGTGGAAGTGTGGAGAAGAAGGAATAGACAATAAGTAATGGGCTATTAACTTGTTAAAAGTCAATAGGCTGTTGAAATGTGATAAAGGCTACCTCTTCGCTAAAATCATTGCCAATTGCCTATTGCCCATTGTTAGGTAGCTTCTTAAGTCCAAAATTTTAAAAAACTTTCCCCTTTCCCTTTGCCGTTTCAAATCAACCCCTTACCTTTGCACTCCAAATTAAAAAAGGTAATTCTAAAGTTCTTTTTATATGTCACAGCGAATCAGAATAAAATTACAGTCTTACGATCACAATTTAGTTGATAAATCAGCCGAAAAGATCGTTAAAACTGTACGCAGTACGGGAGCCGTGGTAACAGGTCCAATTCCTTTACCAACGCACAAGAAAATCTTTACCGTTTTGCGTTCTCCTCACGTCAATAAAAAAGCCCGTGAGCAGTTTCAACTGTGTACGCATAAGCGTTTATTAGACATTTACACCAGCAGCAGCCGTACGGTGGATGCTTTAAGTAAGTTAGACTTACCCAGTGGTGTGGATGTTGAGATCAAAGCCTGATGAACTCCCCCGATCACTATCGGGAGAAGCATTTGGTAAGTTCTTAAAACAAAAAAATATTGAACATCTATCTCCTTTTTAAGGCTGATACCGATAATTATCGGATAAGCAAAAAGGAGCGCTGGATAAAAACAAGATACAATGAAAAGTATTATTGGAAAGAAGCTAGGCATGACCAGCATCTTTGATACAACCGGCAAACAAACCGCCGTTACTATTATTGAAGCAGGACCTTGTGTAGTTACACAAAAGAAGACCGTAGAAACAGACGGCTACAATGCTCTTCAGATAGCATTCGGTGATAAAAAAGAAAAGCACTCCATCAAAGCCGAAGTGAACCACTTCGCAAAAGCTAATACAGCACCTAAAAAATTCGTACAGGAAATCCGCGATAGCGAAATTGACAAATCAGTTGGTGACACCATTACTGTTGACATATTTGAGGAAGGCGATAGTATTGAGGTAGTAGGTACAACCAAGGGAAGGGGTTTCCAGGGTGTTGTAAAACGTCATGGCTTTAAAGGTGTTGGTGGCCAGTCTCATGGTCAGCACGACAGGTCAAGGGCACCGGGTTCTATAGGAAACTCATCAGATGCGAGCCGTGTATTTAAAGGTATGCGTATGGGCGGCCGTATGGGTCAGGATAGGGTAACTATGAAAGGATTGAAAGTGGTAAAGATCTTTCCTGAAAAAAATTACATTTTAGTCAGTGGTTCGGTTCCGGGTCATAATGGCTCTATTGTTTTAATACAAAAATAACTTTAGAAAAGTTCAACACTTTTACAAAGTTCAAAGGATAAAATAAAACTTTTCTAAAGTTGAAAAAATAAGCAAAATGCAAGTAGATGTTTTAAATACAGAAGGAAAGAAAACCGGCAGAACGGTTGAGTTACCTGAAGAGATCTTTGGTATTGAACCCAATGACCACGTTATTTATCTAGCTGTGAAGCAATACCAGGGTGCACAGCGCCAGGGAACACACAAGGTAAAAACACGTATGGAAGTTAAGGGTTCTTCTAAAAAATTGCACAAACAAAAAGGTACAGGTGGTGCCCGTAAGGGTAATCTTCGTAACCCTTTGTATAAAGGTGGAGGTTCGATATTTGGCCCAAAACCACACAAATACGATATTAAGCTTAACCGAAAAGTGAAGGACCTGGCTAAAATGGGCGCTTTGTCTTATAAAGCCAAAGAAAATGCAATTATGATTTTGGAAGATGTAAATATGGATACCCCTAAAACAGCAACTTTTACAGGAATTTTAAAGAACCTGAATATCAGCGGTAAAAAAACATTGGTGGTTATACCGGAATATAACGATAACCTGTACCTGAGTTTACGTAATGTACCAACTGTACAGGGTACTTTATTGAGCGATCTGAACACTTATGATATCTTAAATGCAAATTTTCTGGTATTAACAGAAAGTGCTGCTAAGATATTCAGTGAAGATATTGTTGAGGCATAAGGAGGAATTAAAAATTAAGGATTAATAATTAAAAATTAAAAGACATGAAGCTGTCTGACGTATTAATAAAACCGATCTTATCTGAGAAAGCCAATAAGCAATCTGAGAAAATGAATCGTTTTTCATTTATTGTAGATAAGAAGGCCAACAAACTGGAGATCAAAAAAGCTATTGAAAGTTTTTATGGTGTTCAGGTAGAAGGTGTTAACACTATTGTTGTTCCATCAAAAGCGAAATCAAAATATACAAAAGCCGGATATATAGTTGGCCGTAAACCATCTAAAAAGAAAGCAATAGTAACTGTTGCCAAAGGCGAAACAATTGATTTGTACGGCACAGTATAATACCCCCTCTGCCCCCTAAAGGGGGGACTGGGAAACGAAAAATAATTTAAAATGAATGGTAAATCTGCTACCGCAAAATGCAGAGATTATAAAACATAAAAATCAAAAGTCCCTTTAGGGATTTAGGATAACATGGCACTTAGAAAATACAAACCAACAACAGCAGGTACCAGGTGGAGAATTGGTAACGCTTATGAGGAGATCACTACCAATCTTCCGGAAAAATCTTTGCTTGAAAAGCAAAAGAACACTGCTGGTCGTAATGTACAGGGTCGTCGTTCCATGCGCTACATGGGTGGTGGAAATAAAACCATGTACCGCATAATTGATTTTAAAAGGAATAAAAAGAATATACCAGCCACTGTAAAAACAATTGAATACGATCCAAACCGTACTGCTTTTATTGCTTTGCTATCATATGCTGATGGTGAAAAGCGTTATATCATTGCTCCACAGGGATTACAGGTTGGACAAACAATTATTAGTGGTGATAATGCAGTACCGGAATTAGGAAATGCATTGATGTTTAAGAATATGCCATTGGGTACTAACGTGCACAATATTGAAATGCAGCCTGGCCAGGGCGGGATATTGGTAAGAAGTGCAGGAACATCAGCCCAGTTAAGTAATAAAGAAGATAAATACGCGGTATTAAAAATGCCCAGCGGCGAATTAAGAAAAATATTGATCAACTGTTATGCAACAGTAGGTGTGGTAAGCAACAGCGATCATAGTCTGGAAAGTATGGGTAAAGCCGGCCGTAACAGGTGGAAAGGTATAAGGCCCAGAACCCGTGCTGTAGCGATGAATCCTGTAGATCACCCGATGGGTGGTGGTGAAGGAAGGGCAAGTGGTGGACATCCGCGTAGCCGTAAGGGTAAGTATGCTAAAGGTCAGATCACACGTACTAGAGGAAAAGGATCAGACAAAATGATCATACAAAGAAGAAATGGTAAAAAATTACCAAAGAAATAAATTAATCATTGTTAAAATATTCTCTTTTTAAAACGAGAGAAAAATCAACAAAAAAATAAAATAACATGGCTCGTTCGTTAAAAAAAGGTCCTTATATAGAAGCTAAACTTAATCAAAAGGTTTTGGGGATTATTGAAGGAAAAGGTAAAAAAGGAGTAATTAAAACATGGAGTCGCAGAAGTACAATTTCTCCTGATTTTGTAGGACAAACTTTTGCAGTTCACAACGGGAATAAATTTATTCCGGTTTATGTAACTGAATTTATGGTAGGACATAAATTAGGAGAATTTGCACCAACAAGAAATTTCAGGGGGCATTCTAGTAAAAAGATAGTATAAACAGTTTGCAGTTTAC
>JAYVUE010000266.1:0-10873 GCA_043788195.1 Chitinophagaceae bacterium
CCAATAGGTACACCACTTCCATTAACTGGTGGGCTAACACAAACGCAACCGATACATCCAGCATTTCCACCACCACCTGAAGCGCCAAACATGTGGCCAATATCATAATTGGCTTCTCCAATAATTGTTGTACAAACTATTTGCAATTGCAGGTTCCAGGCACCTAATGTTGTATAAGGATCTGTTGCGGGATCATAATAAATAATTGCAGTTGTATTTGCAATAAGATTGAGGTGAAGTGCCAGGTCTTTTTCATAACATCCGTTACAGCGTGTAAGTGTAGCGTTATAAGCAGCTAAAACCAACGCTACCTGACCAGCGTTAAATGCGCCAAAATAGTTAGCGTATTCTCCATTACAGGACTGGGCTAAACGCATTGTCTTTAATTCTCCTGCAGAACTCTGGGGAGAGTTTGTATTCGGAATTTTTGAGCTTAGATCAGAAACTAATTGTTTATCATCAGTAGAACATGTCCATGGTAATTTCCCTTTTTCCCTTTGTGATTTGTATACTGCATAAACAGTATGGTCTTGAGAATAGGGTTCAATGAATTCATTTTCTTTTTCAGTTCTGAAAACCATAGTTTGTATTCCTTGCGGAGAAATGCTCAACTTTAAAGTAGCATACTTATCTGTGATTCCTTTTCCGGAAAAGGCCCTGATCTCAGGAAAGCGGGCTTGCAGATCAGGTTCAAAATTGGAAGCCTCAAATACTTCAAATTGTTCAATTTTACCATCAGCATTTGGTAAAGAAATGATCGTTGACTTACCAGCCTTGTTATCAACTACAGAAAATAATTCTTTTCTTAAAGGTTCAATATTTAATGTAAATAATTTGAAATCTTTAGGAAATGATAATCTGGAAACAGATTTATCTTTTGAAAAATTATCCTGGCTTACATTATTTGCAGACCAAAATGTTTGTTGAGCAGAAGTTGTATAAGAAATAGTACTGACTAAAAAAACAGCCAGTAAAATTTTGTACATTTTTCTCATAATTATATAGTTTTGATGTTATTGAAATCGCATAAAAATATTAAATCATTTTTGGTCTGCCGAAAAAATATTTTAAAAATGATAACCTGTTGATAACCAAAAAATTAGTTGCCATGTAGTTGAGCTTAAATCCTGGAAAAGCATATTGAGGTAAAACAAGTACCCAGGAATGTTATTTTGTAAGGTATTTTCTTTGCATAGCGTACAATAAAATGAAAAGTAACGAAATGCCGATGCCGATATAAAAGAAAATACCCGAAAAACTAAATGCCCCTAAAAATAAGAACTGGGATAAAAAAGGTAAAAGCTCTCCGATTGAATAAAATATAAAACCTTGTTTTTTTAATTTACGCATTTGTAATGCGCCAAAAAAGCAAAGCCCGGCTGCTAAAAGCCCCATGGCAAAAAGGGGTATCCTGTTCTCATATCCCTTTGTGATCAATTGTATAAAGTGTTCAGGGTCGCCCATCATAGTTTTTGCAATCGTAGGTATATTATCCCCTTTCATTTGAGCAACAATTTTGTCAAGATCTTTATATGACTTTTCGGCATTCATAAAATTCCATATAGCGCCAATAAGCTGTAATGCACAACCAATAAAAGTTAAAACGGTCAATATTTTTAAACCTGATGGTAATTCTGGCCTGATGTTTTCATCAGTATTTAGCAAATCATTTGTTGAGGTTTCCTGGTTCATAATATTTTTTTTACCAAATTAAGTTGTTTGAAATTAATTTCAAAATCATTAATATTTTATTTTTTCTTTCTAAGTTTCAGATAATCCAGGTAATAAACAACCTTAACAGTTACTTCATTGCTATGTGGGCTATCCAGTACTTTGCCAAAATTTTTGAAATATGATTGGTAAACATAAGGGTCGAGGGAAACATTTCCACCCAGTGCATTTTTCCATGCAATCGTTAAGCGGCTGCCCAATAAAAAATCCCAGGTATAAAACATATCGAGGTTAAACGTATTATAGTTTAAATTCTTTCCCGTAATGAAAGCAACCTCATCCCAATAACCATCACTTCTTAAGTTATAAAAATTGGTATTTTGAATAGATGACCAGTAATGTCGCAACCTGATGTTCCAGTTCATTCTTGCTGTAAAATTATACTGAGCGTTTAAAACCATTGTATTGGTTTTTACATTACGCCTGGCGATAACAGGCGAACCATCGGGGTTATTGATAAATGCCCAGCCCCAGTTACCCTTGTCCTGTTCAATATTGAAACTGGCATTTACCTGAAATTTATCGTTTATCCTGTACCGTAAGCCAAAATTTCCCTGCCAATAGGGATCATTGGGCAGGGGCGATTCGGCACCTCCTAAAGACCAGTTGAAAAATAATTTTTTTCTACTGTCAGAACTTCCGCTTACACCAATATAAACATACGGGGTACGCTTTAGGAAATAGCCGTTATATGTGCTTGAATTCACAAAAAAATCATTATACCATATCGGATTACTGCTAAAACGGAAGGTTAGATCCCAAAAATTCCTGAATAAAAAGAATGCATTTCCATTGATCTCCAGATTTGTCCAAACGAAGGGTTTATATAAATGAGAGTTATTAATACTCAGTTTATAAGAATGGATAAGAAAATTACGGGTGGGCTTAAATTTATTATAACTTACAGATGCAGAATAATTAAGGGAATTGTTATTTTGTAAATATCCCAGGTCATTTGGATCGTACAGATCGCTTTTTACATTTGCACTTATATTATACTGAATTAATCCGCTTACTTTTCCAAATCCGGCGCCTGAATTAAAACCATTTTTATTTACCAGTTTACCCCAGATAGTGCTGTATTTACCGGTAAATGTAAAATTGTGTTTATTTTTTTTATCAAACAAAGAAATATCTAAGCTGCTTACATTTGCATTTTTGGGATTCCCTTTTCGTAATACACTGGTATTGGTAAAACTTATTGAAGATCGGTTTTTCAATGCCTGGTCAAACACGATGATATTATAATTGGTTAGTGGTTCAGTTAATATAGTTGAGTCGTTACCGTTAGAAAGGTTTTGAATTTTTGCTTTCATTGGCGCAGATACCGCATTGAATATCCCGATACCCAGATTATTTTTAGTGCGGCCCGAAAATTTTGTGGCATTGTATAACTGTGTTATACCCGGGTTTTTAATAATTTTATAGCCAGGGTTATTGCCATAATTGTATAGTACAGCATTAGAGCCTGAGGGAGTAGCGCCGATCCTACGTGAATAAAATAGCCCGGCCTTATTAAATAGTTCAGTTCCTTCAGTAAAAAAAGGACGGAATTCATCAAACTTTACCTGAAATTGAGATAGGTTTAAAAACACATTATCACTTTGCACCTGCGCAAAATCGGGGATCAGGGTCATGTCAACTGTAAAACTTTCATTGATACCGAACTTTACATCCATTCCCCCGCTTTTTAAGTATTCTGTGACCGTACCCTTTGTTGTAGGAGAAACACGGTAACCACCCGATAAGTAAGGAAGAAACGATAAACGTAACGGCGGACTTATATTTTTTAACCCTACCCAGTTGCCCCATTGATTGATATCACCACTGATAGCAGGATCCACTGGATCCCAGATACTGGTCTCATTTTTTTTTCGGATGAAACGGGCAAAATTTATTCCCCAGTCCTGAATATCTCTTTTTGCAAAACGGATGGCACTGAATGGGATCTTCATTTCAACCACCCAGCCATCAGTTTTTATACTTGTTTTGCTTTCCCATACAGCATCCCAGCTGGCATCGAAAACCACCCCGCCATTATTTGAACCATTTTGGGATTCCTTTGCATCGCCCTGTACACCGGCAGCGGTTACACGAAAAATAAATGCATTTTGTTTGTCGTGGTAAGTGTCAAAACCCACTAAAAAATAATCAACATCCTGCATATTGATCACATCCCGTGCAGTTAGTTGTTTGCGAATATTATGCGGATCGTCATACAAATAGGCACAAACATAAACGGCCGTATTATCATAAACCACCTTTACCTCCGTTTTACGATTTGCAGGCTGACCGAAATTAGGACTGGAGACAATGAAATCACTGGTAGGTTTCACATTTTTCCAGGCAGCATCATCTAAATTTCCATCGATCTTTATGGGCTGGGTAATTTTAACTGCAGGTATACTTCGTTCCTGTGAATAGACTACAGCAAGAAAAAAAGACAGTGTAAATGTAATGAGCAGACGAAGATTCAATATGATTAGATTATGAAACAAAGATAATTTATTATCATATTACTATACACTTTGATTCTTAAATATTATCTCAATTGCTGTATCTACATTCCTCTTCTTTTTATTTCTTTTTTTATTAATCCCAGTTCCCGGCTGGTTTGCCCCGATACTGAGCTGTTTTCCTGAGCCCGGCGCATTAAATATGGTATAACATCCCTGATTGGGCCAAAGGGTAAATATTTACTTACTGAACAACCTGACCTTGCAAGGTTAAAAGTTATATTGTCACTCATTCCATATAATTGTGAAAAATGTACATGTGCATGATTGTGTGGCAACGCGTATTTATCAAGTAATTGCGTAGTGTATAAATTACTAAATTCATTATGTGACGCAACTATTACAGCGATCTTATCCAAATGTTTGATACAATATTCTACAGCTTCATTATAATCATTGTCACTGGCTGTTTTATGGGGCTGAATTGGAGATGGATATTGCATAGCAATAGCACGGTTTCTTTCTTTTTCCATATAAGCCCCCCGTACCAGTTTTGTACCCAAAATAAAATTTCTTTCAACAGCCGCAGCGTAGGAATCTTTTAAAAACTGAAGCCGGTCATGACGATACATTTGCAAAGTATTATAAACCACACTCCTGTCTTTATTAAAAGTATCCATCATTAAAATGGTTAATGCATCTACGGGTTCCTGTATCCAGCTTTCTTCGGCATCTATCAAAACCCCGATATTTTTTACAGCGGCTTCTTCACAAACTTTAAGCATTCGTAATCTTACGCCATGCCATTCTTCTTTTTCTGCAACATTTAAATTTTCAACAGCTGTAAGGTATCGTTTCATCAATGTACCCGGGTACGACTTCATTGATCCATCAATTTTTTCCAATAATCCAAAACGGGCAAAGCCGGTTACTTTTACACTCATAAAAGGTATATTGGATTGAGTAGCCGCATAATCAATAACTTTAATAAACTGAACTTTGGCGTGTTCAAAATTTTCTTCGCCTTCTTTTCCTTCCACACCATAATCTAAAATGACCTGTACATTATACGCAGCTAACTTATTGGCAACTGAGGCGGTTTCCAAAAGCGTTTCTCCACCAACAAATTGTTTAAAAATAGTTTTCCGTATAACCAGTTTAGTAAATGGGATATGCCATCTAATGGCTAAAGGAGTAATTTTCAATCCCGTTTTCACCAACCAGGGTTTGCCCATTGCCGAAAAAAGAAAATTGGCTCTTTTTAAATCAGGGTTTGATTTTGCAGCGAATGCAAATTCTGTATTCTCAAAAGAAATAGCTGTTTTTTCATCCATAATGAATCATACTTTATTCGAATTTCGAACAACGAAAACGAACCACCAAATATTTAACTATTCTTGTAGTTGAAGCGGGCTTATCTTTGTCAAAATAATTAATGGAAAAGAAAGCAATTGAGTCATTGGTAATAATGACAGAACTGGTTTTGCCCAACGATACCAATACTTTTGGAAACCTGATGGGTGGCCGCTTAATGTATTGGATGGATATCGCCGCTGCGCTGGCCGCCATGAAGCATTGCAGCGCCCCGGTAGTAACAGCTTCGGTAGATAATATTTCTTTTGAAAATCCTATAAAATTAGGGAACGTAGTACACATCGAAGCAAAAGTAACAAGGGCTTTTACCAGCAGTATGGAAATACACCTGGCTGTGTGGGGAGAAGACGCTCTGCAACAATATAAGTATAAAAGCAATGAAGCCTATTTCACTTTTGTAGCACTTGACCCTACAGGTAAACCACGCCCTGTAAACCAGGTGATACCCGAAACTACAGGCGAAAAAAAATTATACGATAGTGCTTTGCGCAGAAGGCAGTTAAGATTAATATTGGGAGGAAAAATGAAGCCCGAGGATGCCGACGAACTAAGGGCTCTTTTTGTAAAAGATTGAGTTATTTAAAATTCATTCTCTAAGATTATACAATTCTAAAACTCACGGTATTTATGGTCCATTGCCTATTGCCCATTGTCAGTCTTTCTTTTCCATAAATGATTTAGTTTGTTCAATGGCATCCATCACCTGTGCCAGTATATTTTCAGTGCTGTCTTCATAATCGATCTTCATGGGTTCTTTAAATGTTACTGACAATTGTGTTCCTTTTTTCAACAGTTTAAATTTCTTTTTGTCAAATGCCGTACTGAATCCATCAATAACAATAGGAACAACTATCGGTTTGGTGTATTTGATAATGAATGCAGTGCCTTTTCGGCCCGGCACAAAGGGCTGGGTAGTGCCTTGCGGAAAAGTGATCACCCAGTTTTTTTCCAGTGCTTTTGCAATTTTCCTGGTATCAGAAGGATCCAATCCTTTTCGTACCACATGGTCTTCGGTTACCCATGTACGCTTTATCCAGATAGAACCGGCTAAGCTTAGTAAACGGACAAGGCGGTTCCTGCTCATGGTTTCTTCAGCAGATACAAATTTTATTTTGGTATAAGGCCATAGCAGGTAAGCCGGAAAACCTAATCCCTTTTTTTTGCCCCAACTAACGGCACAGAATATATGTAAAAAGGCAATGACATCAACAAAATAGGTCTGATGGTTACTTACAAACAAAACATTTTGTTTGGGCAAACGATGCAGGTGTTCCATCCCTTTTATCCGCATTTTATTAAAAAGGGCGAGTCCGGGGTAAGCAAATGCACCGATCACAGCATAAACGATCGCTTTTACAAATCTGGATTCCTTAAATTTTTTATACAATTGCTTCATTAGTACCTTAAATTTTTACTACACAGTTTGTGTGCAATTTATTTAAAACATATGTCAATGTTAAAGCAATAATCAGTTATAAAAAAATTACAAAATTGAAAAACTGAGGAAATGGGAATTGAACTATTTATTTGATAAACGGACAACTGGAAATTATTTGGCACCCCGGCTTATCAGGGATCTTTGTTTTAGCCGCAAAGTTATCTTTGGGCAAAACATATAACATTTGTTCTTGTATTTTCCAAAAACAAATTACATTTTTTAGAAAATTAATAATTTTGAAATTTTAATGCGAATCCGGATATTCTCTCAAACGATGAAGGAAAGCCATTAGGGCAAAACCTTAAGAGTCCCCAAACTACCTACCAGAGTGGCATACAGTAATTTTATAAAAAACTTGTATCCGTGTTTTAATGATCTTTTTGTACAAATTTTGTAAGAAATTTCCGGGTAGTTTTTTTAGAGTTCAACTGCTTTTTTAAAAATGCAAATAAAATTCCTCTAATTTTAAGTTAAAGTTATTATCTTTATTCTATTCATTGCCTTTTTAGCTCTACCTGTTAGAGTGAAATTGGCTTTAATTGCATGTAAACATACATGTAGATCAAACAAACTAAAACTACTTTTTATGCAAAACACAACTACTTTAAAAGACTTTAAGGTGTTTTTGTTCAAAACGTTTCTGGCGATCTTAGTTTTGAGCATTTCTTTTCAGGTCACGGTTGCTCAACAACTTGGTGATCGAAATAAGTTCGGTAAACAACTCTCTCCTCAAATTGCAGATAAAAATGCCGGTTTGACGAAAGAAATGGTTAAAGCAAACCCGGGTTTATTAACTCCTGCAAGTACAGCAACTACAACTGATGTACCTGCATTAAACCAAAAGATTATTGCACAGCACAATCTTTTTTCCAGCATCACCCCCAATCCTAATCCTGTTTCTACTTCAAATATTGTACAGGATGTTTGTGTATTCAATGGTGGTTTGGTTGCAGGAGACCTTACGCTCAACGCCGGACGCCCATTCCGAGATGGTGTGCCGGGAGCTTGTCCAACCAAAGTATGTGGGGGTGCGTTAGGAACAGGCCCATACTATTATGATACTTACACCATGCAAAACCTCACCTGTGCTGTACAGTGTGTAACCATAAACTACCAGGCTAACGCGGGTGGTGGTGATTGCTTTGTTGCTGTTTATAACGGCAGTTTCAACCCCGCTCTCATATGTTCTAACTTTATGTCCGATGGTGGTTCAAGTTCTTTGTCAGGTGGTGCTTCTGTTACTTTTGCAGTTCAGGTAGCTATTGGTCAGACGATAGTTTTGCTTGTTAATGGTGCACAGATATCAACAGCTTGTCCTTCTTATACAGTTACTGTTACAGGGTTAACCTGTACGCCTCCTCCTGCTTGTGTTCCTATAACTTCAGCAGTGCTGAGCCAGCTTCAGATACCCGGCCCTCCGGTTAACCTGATCAATGAAACCTTTACTGTAGCTATACCATTACCTGCAGGTTGGGTACAACAAAACCTCAGTAACCCTGTCGGTCCAACAAGTTGGTTCCAGGGTAATAACGGCGTTTTCCCAGGTAATACACCTCCGGGATATATTGCAGCTAATTTTAACAATACAACGGGTACTAATATAATCAGCAATTGGTTATTTGCCCCAAGTGTTTTGCTTAAAAATGGTGATAAATTTAAATTTTTTACCAGAACCACAAGCGGTACATTCCCCGATCGTTTACAGGTAAGAATGAATACAACTAATACAGGAACAAATGCAGGTGCCACTAATATAAGTGTTGGTGACTTTACAACCCTGCTTTTGGATATTAACCCAACTTATACTGCTGCAGGGTATCCTACGGCATGGACTCAGTACACAATTACACTTTCTGGTTTGCCTGTTGCAGGTGTAAATGGCCGTATTGCCTTCCGTTATTTTGTTGAAAGTGCAGGCCCTGGTGGTGCCAACTCAGATTATATTGGTATAGATGATGTAGTTTATACAACACAAACTACTGTTCCTCCTACTACCTGTGTTGGTTCAAACGTTAATCTTAAGGTAGACATTACCGGCGGAGCCGTTGGTGCAACTTATAATATGGTTCTCAATGCCAACCCTCCGGGTGGTGGTCCTGGTAACTTTAGTGTAAACGGTTATACAAGTGGTAATCCTATATTGGTTTCTCCAATAGTTAATACTACATATAGTATCGTATCTATAACAGATGCCACTAACCCATGTTGTACAAGTGCAAATAATAGTGGTACTCCAACAGTAGTGGTAGCCCCTGGCCCTGTGCCTGCAGTTGCAATTACATCACTTCCTAACCCGCCATTATGTGCAGGTAATCCTACATTACTAACAGTAGTGTCTGGTATTCCTTTAACTAACTGGACATTATCTCATTCATCTTCACACGCTATAACTCCAGGAAACTCTGTAGCTTGTAATGCTGGTGGACTTACAACTGATAACAGTTACTGGCGTGTTTACAACCTGGCTTCTTTCGGTATCGCATCTCCTTTTACCATTACTAATATTCAGTTTGGTATTGAGATTGCCGCACTTGGCCCACAGAATATTACAGCAAGATTGTACACTCAAACGGGTGCAGCATTCCCTGGTGGTATACGTACATTGATCCCCGGACCCGGAGGTTCTCAAACTGTTAGTTTACCTAACGTAGCCGCTCCGACAATGTATACATTAGTTTTACCTATTCCTGTTTTGGTTAATGCTACCGATGTAATAGTTATAGAACTTTTCTCACCCGGGCAAAACAAAAGATTCTGGATAGGAAGTAATACTGCTGCTCAAACCAGCCCTTCTTACCTTTCTGCAGTACCTTGTGGAGTTCCTCTGCCTACAGATATCGCAGTTATCGGATTCCCCGGTATGCATATGATACTTGATATTGGCGGAACAACCGGTGGCGCTTCTGGGCCTTTACCTCCAGGGTCTACTGTATTCTGGTCTCCTCCACAAGGGATAAGCAATCCTAACAGTAATCCAACTGCAGCATCTCCAATGGTAACTACTACTTATACAGCGTTAGTTACATTACCTGGTGGATGCCAGACTTCTGCGAATATTAATATAGTTGTAAACCAATTACCAGCTGTGGTAACACAACCTAGTAATGCTACAGCATGTGCCGGTGCAAATGCAAGCTTTACTGTTGTTGGAACAGGCGCTGGTATTACATACCAATGGCAAGTCAGTACAACTGGTGCTGGTGGCCCGTATGCAAATATTGCTAATGGGGCTTTATATGGTGGTGTAACAACTCCTACTCTTACAATTACCGGTGCAACAGTTGCTATGAATGGCTGGTATTACCGTTGTGTGTTAAGTGGTACATGTCCTCCTCCTGCTAATTCTAATGGTGCACTCTTAACTGTAAATGCATTACCGGTTATAACCATTGCTCCGGCCAGCCCGGTATGTGGTGGTGTAGCAGGTATTAGTGGTACAGCATTAACAGCCAGTGGTGCCAATACATATATTTGGTCACCAATTACAGGTTTATATACTAATGCTATAGCTACTATAGCTTATGCAGGTACTAATTTAAATCCTGTTTATGCTGCCCCTACAACAAATACAATATATACAGTTACTGGTACAAGTACTGGAACAGGTTGTTCAAATACAGCTACAGTTAATGTGGTGTTTACTCCACCGGCTCCAACAATAACACCTTCTTCAGTTACTATGTGTAATGGTGATGCGGCTGTAAAACTGAAGAGTGCTTCATCAAGTAGTACTTCTGTACAATTCTGTTCAGGCCCGATAAACATTCCTGTTCCGGATAACAACCCTGCAGGTGTTTCCAGTAATATAACGGTTGCGGGTATACCTGCTGCATGTCCTATTACAGCGATGTCTGTAACCTGGACCATGCCTCAT
>JAYVUE010000267.1:0-5309 GCA_043788195.1 Chitinophagaceae bacterium
ATTAAAGACGCCAATGGCACTGCAGTAAATGCGGCAACTATTATGCTGTACCGGTCAAAGGATTCGGCATTGGTAAAAACAGAAGTATCTGATAAAACAGGGAATTACAAATTTGAGCCTGCAAAAGCGGGTTCCTATTTTATCAGGACCAGTGTTACCGGAATGCAAAAAACTTCATCGGCTATATTTACAGTAAAAGAAAATGAATCTGTTATTGCCCCTCTTGTTGCATTAAAAACAGCTGATACAAAATTACAGGGTGTTACTGTTACCGGTAAAAAACCGATGATTGAAGTAAAAGCTGATAAAACAATTGTAAATGTTGAAGGCACAATTAACGCATTAGGTAATGATGGACTTGAACTGTTACGCAAGTCCCCGGGCGTAATGGTTGACAAAGATGACAACATTAGTTTATCCGGAAAAAATGGCGTAAAAATTTATATTGACGGCAAGCCAAGTCCGCTTGCCGGTGCCGACCTTGCCAGTTACTTAAAATCATTACAATCTGCACAAATAGAATCTATAGAAATAATTACCAATCCATCCGCCAAATATGAAGCTGAGGGAAATGCAGGTATCATTAATATCAGGCTAAAGAAAAATTTAAATGTGGGCACCAATGGCTCTGTAAATGCGGGGTACAATATTGGTACATATGCCAAATACAATGGAGGTCTGTCATTGAATCACAGAAATGCAAAGGTTAATATTTTTGGCAGCTACAATTATAATGCTGCACTAAATGAAATGCTGCTTAGTTTTTACCGTACCCAGGCTGATACAGCCTTTGATCAAAGCAGTCGTATTTTAAACCAAAATAAAGGTTCTCATAATTTTAAAGGGGGAATGGATTATTTCATCAATAAAAAAAGTACTGTTGGTTTATTAGTGAATGGTAATATTTCAGATTTTTCTACTGAAACAAGCGGGCCGATGAAAATTATTTATACTCCTACTAATACACTTAACCGCATTTTATATGCTACCGGCGATAATAAAAATAAAAGGAACAATATAAATTTTAACCTTAACTACCGTTATGCAATACCCGGTGGCAATGAGCTTAATATTGATGCTGATTATGGCTTTTTTAATCTTAGAAACAACCAGTTTCAACCCAATGAATATTACGATCCAAGCGGAACAATAAAATTGTATAGCAATGTTTATCATATGATATCACCAACAAATATTTCCATATACTCTCTTAAAGCAGATTATGAACAAAATTTCTTTAAGGGCAGGCTGGGTTATGGTGGCAAAATTGGTTTTGTAAGTACAGATAATGATTTTAAACGGTACGATGTTTACGGAGCCAACGAGGTCTACGATAAAGGCCGAAGTAATCGTTTTTATTACAATGAAAATATAAATGCAGCATATGTAAATTATAACCGTACCATTAAAGGCTTTGTTTTCCAGGCCGGGCTGAGAATTGAGAACACAAATTCTAATGGTAAATCAACAGGTTTAAAATATAATACGCCATTGGCTATTTATGAGAAATATGACTCAAATGTAAACCGCAGTTATATTGATTTTTTTCCCAGCGCAGCCATAACTTACAACAAGAACCCAATGAGCCAATGGGGCATAACATACAGCAGGCGTGTTGACAGACCTGCCTACCAGGACCTGAACCCTTTTGAATTTAAACTGAATGACTACACTTTTATGAAAGGTAATACACAGTTACGCCCGCAATACACAAATAGTTTTGGCATTACGCATACTTATAAATACAAACTAAATACAAGGTTAAATTACAGCCATTTAAAAGATATTTTCACACAGTTACCTGATACTACTGAAAAATCAAAAAGTTTTTTAACCAAAAAGAACCTGGCCACTCAGGATATTATCAGTTTTAATATCAGCTATCCATTTCAATACAAATGGTACAGTTTCTTTGCTAATGTAAATTCCTACTATTCTATTTACAAAGCCAATTTTGGCGGAGGCGACAGAAATGTAAATTTAGAAGTGTTTGCCTATAGTCTTTATATGCAAAACAGTTTTAACCTGGGAAAAGGATGGAAAGCAGAGTTGAGTGGATTTTATAATTCACCCAGCATCTGGCAGGGTTCGTTTAAAAGTAAAGCCATGTATAGTATAGATGGAGGTTTTCAAAAAACGGTTTTCAAAGGCAAGGGTACCATAAAGGGATCAGTGAGTGATATTTTTAATACGCTGTCATGGGCCGGTACCAGTAATTTCAGTGGACAAAAAAGTACTGTCCAGGGTCATTTTGAAAGCCGCCAGTTTAAACTAAGTATCAATTTTCGATTTGGTAATACACAGGTAAAAGCAAACCGTCAGCGTAAAGCTTCAATTGAGGAAGAAAATAAAAGAACTGAATCAGGCGGCGGTATCGGAGGTAATTAAAACAATCTTTATACTTTTAAATCCTTTGTTATTTCTTAACCACTTCATTAAAGAAGTGGTTTTTTTATTGATTTTTTTTAACTATGCTTTAACCGGCATTTACATTTCCTTTAACAGCACTGTGATGGAAAGAGTATAATATTTGTATTACAATAATCAGACAATAAAAATTTTCTCATAAGCAGTTAGTTTTGGTAACCGGCCCCTGTTTCTACAGGGGCTTTTTTATTAAAATTTAAAAGAAGAAAATAATCAGGTTACAACTTAAACAGGCTATCTACAAACTGCTGCTTATCAAAGATCAACAGGTCCTCAGCCTTTTCACCAACACCAATAAATTTAACTGGGATCTTAAACTGGTTGGCAATGGCTAACACTACTCCTCCTTTTGCTGTACCATCTAATTTGGTAATTGCAATGGCAGTTACATCGGTTGCTTGGGTAAAATGCCTGGCCTGCTCAAGTGCATTTTGGCCGGTGCTGCCATCCAGTACAAGCATTACTTCGTGTGGTGCATCCGGAATTACTTTTTGAATAACCCTTTTTATTTTTGTAAGCTCATCCATTAAATGTGCTTTGTTATGGAGGCGGCCTGCCGTATCAATTAATATTACATCTACATTTTTTGCTACTCCGCTATTAACGGTATCGAAGGCAACTGCTGCAGGGTCGCTACCCATATCTTTTTTTACGATCGGCACACCTGCCCTTTCGCTCCATATTGTCAACTGGTCAACCGCCGCTGCCCTGAAAGTATCAGCAGCACCTAATAAAACCGATTTACCTGCTATTGAAAAATTATGCGCCAGTTTACCTATGGTTGTTGTTTTGCCAACACCATTTACACCAACAACCAGGATAATATGTGGCTTATATCCTTCGGGCAATTCGTAATTTTCATAACTGTTACCATAAGGTGCAGTTACCAGCATATTTTGAATTTCTTCCTTAAGTATCTTATTAAGTTCGGATGTGTTGAGGTATTTATCTTTAGCTACCCGTTTTTCTATTTGTTCAATGATCTTTACTGTTGTTGCAATTCCCACATCCGCACTAACCAATGCATCTTCCAGCTTATCCAATACTTCAGTATCAACAATACTTTTTCCTGCAATGGCTTTTGAGATTTTGCTAAGAAACCCTTCCCGGGTTTTTTGTAAACCAAGTTCCAGGTTCTCCTGTTGTTGTTTTTTCCCGAAAAGTTTATCGAAGATGCCCATAATGGATGCTTGATACTGGATACTTGATGCAATAGGCCATGCAATGCAGCCTGAAATCATAGGATCCCATCCAGTATCCAGTGTCTTTTTTAGTATAAACAAATAAAGCTATTCCGGTGTACAGAACAGCTTTAAAATAAATTTCTCATGCTTAAAAACTTAGCTGGCTAAGAATTCTTTGATCTTGTCTTTGTGAACGATGGCCTCTTTAAAAGTGTATGCACCTGTTTTAGGACTACGCATAGTACGTATTACTTTCGTCCAGTTTTTTGCATCGGCTGCTGCCTTCTGGTCTTTTGTTTTTATCGCTGTTTTAGCTGCTTTTGCCATGGTAGTATGATTTGATGATTTGAAAATTAATTGATTTGAAGATTACCACAATCGGTACATCATCAAATCGGTTAATTACTTAATCTCTTTATGAACGGTTACTTTTTTCAATATTGAGTTAAACTTCTTTAACTCCATACGTTCAGGAGTATTCTTTTTATTTTTGGTTGTAATATAACGGCTAGTACCTGGTTTACCGCTTGTTTTGTGTTCTGTACACTCTAATATTACCTGAACCCTGTTGCCTTTCTTTGCCATTGTAATTTAATTTGATAATATGATAATATGCTAATGTGCTAATTTTTTTAATTCAAAACTGTTTAATTTAACCACTGCCTCATTAGCACATTATCGAATCAGCTAATCAGCTAATTATTTTTATATTTTTTCACCTGCAGCACGTAATTTTTTTACAACTGCAAACAATCCATTCTTATTGATAGTTCTGATAGCTTCGGTTGACACTTTTAGTATAATCCACTTATCTTCTTCAGCAAGGAAATAACGCTTGGTTTGCAGATTAGGTAAAAATCTGCGCTTAGTCTTAATATTCGAATGCGACACCTTATTACCGGTAATCGGCTTCTTTCCTGTAACCTGACATACTCTAGCCATAGTACTATTTTTTGGACGGCAAAGGTAAGGTTTTAATTGAATAATTTTCACTTGTCTATGAAGAATTTTTGTTTTTTAATGAAATCCTTCTTTAAAGCTTCAATTTATGTTAATAACCATATTTTTAAAGTCTAAAACCGAAGAGTTTGACTACACACCAGGTAATTACCAATTTTAATAAAGGCATGGCCTTTACAGCCGATATTAATGGTCATCAACTACTGATGGATACTACATCTGATGATGGCGGAAAGGATAGTGGTCCAAGCCCCAAGCGTCTGATGCTGGCATCACTTTCGGGCTGTACCGGAATTGATATTGTTTCAATTTTAAATAAAATGAAAGTAAAATTCAGTGATTTAAGTGTTGCTGTACACGCTGCACTTTCAAAAGAACATCCGAAAATTTACAATTTCGTGAAGATCACCTATAAAATAAAAGTTGCTGAAGGCGATAAACCAAAAATGATAAAAGCTGTAAATCTGTCACAGGAAAAATATTGCGGTGTTTATGCCATGTTTGCAACATTTGCAAAAATGGATACAGAGATCATATACCTTTAATTTTCTTTTCCAAATGCAATAATATTGTTGCCGCCTGTTGCTTTAGCTGGACTTCTTTTTATATTTATTTTTAATTCTGATCATCTGCAAAATAACCGCAAGCAAGATCAATGCTACCATCGGCCATACCACGCAGCTTTTGATCTTCCAGTTCCATCTTGATCCTATTCTGGATCTCTTGCATCTGAGCTGC
>JAYVUE010000268.1:0-7398 GCA_043788195.1 Chitinophagaceae bacterium
CTGTTACTCGATGATGTATTTGAAAAACTGGATGATAACAGGATGCAGCAATTATTGCAGTGGGTTTGTATTGAAAATGAAGGACAGGTTTTTATAACAGATACTCATAAACACAGGCTGGAAGAAGCATTGAAAGGATTGAACACTTCGTTTCAGCTAATTGAATTGTAGGAATACGAGGTCATTTAGTAATAGTCAATAGTGAACAGTATAACAAATCAAATGCTCTATTAATGACCATGACCTGATGACTCAATGACAAATACCCTACTGACCAATGATTAACCAATGTCTGGTATCTTCATTACTTTTACACCATGGGAGAAATTTCATTACAGGATGCCATTCAGCAATTTTTAAATAAAAGCCGCCTCAAGAGTGGTATACAGGCATTGCGTATAGAAAATATCTGGGAAGAAGTGATGGGAAAAACCATTGCCAAATACACTGATAAAATTCAGATCATTAATCACACGTTATACATCAGTTCTACAGTTGCAACTCTAAAAAATGAACTGCTTTATCAAAAAGAAAAAATTATCGAAAGAGTAAATGAAGCGTTGGGTGAAAAGTTGGTTAAGGAAGTGGTGGTGAGGTAGAACTGGATACTTGTTTCCAGATACTAGATAAATGCATACCCTGTAAATCAAAGAAGTTTTTCTGAAAGTATCCAGCATCTAGTATCATTTATTCTCTATCGGCCTTAGCGTATATCCTTCTTTCCGCAGCAATGCGATCAACCCCTGTTCTCCTACTAAATGACCAGCTCCTACGGCAATAAAAACGGATTTTTTTTTCATGATAATTTTTAATTGCTGAACCCAGTTCCTATTTCGATTGTTCAATAAAATATCCCGGTTATCCTGCATGCCAAATTCACTTTTACTAAATAATTTTTCAATTTCATCTAAGCGCTGACTTTTATAAACTGTGATCAGGGTATCAAATAATTTTTTATAGGATGAAATGCTATCAATGGTTTTTAATAATTCTTTTGCCTGTTCTGTGTAGGGGATGCTATCGAATACCGATGCCTGAAAAGCCATCGTTTCCAGTCCTCGGATCTCTTTTTTATCGTTTTTAGCCAATAGCATTAATTCCTGTTCAACACCACTGATGGTTTTACAAGGCAACAGTTTAGGGTAAAGCATTGACTCTAAAAAAGCAGGTTTCATGCTTTGAAAAAAACTGAGTGACGCACGTAAAGAATCTTTAAAAAAATCATCGATCTTTTTATATTCTTCGGTTGTATAAATATCTTTCAGCTTTTTCCCATTATTCATATTCATCAACATAACACCACTCAACAGGGTTGCCGGATCATCCAGGTCCATTTCAAGATAAACTTCATTAACTTTTTTTACAGCTCGTACCATAGGTTCACTGAAATGGATATCATCTTTACATAACAAATGAAATGTGCCATATAAATACCCGGGCTTGGAAATACCATTGCCACTAATTTCCCATAGCAGCGTATTATCGTCTTTATTTGTCTGTAAATGAGCGGTGTTGAGTTGAGCTTTACAAGACCCCATCAAAAAAATAAAGAATAATAACCTGAATAATTTCATATTGCTTCTTTAAAAATGAAATTACAGATTACCCTTTATATCTCCTTTATTTGTTTTTTGTTATATTGTATAAATTAGATAAGGTATGAAACAGTTTATAGTTACTCTATTGTTTATTGCTATTTACCACCAGGAATTTGCACAAAAAGGCCTCCCTTCATTTGGTAAGATCGATAAATCGGATCTTGAAATGAAAGATTGTGATTTTGATAAAGGGGCAGATGCAGTTAAGCTGATCGATTGGGGCAGTGTTTACTACGACCGGGGTACAGCAGGGATCACCACTTTTAAAACTGTTTTTGAGCAGCGGGTACGTATAAAGATCCTGAAAGAAAAGGGACTCTCCTATGCCAATGTCACCATTCCTTATTATAGTCATAACAATGATGAAAAAATGTTGAGCATAGACGCCTATTCCTTTAATATTGATGATGCAGGAAATATTAAGACAACCCCTGTAAGCAAGAGTTCTATTTTCACAAAAAAAATAAACAGGAACTTCAGCGAACTGATCATTGCCTTTCCGGAAATAAAAGTGGGGAGTGTGATTGAATACAGGTACACCATGGAAAGGGAGATATGGACACATGTCAAAAACTGGTATTTTCAAGGCAGGATACCAGTGAGGTACAGCGAATACATGATCAAGATCCCCACCATGCTGCGCTTTACAGAACAGCCTTCTATTGTTGATAAAATGGAAACAAAAGAAGATGTGTTTGAAGATGTGATCTCTATTGACAACGCTGCATATAATATAAAGACACTGAAGAAAAATTATATAATGCGTAACTTGATTGGTATACGGAATGAACCTTTTATGGGTGCAGCAGAAGACTATATGCAGCGGCTTGAATTTCAGTTATCTCAATTTGATATGGGCAATGGTGAAGTAAGGGACCTGAGAACAAAATGGAGTGATGTTATCGAAAATGAACTGAAGAAAGTCGAAGATTTTGGATTGCAACTGGAAAAAGAGGTAACTGCTGCGGACGAAATAGTTGCACAGGCAAAACAAATGCCTGATGCCGAGAGTAAAATAAAATTCATTTATAATTATGTACGGCGCAACCTGAATTGGAATGACGGAGAAAGTATTTATTCATTTGAAGGGATCAATAAGGCACTTGAAAAAAAGACGGGCAGCAGTGGGGATATCAACCTGTTATTGATCAACCTGCTGAAAAAGGCAGGTGTTAAAGTATCTCCCATATTGTTCAGCACCAGGGACAACGGATTGGTGAATACCTTTTACCCCTCCGTTCAGCAGTTCAATACCGTTATGGCCTATGCGCAGGGAAATGACAAACTATATGTTCTGGATGCAACAGATAAAATTTCCAGCTATAAACTAACACCGGTAGCCGTTGTCAATACCAAAGGTTTTTTGGTAGAAGGTGAAAATGGTAAATGGATCGATGTCATTGAAAATAAATATAAATACAAAGTAATGGCAGCCCTGCACGGTGTAATAGATGAAGCAGGATTAATGAAAGGCGATGGGCTGGTGAATTGTACAGGCTATGCTAAAAAAGAGCGTTGTAAAGACTGGATCGCAGACAAGGAAAATTTTAAAAAAGAATATTTTACATTAAACAACGCAGCCATAAAAATTGAAGATTTTAGTGTAAATAATGTAGAAGTTGATTCTCTTCCACTTGAACAGAAAGTAAAATTCAATACCACTTTGAACAGTTCGGGAAACTACCGTTATTTTACGGTAAATCTTTTTTCTGATCTTGGAACAAATCCATTTATTGCTGATGAAAGGCTTACAGATATTGATTTTGGTTACCTGCAGGAGTATATGATATTTGGCAATTATACTATTCCTGATGGTTATATGTTTGATGAACTACCCGAAAATATTTCTTTGGTAATGCCAGATAACAGTATTGTTTTTAACCGTTTTTTAAAGGCAGAAGATAACCTGCTTAATGTGAGGATAACCATTGATTTTAAAAGCAGTTATTATCCTGCTGCTAATTATCCTGAGTTTAAAGAATTTTATAAAAAATTATTTGCCAAACTAAATGAACAGATAGTTATTAAAAAGAAATGACGCGGATGAAAAATTTATTACTCATTTTGATATCAATGTTTTCAATGCACAATGCTATTGCGCAATCAGCTAAATATGCAGTTAGCAATATACCGTTGGGATTAATAAAAAATGCCCACACTGTTATTCGGGATGAGCAACTTGAATTTACTATAAAAACTATCGGCAAAGCAACACTTAAAATACATGAAGTGTTAACCATACTGGACGAATCAGCAAAAAGCAGACTTGTATTTAACCAATTCACTGATAAATTCCATACACTGGGTGAAGTAAGGATTCAGGTTTATGATTCATCAGGTTTGCCAATGGCCAGTTATGAAAAAAAAGACTTGCACGTAGAAGGTAACTGGCAGGAACTGGTGCCTAGCGGTAAATATCACTATCTAATCATTCCTGTATTTAATTTCCCTGTAACCATTGAAACGGAATATGATATCAACTTCCAGGGATTGTTCAGTTATCCTTGTTACTATATGCAGGAAGCGGGATCGTCAGTTGAAAAGTCTGAATATTTACTTAAAGTACCCAAAGAAATTAGAGTAAGGTATAGGTCTATGAATACAGATATCGGGCCACAGATCTCTGAAGATGAAAAAAAATACAACACTTACCTGTGGAAAACAGTTTCACTTAAAGCCAGGTCTTATGATGATGGCGGTGGGCCTGTTAAAAATTCATTTCCGTGGATCATGATCGCACCTACAAAATTTGAACTGGATGGTTATCCGGGCGATATGACCACATGGAAAGACTTCGGCCTCTGGTACAACAATCTTGTAAAACAGGATAATACACTATCGCCAGAATTTCAAAAGGAAATCATTGCTATTGCTGCCCGGGGCAAAGATGAGCGTGAAAAAATAAATATTATTTACAATTACCTGCAAAAGAATTTCAGGTATGTAAGTATTCAATTAGGTATCGGTGGCTTAAAACCTTTTTCTGCGGATTTCGTTCATAAAAAAAAATACGGCGATTGCAAAGCGTTGAGTAATTATGTACAGGCATGCCTTGGTGCTGTGAATATAAAAAGCTATTCAGCATGGATAAGGGCCGGAAGTGAAGAGCATGTAAATATTGCGGCTGATTTTCCTTATGACCCTTTTAATCACCAGATATTATGTGTGCCAATGGCTACAGACAGTATCTGGCTTGAATGTACAAGCACTGTGAATGATCCGGGTTCATTAGGAAGTTTTACTGAAGACAGGGAAGCCCTGTTGCTTACGGAATATGGCGGGGTGTTAGTCCATACTCCCAAAAGCAAAGCATATGATTATCTTTTTATCTGTATATCAAATGTTAATCTCAATGAGGATGGATCAGGGTCAGCAAATGTTCAATTACAAAGCAGCGGTGATTTTAAAACTGATTTTTTATACTATGTTTCCAATGAAAAAAAAGATGTGCAAAAAGAATATTTTGTAAACAAACTGGATTTTATTCATCCTGATGAGTTTAAATTTGAAGTTGATAAAAATGACAGGTTAGCTAAAACCAGCATTGACATCACGGTTGAAAAGATCCCTGATTTTACGGCGGGAACAAAGATGTTTTTACATCCTCGCATCCATAAATTATGGACTTATCCCCTGCCTGCCGCAGCTAACAGGTTACAGGACTTTTATTTTAAGCATCCTTTTGAGAAAACAGACAGTACTATTTATCAGCTTCCGGAGGGATATAAAGTAGAAACATTACCGAAAGCAAAATCATTAACATTTGCATACGGTAGTTATACCACTTCATATATTTATGATGAAAGCAGGAAAACGATCACAACCACCGCCCGGCTGGTTTTGATTGATTATAAAATACCGGTTAAACAATACCTGGCCACAAAGATATTTTTTGACCAGGTATTGGCAGAATATGAGGAAAAGATCATCGTCAAAAAGGAATAACAATATTGTCTTTGAACTGTTGCTATTTTGCTCCCTCGATTAAGATTCCTCTCCTAAGTTATTGATTTGTAATACTAAAATTTGAGAATCGTGGAAATCTTTTTGCTAAATAATTATGATTTGTAAAATAATTATTTTATGTTTAGCATATTATTTGATATTCCAATCCTGCGCTTTACCAAAACGAAATTTCAAGAATTTAATTATTACCAAAAATGCCAATTCATGTGCCTTCCTGGCACAATGAAATTGTATAATTATCTGTAAAAAAAATACTGTTAAAAGACAGTAAAAAAACTTTATTAAACTGCTTGTACTATGACACAAATCAACCCAACATTATTATTTATGAAAAAAAATCTATCCAACCTCACAAAATTCAGTATTATCAAAAAAAATCTTTTTTTTAAACTGCTGATCCTTGGTTTATTATTGACTTGCCTTGGAAATAACACAACAGCACAGGTGTCGAAAAATAAGCCTGGCATTGCAAAAGGGAAGCATAAAAAGATTACTGAAATAAAAAAGGAATCCGAAAGGGAAAATGATTTAATAGGAATACCTGAGGATGATCAGGAAGGTGCAATGTTACACGAATTTAACATGACTAAAAACCCTTCAACAGGCACAATACCTGTTGGAGTTCATGACCAGGCGATTACACAGGCTAATAATATAGTTCGTCAACAAGAAACCAATAATTTAGAAAACCTGGGTACATACAGTTTCGTAGGTCCTAATAACCTGGGAGGACGTACCCGTACGATCTCTTATGATGTAAGATTTGATGGCGGTGCAAACAGGGTTATTCTTGCAGGTGGGATCAGTGGTGGTGTTTATAAGTCTATTGATGACGGAGCCACATGGATAAGAAAAAGCCCTATCGGAGACCTATTCAGTGTTACTGCGCTTGCCCAGGATACGAGGGTTGGGTTTAGGGATACATGGTATTATTCAGGAGGTGAGTGGAGCGGAAACAGTACAAGTGCTACTGGTGCTTCTTATCGTGGCAAGGGAGTTTATAAATCTATTGATAATGGGGAAACATGGACTTTTTTGCCAGCTTCAAATACCGGTACTTTAGAAGCATTTGATAACCATGCAGATTATACTACAAAACTTTATGTAGATCCTACCAATGGAAATGTTTATTTGGCTGGAATGGACGCAATTATACGATCTACGGACGGAGGAACAACATGGGCTATCGTTTTATCATCAGGTGCCGGCGGATATGGTACCGGTATGGCATCTGATATAGTTATCACATCAGTTGGAAGATGCTATGCTTCGTTTGCCGGCGGAACTAATACCGCACCAACAAATATGGCAGGTGTGTGGACCTCAGCAACTGGTGCTTCAGGTAGCTGGACCAAAATTGCAGGAACAACTTCAGGCACCAATCCGGCTACATGGAATGCAGATGGAACTTATGGAAGGGTTGTAATAGCGTTTGCGCCTAGTAGTGAAAACCTGGTGTATGCACTTTATTCAATAACTGTTGGAGCCTGTACTGTAGAAGCCAAGATGTTTCGTTGGGATCAAATTGGACTTACATGGACCGACCTTTCTGCTACTTTGCCTGACGAGCCAGGATGCTCAAGTGGTAATGATCCTTTCGCTGTTCAGGGCGGATATGATTTGGTAGTAGCGGTTAAACCAGATGATGCAACGGCAATTTTTATTGGTGGAACAAATAGTTACAGATCAACAAACTCGGGAGGCACCTGGACAAGGATTGGTGGATATGCAAGCCCGGCCGGTTATGCACCATACCTGAATTCACACCCCGATGTACATTCATTTGCATTTCAACCAACAAGTTCTACTACAATGCTTTGTGGAAATGATGGTG
>JAYVUE010000269.1:0-12027 GCA_043788195.1 Chitinophagaceae bacterium
CATTCGTGTATAACACCGCCATGCGTAATGATATGCTGCCACGTAAGCCTTTACCAAAGCCCGAGAAATTTGTGTTTGATTTTGATTTTCCGATTTAGGAACGTCATTAAGGAATGTCATTGCGAGGAAAGGAGTCCGTTATTATAAAAGCTGTATGACCGAAGCAATCTCCTGAAATGGAACGAAAGCATTATTTTGTAACCAGCTTCAGCATTTTATTGCAACATTGTCCGCGCCAAGGTGGGGCTCACTTGTACGGAATATCTTTGTTGGGCTTTTATTGAACAACAGCCTGTTAAAAAAAGTACTGAAAAAATTGTTTACAATAAAAGCATCCGGCGCAGAGGAAGATTATATTACGGGATTGCAGCAAGCAGGGGAGCTGAGAAAATTGATGATGAATATTTCCGGGGTTGAATAAACTGGGTAACAGGAGCACTGCTTTGTTTTTTTTAAATAAATATTTTCCCCTAAGGCGCCAGGAAATCATAATGAACTGGAACGAAAGCCTCAAAGAGAAGACGTGAATGATCGGCATTGTACATTTGAAACCGGATCTGGTCTACCGTTATATTGCCTGAGGTGATAGTAAAGTTCTGAGTACCTGTACCGCTTCCGGTTGGTGATATTGGGGCACTACTGGCCAAGTAGTTGGCCGAAGGCGATCCATCAGAAATTGGACGGGCATAAATACGTACTCCTTCCGGCTGCGTGGTTGCGTAAGAGAAAGTAATGGTGATCTTCTGATTGTTGAGCAAAATGTTGGGTGTTGGTGGATTACAAGTGACCTTTGTTACTGAGTTTCCCCTATCAAATACAATTGGTATATATGATAAAGAAGTCATCGCAAGCAGTATCATGCAGGCAGCGATGAAGACCTTTGATTTGATTATTTTTTGTTGCATAGCTTCCTACTTTTGTTTTGTAAAATAAAAGTACAAATAGATTGATGACAAAACAATAGAAACTTATTTTGTTTGCCCGTGCACCAACAAAAAGACCGGCAGGTAAATCACCTGCCGGTCTTTTATTCCAATTCTATTGATAAAATTTTATTTGCGTCTAAGCCACCATCCCAGCCATAGTCCGGTTACACCCCAGGAAACAAGTGCATCTATAAAATGAGCCATCAGGTCGAAACTACCGTACCAGATATGCATTGTATAAGTACCATTAAGAAAAACAATAAGGCCGGTGCCGATACTACCAAAAAGAATAGTGCTGAACGAGGGCGAATTTATTTTAGTGAGCAGCCAGCATAGTAACCATACAATAAAGATGGCTACCAGCAGGGTACGACCCATATTCATAAACATTTTATCCATTCCTGTCATACTTTTATGGTATACCACCTGTGCCCATGGTTTGCCTACCATTGTTTTCATCTGATTTTCCATTTCATCTCTTGAAATTCCAGGTGCAAATCCCGGAAGAAAGTAAGAGCCATCCTCACTTAGTTGAGTTCCAAGAAAAGAAAGGATACTGTCGTGTTTTGGTGTGTATTGCTGCTGAGCATGATGAAGGTTTAATGGCCCCCATGTTAAAAACTGCCATGCAAAAATTATTATACCACCCACCAGTGCGCCAATGATTGATTTTTTCATAATAAAAATTTTAGTTTAGGACAACAAAATAAAAAATAAAAACGAGAAGTTAAATACCTTTCTTTTAAAATTTTAAAATGTCCGTCCGCTAATTATTGGCCAAAATCATACATCTTAAAATAGAGCATTGTTTCAGGTAGCTGTAATTCCAGGAGCATAGTATTTTATACGGGCTAGTTCATTCAGTGAAAATATCAATGGCAGGTTTTTCAACCCCGAAGGAGGCCAGGAAGCGGTGAAAACCAAAGGCTATCATTTTAATAAACCTATTAACGCTATGGCTTATCTGAAAATTATTAGTATTTAAATATAAATTACATTGATATCAACATGCGGAGCTTTAATTACAGCTATTGCTCTTGGAATTGGGGAATAATCGGCTTCTTTAATGGTCCATGTTCCTCGTTCTTTTGCTTCAATGATATGCGTTTGTTTTGTGGGATCAGGGTTACTAATATCTCCAAAGCGGGAATCATATTTACAATCAACCAGGCTTTTATAATAATGATGATTATGACAATGACATATCTTACCCGATACTTAGTATATTGATCACAAAGGTATTAATTGACCAATGATAAAGTGAAAAGATCTATGCACTTTTAATTGCATCAAAAGATCAATTCCCTATTCTCCTTCCCCAACTACTTCAGCAGATGTTGCAAAATAATTTCCATCTGAGTTGAAACTGATCGGACCTTCATTTCTGAACATGTCAGACAGGGCAATAAACTCTTGTGCAGTTGGAAAGATCTGATTGACAGATGCTTCACCCTGACAATGGTAATAAAAATAAAATTGCTTGCTTACAATATTATATCCAAGATAATATTTGTCGACATTTTTCCAGGGCATAAAGTATAAATTTAATTTAGTTAATAATAATAAAACGAAAATACAATCGGTTATAGAAAATTGCAATACCCGCTTTGTGGTATTCTTAAATCTTCTGTAGATGTTTCTTTAAAGGTGAATTAGCTGTCAAAGTGGAACTTTAGCTATGTATGATAACAGGCTATCAGCTTAAAATGTTTGGGCGTATTTTTTAATGAAATCAGCGGATAGTGCGTCCTACTTATAATGAGCCGGTAATTAGAGTGCATCAATCACACATCCGCTTCATTAAAGGATAACACCAGGCTATTGATCGTTGCCTTAACCTTACGGCAATTGATGCCCGCTTTGTCGAGCATAAACTTTGATGCTTTAAAAATATCGGTGCCTTCATATTTATCTGATAAATAAATTACCTCTGTAATACCCGACTGTATAATGGCCTTGGTACATTCATTGCAGGGAAAGAGTGCTGTATAAATTTTACATCCCTTAAGGTCCATTCCAATATTATTTAAAATCGCATTCAACTCGGCATGGCAGATATAAGGATATTTTGTTTGCAGAAAATCGCCCTGTTTATCCCAGGGAAAATCATCATCATCGCAACCAATTGGCATGCCATTATAACCAGCGCCAACAATTTTGTTCTTATCATTTACAATACAGGCACCTACCTGTGTATTGGGGTCTTTGCTTCTGTGAGCAGAAAGTAATGCTACGCCCATAAAATATTCATCCCATGAAATATAGTCTTGTCTTTTTTTCAAATCCTGTCATTTAAGTATCAACATAGTTCACGAATTTAAGGCATTTGGGTTTTTAAATCAATTGTATAAAAAAATACCGATTATATTCTTTTGCTTTGTAAATATTGGGGCAATAATAATCTTTTATGACACTGAAACAAAAAATTTACCATCACTACCTGCAGCTGATCAATGATAAGGTTTATTCCCTGTTACAGGTGCTGGCCGACCTTAAAGAAAGTGGCAGCAATGAAACAAAAAGTACGGCAGGTGATAAGCACGAAACTGCATTGGCAATGCTGCAGATAGAACAGGCCAACGTTAGGGGGCAACTGAAAGAAGTACAGGATCAAAAAGCTATATTGGAAAAGATCGATCCGGCTTTATCAGCATCAACTATCGGTATTGGAAGCCTGGTAAAAACCAACAGGGGTTATTTATTTGTAAGTACCGCTTTGGGTAAAACAGTAATAGACAAAATTAACGTGATCTCCCTGTCTCAACGATCACCACTGGGTAAGCAATTAACCGGATTATCAATCGGTTCATCAGTAGTGGTCAATGGCAATAGGTATATTATTGAATGTATTGAATAAGGCAAAGCTATGATCATGATTTTAACCAGTATTTTTTTGTAAAACTTAATTCATTTTTAATACAAATTTTATTTACCTGTTGATAGAACACTCAAATGATATACATAAATAAATAAAAAAGTAATTAAATGAAGTTGGTAGAAAATTTTTTTTGCTGATATCTAAAATGTTTCAGGAATCGAAAGCCCCACCCAGTGTATCTATATTGGCAATATACGCCATACAGTTGTTGATATAAATATCTGCCGGTAAAGATCGTTTTAAATCGGGTAAATCTTCAAAAAGCCTCGTATTACTAAAAACCTGTCCAAGGTCCATAAACTTAAGGTAGGGTTCTAAACCAGCAAGTAAGATCCGTAGTGAACCGGGAGCCGGAAAAATTTGATTCCAGTATTCAAGATAAACCGGATAATTATACAATTCGCTATCGGTACTTAAATGTCCTTTTGACAACCGTTTGATATGTTCTATTATTTTTTTATTGACAAACTGAAATGGTGGTTTATCTGTAAAGAATGAGGAAAGACTCAAAGAAAGTTTATAAGCTGATGTAGCAGCATCAATGCCTGATGAAATATGATAAACATGATGGTTTCTTTTTGCAAAAAGAAGCCCTACTATAGCAGCAGCAGCAAAATCAACCGGTATCATATCCATCAAAGCATGTTCTTGAACGGGTATCAACCTCAATTGGTTAATGGTGGCTACTGTCCATAAAATAATAGGAGACCGGGGTATTATTTTACGACTGTCACCCATTATTATCGAAGGGCGGGCTATTAATATTTTTTCGGGCCTGAGATGTTTATCAAGTAATAACTCACCATGCATTTTAGTAAAAGTATATCTAACCAGGTGTTCTGCTCCCGGGTTAGGCGACTCATCTTCGAGTATCAAGCGGTTACGGATGTTTTTACCACAGATTGTAGCCGTACCGATGTAAAAAAATGTTTGCAATTGAGGCAATTCTTTTGCCCACAATAATATTTTCTCCAACCCAACAATATTAACATCATCTACCTGTTTGTTATAGATCCTCGAAAATGAAGTATTGGCAGCAGCATGAATGATAATAGTTACATCATTTAATATTTTGTTTTCTTTAAGCGAGGCGGTAAGTTGTTCATCCTGGAGGTTACCAAGTATTGGAATGATCTTTTCCTTTTCAAAATGATCATCATGAAGGCTAAATACTTTTTCTATTTTTTTTAATGCATCAGCTATGGTTTGGGAACGTATAAAACAGTAAATTTTTTTTATTTTACTTTGCTTTGATAAAGTAATTAATAGCTCTCCACCTAAAAACCCTGTTGCACCTGTTAAAAAAACATTCATAATATATTTATTAGTCAAACATTTCCAATCCTAAAATGCCAATAATAATAAGTGTCAGGGAAATCAATTTTGCAACAGAAACAGGTTCTTTAAAAAAAATAATTCCTAAAACAGCGATCAGGGCCGTGCCTGCACTTGCCCATATAGCATAGGCAATACTTACCTGCATTTTTTGTAGTAAGAAAACCAGGGCAGCCAGGCTTATACCATAAAAAACAAATACCAAAACAGAGGGTATTAATTTGGTAAATCCTTCAGCATATTTCATGCATACGGTACCCAGAACTTCAAATAAAATTCCGATTGAAAGTATAACCCATTTCATGGTTTAAGAAGTTTATTTAAGCAGAATGATATGCTCAAAAGTGGGGAAATTAGTATGTTATTATTGTTAAATAACTGTTATTGAGCTGGTTTTCTAAATTGAAGGTTCCGTTTGGGTAAACATAAACTAAATGTTTAACCTGTTAACCTGGTAATTTTTGCAGTAATTTATTTTGTGGTTAAGCTTTCTTTTTTTTGGGTGATCAGTTCCGGGGCTACAGTATAAGGAGTTTGATAACATCCAATTAAATTAGTACTTAACTTTATGGAATAGTAAAGGGCCTTTTTATGAAAAAACTCATTTTTATTTTTGTTTTATTTTTCGGCCAGTATATCTATGCCCAGCACTGTCCTTATGATGGATCTGACCTTGTTGCTGTGAAAATAATTGATGAAAAAGGTGCTATAGTTGATCTCCAAAAGAATACATTGTTTTTGGTAGAGATCATCTCCAAAGAAACTGATTCATGTAGTTATAAACCAGGGCAAATCAGGAAAGCTCTTTTAAATAAAGAAAATTTTCAGGTAGATTGCGATAAACGATTTAGTGAAGCTAATAGTCATGTTTTAAACGGCCGTTTAAAAAAAATGGGTATCATGGATAATGCAGGTTGGATGATAAGTTTAAACCAGGCCGAGCATTATTGTATGATAAAAAATAACGGCAACATTAAATACACGAAAAGAAAATTTGAAATTGTTTGTTTAATGGGTAAAAAGGAAATTCGATTTCCTGTTAAACCGGAAGATATAAAGTCGCTTTGTTCTGGTTCAAAAGACCTGGTCAACTTCAAACCGATTTTATTACAGGTTCCGGGGAAATAGCATTGGATATTTTTAGTTTAAAGAATGTATTCACAAACAAGTTTTTTAACAAAGAAAATTGTGAATATGTTAAAGATGAATAATTCGGGTAAAGTTTATTATATTTTTTTATGGATAATTTTTCCGGGTTGCATCTGATTAAAAACTTCTCAACATGAAAAAACTAATCATCTTTTTTGTCATCCTTTCTTTGGGTTGTAATATGCAGGGACAGGTAAACGGCTTACCGGCACAGCGTCCCAATGACTTTGCACTTTATTATCATTTTGACGGTGGTATGAGATATTATTCAGAAAATATAAATATTGCGGCTGACAGTTGTGTTTATAACATCAATGATGGCGGTAAAAAAACACATAAATTAATAAAACTTAACAGCAAAGATCTGGATGATCTGTATAGTATGTTGAAAAAAAATCAATTCAATAGAATAGAAAAACGAACCATTGAAAATGTATATGACCGAGGGGGTATCAGCATTGAAGTGAGTTGGAATAAAGGCCAGCAACGGGTAAATATAAGTGATGCCCAGAATTCTTTTGTAAAAGAAAATTGGGATAAAGAGTGGGGGGCGGTTTGTAAATATATTGCGGATCTGGCAAAAGCAGCAAAAAATTAATACCGGGTTTGGGCTCAGCGTACAGGTTTGATGCAAAGAAAGAAGTGTAAGAATTGTATGATGTTTTCACCTGCTGCAGAAAGATTCTTTCTTTTTACACAACAAAAAGTGATTACCAGAGTTATGATCATAAGAAATACAGGTGCCTTAATATGTTTTTTGTTTGGGCATGGCTACTAATTCCAATAACTGAGCGTAAAACCAAACCCTAATGAAATACTATACTAATCTGTCTGACGAATTACTTATTCAATATTTTCTTAACGGCGACCCCAGGGCCATGGCCACACTTGTTGAACTTTATAAAGACAGGGTTTATGCTTCTGTTTATAGAATTGTACAGGACAAATACCAGGCAGAAGATATATTTCAGGCTGTTTTTATCAAGGTCATTAACCATATGATTGCGGGTAAAACTATAGAAGAAGGAAAATTTTTATGCTGGACAATGCATATTGCACAAGGATTATGTATTGAACGCACACGCCAACCCATACAATCATTAACCATAAATGATCAACCCATGCCCGCCGGCTTTTCTTTAAATAAGTTTACTGAACCTGCAATGCTTGTCAGTGCAAATACTTTTGATAATCATAGCAAATTAAGGAACATGATCGATATGCTGCCGGTACAGCAACGGGAAGTGATCGTATTAAATCATTACAGCGGTATAAGTTTTAAAGAAATAGCGGAATTAATGAAATGCAGTATTACAAGTGCATTGGAGACAATGCGTTTCGGCCTTCAAAACCTTGGCAAACTTATGATTGAAAAAGAAGTTTGTTGCTGAAAGGTAATTACCCGTATAAAATTTATGGAAAAGATTTTTTATTATTTAAGGGCAAGCAATTGTTTCATATAAATAATACCTTTTTCTCTTGTAAAAGTAATATTCCGTTTCGGTATTTCATCAATATCCGCATAGCCATCTACCGCTTTACTCACACTGTCTTCCCTTAAAAAATGCAACATCGGATACGGGGATCTGTTAGTATAATTGGATGGATCCTCTTCTGTAGTATCCGCAAATAAATATTTTGGATGAAAACCGGCGATCTGATAAATACCTTCATACCCTTCTTTTACCAAAAGTGTTTCGGCCATGTCAATTAATTGAAGATAGCCGTCAAATGATTCAAAACTGTTTGGAAGGATCAATAAAGTAGTTTCAATTCCGGCATCATTATCTAATTGATACATTAATGTCATTACCGCTGTTAAAACTGTGGCCCTTGTTGCCGATGGTAATACTTCGTAATGAATACTCTCTTTTTTTATTTCTTTTGCAGCAAAGGGACAAAAATTACAGCCTACTACTACATCAATGACCCATTTTTTTGTTTGTGCTATGATTGTTTCATTATCCGGGTGGCTCATGTATTTTTTTTAAAGAATGGATCTGATATAAAGTTCTTCAACTTTTTTTCTTGCCCATGGCGTTTTGCGCAAAAATTTCAATGAAGAACTAATGCTGGGATCAATAGTAAAACAATTGATATTAATAATGTTGCCCAGTTCTTCCCAGCCAAAATGATCAACCAATTCGGTAAGGATCTTTTCAAGTGTTTTTCCATGAAGGGGATCATTGGAGGACATGAAGAGTATCTTTATTGCGAAGATAGTTTAATGCGGGATACTGGATGCTAGATACTAGTCACTAGATGCGAAGAGTTCAATACTTTAGAGTGCTTATTTAGTATCCAGTATCTAGCATCCAGTATCTAGCATCCTGCACCTAGTATCCACCATCCGTCTTCAACCATCCCGTAATACTCATCCTGGGTTTGTTGCTGAGTAACACTTCATGTTCCAGTTCATTGCTTTTAAAAAAAACAGTTTTACCATTTACCGGAGAAATTTTTTGCTGATGATCGTTGTGTTGAATCCATAATTCACC
This sequence comes from Chitinophagaceae bacterium, assembly GCA_043788195.1. Classification (GTDB taxonomy): domain Bacteria; phylum Bacteroidota; class Bacteroidia; order Chitinophagales; family Chitinophagaceae; genus Ferruginibacter. The sequence continues at coordinate 8,787 of JAYVUE010000269.1, forward strand.
ACCATCAGCAGCCTGCCAACCTTCATTCAGATACATGATCATCGAGTATTTTCTGCTGTCATTGTTACGGAACTGGTCAATATGTTTTTTATAAAAACTTCCTTTTTCATATAAAGTATAATGAAATTCATATCCTGTAATGCCGGTAAAGCAGGTCTTATTCAGGTGAATGATAAAACTGTCCATGAGGTCAAAAAAATCATTTTCATACTGGTTATTGTGTTTACGATCGAGCCAGTAAATAATATCAGTTCTTACTGATCTGTTTTGCACGGCCAATGTATCGTTTCCTGTTCCTGCCTTGTGAAGTTGATCATCTGCATATAATTTAGCGAGGTTATTTTTCAGGTGTGCCGCAAGAGAGGTACTTAAAAAATTTTCTGTGATACCTACTTTATCATCTATAAAACTATTGATGAGGGTATTAAAGATCTTTTCCAATAAGCTGTTTGAATACTTTCAGCAAAAATATACTGATGCAGTGAAGTTAGCTTTAATTGCCGGTATTGGTTAAGTTGTTGCCCGCAGTTTTAATTATGTCGTATTTTTTGCTTTTCTTCAATCATCGGCAAATCCTTTTTGTATTTTTCAACATCCCATTTCAATTGCCAATGAGCTTTGATTTCATTTTATTCCAAACCAAATTTTTTTTCAATGTCGCTTATTTGCAATCTATATTTTTGGTCATCGTTATAAATTGAATCTAACTCTGCAACCAAGGGCTTATTAAAATTTACTTCAGCTTTTTCAACATTTTGTCCAAATATAATTTGTGTTGCAATGAGAGAAACAAAAAGGGAGAGTATTTTTTTCATATTCTAAATTGTTGTGAATTTGTAGAGAGTCTACCAAATGACTTAGAACGATTGCAATTCTGCAAGGAAAATCCGGCGCTACAAACTGCACTTTTATTTGATACTGAAGTTAAAAATAAAATATTGAAAAATGCTTGACATTCCTCACACCTCAAAGGAAAATGTAATATTTAAACTCTTGCATTAATTAAGTTCAGTACCGATATACTGTACAAGAGTGTACCACCATGGCGGGGTAAACTGCCACTAAAGCAAAATAGTAGAATAAATGCCGGGAACATACACCCTCAGGCTAAAAAAATTACGCTGATTATTTTCTTTTCATCATTATTATTAATAACTTACCTCACTTAATTTTTTTACTTCACTAAAAAACTTTCAAATGACAAGCATTTCAAAATTTTTACAACCTGTAATGGCAGCCTGCTTTGCCTTTACTCTTTTCTCGTGTAATAACGACGGGGAAAAAAAAGATGACAAAACTGCTGCTAACGATTCTACATCTGTTAGCACAAATGCAGTACCCGAATTTAAGCCCTTTAAATTAATGATCGTTGAGCATAAGGTTGCCAATTTTGGTACATGGGAAGCGGGCTATCTGTCGCACGACTCAATGAGAGTGGCCAATGGTTTACACCAATACAGGCTGGGCAGGGGATTGGACGATTCCAATATGGTGATCGTTGTAAACAGGGTGGATGATGTAGCTAAAGCAAAAGCATTTGCCTCGTCACCTGATCTTAAAGCAGCGATGAAGAAATCTGGTGTGGCTAGTGCACCAACAATTTCTTACATAGAAGTGATTCGCAATGATTCATCAAAGATTGATCAGCAGGATCGTGTACTGGTTAGCCATAAAGTAAAAGACTTTGCTGCCTGGTTAAAAGCATATGATGGTGAAGGCGTGGCTAAAAGAATGGAAAATGGTTTGATAGACAGGGCTGTTGCCCGCGGACTGGATGACTCTAATATGGTATTCATTGCTTTTGCTATCAGTGACAAGGTAAAAGCAACTGCCAGGATGAACTCGCCGGAACTGAAAAAAACAATGACTGATGCGGGGGTAACTGGTCCGCCAACTATATTCAGGTACAGGATCGTTCTGCAATAATTGATTTGATGATTTGGTGATTTGGTGATTGTGATGCATTTATTTCATCAGCTCATCTTCAAATCACCAAATCATCAAATCTATTTTACCAATTTTACATTAACTGCATTGGCGCCCTTGGGGCCCATCTCTACTTCAAAACTTACTTTGTTATTTTCTTTGATGGCTTCTGTTAGTGCATTGATATGTACAAAAACACTTTCCTGCGTTTCCATATCTTTTATAAAACCATATCCTTTGGCGTCATTAAAAAATGTAACGATGCCGGTGCGGATCAGGTCATCGGGGTTCATTGGTTCCTGCTTGGGTACACCGATCTCTATATCTTCGGCTTTGATAGTGATCTTCTTTCTTGGATCGGGTGGCATGGAGGAAAGATTGCCATTCTCATCCAGGTAAGCAAGCATGCTGTCGAAACTACTATTGCTGCTGCTGTTTTCTTTTCGTTCCTGCTTCTTTTCTGCTTTTTCCTTTTTGTTTTGTTTCTTTTTCTTTTCTCTTTCTTTTTTATTCCATGTTTCTGCCATAGTGTTTTACTGTTTTTGTTAAATTAATTTTGTCAAAAAGGGGAGGATCAGAGAGATAAATCTGATAATAATTGTTAAGTAATCGGCAGATTCAGGTAAAGATAAGGTAATATTTTTTGGAAGCGTTTCTTGCTTAGGGAAATATAAAATTCACATTGCTGAATTACAGTTTAAATACCTGGAAAGAAGGATATTTAAATTAATTCCCTGTTCACTGCAGCCAAAAAGCAGGCACCTACAAGAATTGTTGAAATTCCGAAAACAAATACCATTCGCAGATCATCAAAATAAATAAAATAACCCACAAGCAATAATCCGCCAATGATGAGTAGCCAGCCACCTTGTATTGGCCTGAACCAGGAAAGGATATAACCTGCAAAAGCGGGTAAGGCAAAGGGCAGCAAATAGAGTAACTCATCTGCATTATCATTATTAATATCAGGGAGCCCTTCACCGATTAAAAAGGCAAGAAAGAACAGGGTTACTATCAAACCTGAAATCCGGCCGGTCCATAATAATATTTTATGTTGTTGTACCATATGAAATGATAAAGCTAAATCGCAATTCAATAAAAAATACTGATGCCTATCATGACAACAAATGTTCATTTACACTATAAAAATATTTTAAACCTGTTGTAACAATATTTTGTGAGTGCTTCCCTGTCATCGGGGTGTGCAATATCAATCAGTGCTTTTGCCCTTTGCCTTAAGTTCTTTCCAAATAAAAATGCACTTCCATATTCTGTTACCACATAATGAACATGCCCCCTGGTGGTTACCACACCC
>JAYVUE010000270.1:0-3922 GCA_043788195.1 Chitinophagaceae bacterium
CCAGTTGTTTAATGCAGATTTTGATAATAGATGATCTTGGTTTTATAAAACTCAATTCAGTTTCATTTATTTTTGCACCTTTCCATGAATTCACAAATAAAACTTCTGATATTGCACTTCCCGTGCTGCGTATTTCCAGTGTACCAAGCGGTGATTTATAATATATAATTTCGATATTCATGAGTGTTACCCCAAATTTACAATGATTTATTTTGCAGGATCGAATAAAAAATTATTTCTTTGAAACGGAATAAGCAGATAATATGAGCATAAATACCAAAAATAAATTTTTTGAGAAGGCAATTTCAGCTGTTGCAGACCCTTACCGCTTGTCTATTTTGCAGGAAATATCCCGCCAGGGAGCCATACGCTGCTGCGATGTAGTAACGTTAACGGGTTTATCTCAACCTACCTGCTCACACCATATAAAATTACTTGCAGAAAGCAAACTGATTGAATGCAGGAAAGAAGGCAGGAATAATTTTTTTACACTCAAAAAAAATAATTTAAAAAAACTGGGAGAGTATTTTGAGCGGTTAGGAGAGTAAACTGGTTGCTGGATATGAGCAGTTCAATACTTTAGGGTGCCATCTAGTATCAAGCATCCAGTATCGTGTTTCACCCAATCTTACTTCCATTCTTCACCGGCATTGAGGACTGCAATAAAACAACATCATTATTTTCATTGTAAACACCTAACACCAGGCACTCACTGAAGAAATTGGCAATTTGTTTTAGTGGAAAATTTACTACTGCTATAACCTGCCGGCCAATTAAAGTTTCTTTATCATACAATGAAGTAATTTGAGCAGAAGATCTTTTTATACCCAGTTCTCCAAAATCAATTTTTAGTTGGTAAGACGGCTTTTTTGCATTGGCAAAATCATTTACTTCAAGGATGGTTCCAATCCTGATATCAATTTTTTCAAAATCATCCCATGTTATCATTTGCAAAAAGGTTAAATAAAATAAAAATTAAGAAAACAAAGAGTGAAAAAGAACCCTTCGGCCCTGCTCAGTATAAGGAGTAATATGTATTTCTTTTATCCCCTTAGCCAGATATTTTTTCTACTTCAATAACCGCATCAAGATTCAATGGCCCAAAAATATGGGGAAACTCTTCATTAATTGAGGGCGCAATTTCGAATTTCAATGTTACATTTAATTTGCTTTCATCTATATGTAGCAATAAAAGGTTGCCTTTTCCATTGTAATATCTTTCCAAAACACCATTTACCTGTTCTGCTTTACTACAATGTATAAACCCTTCCGCAGATAATGAAGGGGCCGTGTAAAAATTTTGCTCTTGTGCTTGCTGCCAGTCCTGCCTGGTTACCACATGATAGATCATCAGTTCAGTAAATTTGCCAGTGAAATTAATTCATTCATTTTATACCTGTTGCGGTCGTTATCAAAACATTTACTTAACTCTTCCAGTAAAAACTGAATGATCCTTTTATTACTTAACTGTCGAAAATAGGAAGTAGTTGGCGGTACAGAAATGCGTTTAAAATAGCTTTCAACATCTTTATGGCTATACATCTGTCCATTCAAAGGATCGATATAAAAATTAATTTTTTCTGAAGCATGACCTACGGGGTTAAGAAGATCGTGCTGCGGATCAAAATAAGCCATAATGAATTGTCTTGGGATATTGATCGCTTTTACTGGTATATCCAGTAGTTCGCAAAGCACCAGGTAAATAATGCCATTGCTGACAGCATTGCCTTTTTTACTTTCAAGGGCTTTGTTGATCAAGTAATCATCTGGTGAATCATAAGCAAATTCAACCCCTTTTTGTTTATAGTAATTGTATAAGATACTGGTGATCACATTTATTTGTTCAAGTGGAGTAAGGTAATTGTTCAGTTCAAGCCAGGTATTGCGCCTCAGCTTTTCGATCTCCTGAAGTACAATGCTGGCCTGCATATCGGGATAATGATATCTGGCCACTAATAAAGCGCCTTGCAAAAGTTCGGCATCACCGGCAGCCCATTTGATGAAATCATTGGTAAGGTCTCTAAAATGTAAATTGTGTATGAGCAATTCAATTCTTTCCTGGATATCTTCGCTAATAGTATTTTCCCAAAGGCTTTCCAGATTGGGAATAATATCTTTGCCAAAAGAGATTATTTTTTCACTAACAGTACTATACACATCTTCATCAGGGTCGTCTATCAATTGAAAAAGTGCTGATATTTCTTTATTCTCTGTCAAACTGCCTTATTTTTAAATGAATTTCGGAAAAGAGAACTAGATAAAGAAGTTAAAATTTTCCACATTTGGTGATTAACTTTTTTTCTTTTTTGTTATGTTTTACAGTTTTAATAGTAAACTTTAAGTTTATTGAACAATAAACTATTTTAGTTGTTTTATCAATATGCAGTATAAAAATTATAAAAAACAATACCCTGTAATTATCCTGATCCTGTTAATGGCCACATTCAGTGCCTGTTCTTTTTCAAACAATAGTGCAAAACGGATGTACAACAAATGGGGTTCAAAAAGTTATGATATGGTTATAATACCCGGACTTCCACTACAAGATTCATTGATATGGGACAGAATAATGAGGGGCCGGGTTTACTGGTCAAAGTTTTTATATGATAAGGGCATTGCCAAAAATATCATGTACTCAGGTTCTGCGGTACATACTCCCTATTACGAAGGCACTATAATGGCCTTGTATGCTGAAGCAATTGGTATACCTAAAGAACATATTTTTACTGAACTAAAAGCAGAGCATAGTACAGAAAATCTTTATTATTCTTATAAAAAAGCAAAGAAACTTGGTTTCAACAGTATTGCAATAGCATCAGATCCCTTTCAGACAAAACAACTTAGAAGCTATGCCCATTTAAGATTAAGCCGTGATATCGGGATATTACCTTTCATAATTGATACAATGCTTGCCATTGAACCTTTGATGAAAAATCCTTCGATAGATTATCAACAGGCTTTTAAAAAAGACTTTATTGCTTTAAAAGACCGGGAGAGCTGGTGGAAACGAATTAAAGGCACTATTGGATGGAACAAAGACAAGAAGGCTTATGAATAATTAGTAATTAAGAATTAATAATTTATTTGATGCAAAGACACTTACTTCTCTGCAAACGCTACCTGCTAAATGATAGAAAGATTGCCAAGAAGTAAGTATTTTCTTAAAACTATTAATTATCGCAGGGATGACCAAAGTCTAATTGGTCAGTTGTGTAATATTTGAATGTCAGGTATCCGTCTTCATCATTTTGAATTACAAGCGTATGCAGATCTTTTGCATTTACTGTAATGAAACGTTGTGATCTATGCCAAACCCCACCACGATCTTTATAGGTAAAAAGAAGCGGGTTATCGTCCATCTTGGTTATCTGAACATCCCACAATTCTGTTTCATCAGTTCCTGTTTTTATCCAAAAATGTTTACCACTTTCAATAAAATCTGATGGCAACAGATCACGACTAAAAGGATTTCCAGTTCCATTTTGCCTGATCTTTAACTCATTGAAGCTTTCACCACTTTGGTTGGCAATCCAAAAGCAATAATACTGAGCCTTCGCATTACTGTTAAATGCTACAAGCAGCATAATAATTGCGAAAGTGAATAATCCTTTTTTCATAAATGACCGGTTTAATGATATAATAAATAAATCTTTGTTAGAAAAGTATACATAATAATCTATAATACAAATTAAAATGGCTTTTCTTTTAAAAGATCATTTTTTCTTAACCGCCGCTTTTTTCTTTACCGGGGCTTTGGTTTTTTTATCAAAGGCTTTTGGTTCCTGTTGAACGATCATTTTCTTTACAGTATCAAGTTCAATAGCAGCTAATTCTTCTACTGTGTATTTTCCATTGGCACCACCACCAGTGAGTTTAAGCATTTTTTTGCCAAAACGAATGAATGGACCCCAGCGGCCGTTTT
>JAYVUE010000271.1:0-4047 GCA_043788195.1 Chitinophagaceae bacterium
AGAAAGAAAAATTGAATTTTGGAAAATGTTCTCCATGTTCCAAAAGCCAAATGAAGAATTGAAAACAGTTTGTGAAATAAATTATTAGACTTTATATAATATTCCACAATTATGTCTTTTTGTGGAAAAAAACGGTCATTTATAAACATTTTTAACCATCAAGTGCACAAATAAATTTTATACATCCAGTTTTTTTGACGTATTTATTTAAGGAAAATATACAACGATATTAAAAACTTCAGCCAACATCGGTTTGCCAACAATGGGGTTTCACGCCATTCATCCAGGTTGCCCCTTTGTAATACCCTTTCAATTACAATCTTATAAGATTTCTCGTAATTAAAAGTGGTTAAATCGTACTCCCAAAGCAGGGCAGGGTTAATAATATCAGGCTGCTGTTTTTGCATTTTTTATGCCTTACAGTTACGAATTTTTTACTGAAAAGTTCCCAAAAAATGCCCGTCTGGCAAGTTCATATCGCCTGCCTCGCTTTGAGTTCTAAATATTTGTTCACCGCATTAATGGTAAGTTTTTCTGGCGGGGTTAAAATAGACAGGATGCCATGTTTCTTTAATTCTTTTACAATAAGCCGTTTTTCAAATTCAAATTTTTCTGCAACAGTTTTAATATATACTTCCTCAATATTACCGGCTTGCAAATGTGAGAGTTGATGTAATTCAGTATTCTCAAAAAAAACAACCATCAACAAATGATGTTGTGCAATTGCCCTTAGGTAATTCAATTGCCGGGTAAGGCCCGATAATGATTCAAAATTGGTAAATAAAACTAGCAGGCTTCTGTGTTTGATCGAACTTCTGACTTGCATGTACAACATCTCAAAATCACTTTCCAAAAAAGCTGTTTGCTGGTTATATAAAAGCTGCAATACGTTTTCTCTCTGGATGGGTTTTCTGTCGGCCGCAAGTAATGATCCCATCTTATTTGCAAAAGTTATTACCCCTACCCTGTCCTGCTTTTGTAAACAAACATTGGCTAAAACAAGTGTACTGTTTATCGCATAGTCCAGCAGGGTTAAACCTGCAAATGGCATTTTCATCAGGCGCCCTTTATCAATAACACAATATACCTGTTGTGATTTTTCGTCAGTATAATTATTTAACATCAATAACCCTTTTCGGGCTGTAGCTTTCCAGTTAATTGTCCGGATATCATCGCCCCTTACATATTCTTTGATCTGCTCAAACTCCATACTATGGCCGATCTTGCGCATTCGTTTATTTCCCTGTTCTGTCTGAATGGTAGTTTGCGAAAGTAATTCATACTTACGCATCTGCATAAATGAAGGATAAACAGGGACCATTACAGCAGCCTCAACATTATACCTGCGCTTAACCAAACCCAATAATGAACTGATAAAAAGAATAATTCTTCCAAAATGATATTCGCCCCGTTCTACAGGTTTTAATTTATACACCATACTTTTTTGTTCGCCTGCTTTAAAGCGATGAGCTAATATCCAATTACGTTTTTGAAACTGCACGGGTAATTCATCTATTATCTCCATGTCAACAGTAAAGGGTATTCTATTTTTAACCTGAACCTCAATTATATTTTCATCGCCATTACTAAGCCTGTCGGCCATAACCCGTTTTGCTGAAGGCGCCTTGCTGATAACAAATAAAAAAAGATAATCTATAAATAGCAGTGCAGTGATCACCCATATTAAAATTTGAGGAACAAGAATGATGGGTGTATAAAAAAATGAAATCACGTACAACACAATACAAATACAAAAAACTAAATAAAACCTTACAGGCAGGTATAAACAACCGATATATTTTTTTATAAAAGTCAAATCGTTTTTATTTTTTTAAAGAAGTGATACTTGCCGGCACATTTTCACATCTGCTCATCTACCTTGGTACTTCTATTGCCTTTATGATATTATTGATAAGGTCATCGGCTGTTACTCCTTCCATTTCTTTTTCGGGTGTTAAAATGATGCGGTGACGCAATACATGCGGTGCCATTTCAATAATATCTTCAGGTGTTACAAAATCTCTTCCTTTAATAGCCGCACTGGCTTTTGAAGAACGAAGGATAGCCAGTGATGCTCTTGGAGATGCACCAAGGTATAGGGCAGGATTATTTCTTGTTTCATTAACGATCCGTGCAATAAACTCAACCAGCCTGGGTTCTATTATGATCAACTGCAACAGGTCGCGATACTTTTGAATATCTGCAGGTGAAAGAATTTTTTTTATCCCTGCCAATAACTGTGTTTGAGTTTTTCCCTGCTGGCTGTTTAATATTGCAATTTCTTCCTCCAACGTTGGGTAATTCACTTCTATTTTAAAAATAAAACGGTCCAGCTGTGCTTCAGGTAAACGATAAGTACCTTCCTGTTCGATTGGGTTTTGCGTAGCTAAAATAATAAAAGGGTTCAGCATGATATGCGTATATCCGTCAACCGTTACCTGCCTTTCTTCCATCACTTCAAACAAAGCGGCCTGGGTTTTTGCAGGTGCCCTGTTGATCTCATCGATAAGTACAATATTACTAAACACAGGACCTTTTTTAAAATGAAAATCTCCTTCTTTTGGATTAAAGACAGATGTACCCAAAACATCACTGGGCATCAGGTCGGGTGTAAATTGCAAGCGGGAAAAATCAACATCGATGATCCTGGCTAATAATTTTGCGGTTAACGTTTTAGCAACACCGGGTACTCCTTCAATTAAAATATGACCGTCGCATAGCAAGCCGATCAATAGCAGGTCTACCATATTTTTTTGCCCAATAATAACCCTGCCAATTTCAGTTCTTATTTCCTGAACGGCGTTATTTAAACCACTCAGATCGATACGTTGTTCAAAAAGATTTTCTTCCATCAGTTTCTGGTTTTATAAAAATTTTGTATTTGCTCATTTAATGATAATAACTGGTAATCATCAACAACAGTATTGGTATGTGCATGATTTATGGTTCGGTATAAAACTTCAACTTTTTGGTGATGCACGCCGCTTTTACGGCTTAAGGTTGTAATAAAATCATCATTGATGAGATTGGTGTTTAAAAAATAAGTATTACGAATGTATTCATTAAAATAGGTGATCATTTTGTCGGCTATATTTTTATTGTCTTTTTTTTGAAGATATAAACGGCCAATCGTTTCAGTAAAGGTAACAGTTGTGTTTTCATTAGGTTTTATTATATCAATGATACGTTGCCTTCGTTTACTGCCAAAGAACAGGTAAAGTAAAAATAAAATAAATGCTAACCAAAAAGCAGCAGCCAAAGGCGGATAGCTTAACAATACATCCAATGAACTGCCGTTGCTCTCGTCTTTGTTGTTAGCGGCATCAGCCTTTGACCGTAATTTTGAATAATGATCATTCCAGTAAATATGATCAGGATATGCGATAAGGTATCCGAATATTTTTTGCAGGTATTGGTAATTATTTTGCTGCAATAAAAAATAATTACTAAAAGCCCTGGGCTCGCAATGCAGGAAGATCCTACCCCTTCCTTTAAAAATTACAATAAGATCGGGTTCATTATTTTCATTAACGCCCAGCACCCTGGTATTGGTTTTGTTGAATTCAGAAAAGCTGCGGTAAAAAGGGAAATAAAAATAACGGTATTTCATTGAATCTATTAAACTGCCTGTCCTAGCCTTTATGCCCGTATACTGGTAAGGTTTGCCCAATATAAAGGAAGCAGGAAAATTTACCGAAACCTTACATCCCAGCTTATCCAGTAAATTACTATCAAATCCATTGGCAGCAATAAAAACATCATTTCCGTTTTTAGCAATGTTAATTACACTTGTTACATCCTCATCAGTTGTGTATAAAGATCCGGCAATACAAATATAATTACAGCCTGTATCTTCCAGGTCCTTCCAACTGTTTTCAAAATTTCTTCTTTCAGTGCGTATCTCATTATTTGAAAACATTTTCTCCAGCAATTGATAGGTAATAAAAGTGCCAAAAGGTTTTTTATCCTTGTTTGAATATGACTCTCTTAAGTCAGGCATTTTTTTTGTACTTCCGTTATTGCAACTGTTAAACATGACCGTTGCAG
>JAYVUE010000272.1:0-2575 GCA_043788195.1 Chitinophagaceae bacterium
AAAAGGGTATTGCGGAATGATCCTGGCATGGGAGTTATCAGGCATGCGGACGCAGGATATGAAATAGCGAAGGAAACTTTAGAAAAGAATGGGTTGGATTATAAAGAGCGGTTGTAATACTGAGTGAAGACTAAGGCTTTTGTAACATACAGTTGTTCTTTGTGGCGATATCGTTGTGGCAGCCGATAATTATCGACTCACTTCTGCGGCATACCATTATGGAACTTTAACAAAGCAAAGATGGTTCCTGAAGACCCGAAATACGGTGGCGGTAATATTTATTAAATGAAGAAAAAGCAATAATGAAGCATGAACAAGGAATATCGAATAATTAAGTGATTCCGCAATTGCTACATTCATTATTCCTTGTTCGATATTCGATATTTTAATAATTGGCATTAACTTAATGATATTGAGCGGCGAGGCCTTTATTCCCTGCAATGCCTTGCTTTTATGATTCCCTATTTACCGGCCATAAGAAATCCGTTTTCCAATATTTTTGACAATTGCTATTTTTACAACTTAACAAAGCGCTATGGTTAATTTTCAGGAAAAAGTATTAAACTATCCCCAGTATTGCCGCCAGTTTAGCTGTGGCGATTCGCTGATTACAATTTTTAATTGTCCGCCAGAAGCCCGTTTAATGAAAAATAAATTTGCTGATCTGTGGTGCCACGAAAATTATATCTTTTATGTGCTGGAAGGGAAAAAAATATGGCATACCCCACACGGCTCTTACGAAATAGGTGAGGGGAGTTGTGTATTGGTAAGAAAAGGAGCCTGTATCCTGGAACAGTTTTTTGATATCGGATTTTGTGTGGTGCTTTTTTTTATTCCTGATGAATTTATATGCGATACCCTTAAAAACAAATCAGCTCCTGTTAATAAAAATAGCGGTTCATATAATCCTGTAATTACGCTTAACAGCACGGAAATGCTGAAGTCATTTTTTGTTTCCATGTATGCTTATTTCTCAGGCATAAAAGAACCAGATAAATCCTTGCTGGAATTAAAATTCAGGGAACTGATTCTTAACATCGCAGACAACCCTGAGAATTTTGAAGCCATTGCTTATTTCTGTTTACTGATGAATGAGCCAAAATCTATTTCACTGGAGAGAGTGATGAATGATAACTATTGCTTTAACCTGAAGCTGGAACAGTATGCCACATTGTGCAACCGCAGTCTTTCTGCATTTAAACGTGATTTTAAAAAACAATTTAGCATTACACCGGGTAAATGGTTGTTGGAAAAAAGATTGCAACATGCCATGCGCCTGCTCACCAATAGTGATAAAACGGTAAGTGAAGCAGCCTTTGAAAGTGGCTTTGAAAATCTTTCTCATTTCAGCCGTTCTTTTAAAGTGCGTTTTGGCACTCCTCCCGCTGCAATAAAACATATATCTGTATTCTGAGCCGCCTAGCAAAATAATTGGACTTTACAGCAATGGCTGCTTACGGGCAGGTAAATATTTTTACAATCTGATTAATTCACAAAAAAAATAAAACAACATGAATCCAAACAAAGCTTTATGGGAGAAGGGTGATTTTACCCGGATTGCCGAAACAATGAGAGAAAGCGGAGCCGCACTTGTATCATCACTGGGAGTCACAAAAGGCATTGATATTTTGGACCTTGGATGTGGTGATGGCACTACAGCCATACCGGCTGCAAAACTGGGTGCCAATGTTACCGGTGTGGATATCGCAAGCAACCTGGTGGAGGCAGGAAACAACCGGGCAAAAAAAGAAGGTCTTATCAATTGTACTTTTAAAGAAGGTGATGCAACTGATTTGAATGAACTGAAAGATCATTCTTTTGATCTTGTTGTAACCATTTTTGGTGCCATGTTTGCTCCTAAACCATTTGATGTAGCAAAGGAAACGGTACGTGTAACCCGGCCTGGTGGACGAATAGTAATGGGCAACTGGATACCCGGTGACCCAACGCTGGTGGCGCAGATATTAAAGATCAGCTCAGCCTACACACCGCCTCCACCAGAGGGTTTTATCAGCCCGATGTTGTGGGGGGTGGAGGAGCATGTAACTGAACGTTTTGTAAAAGCAGGTGTGGCAAAAGAAAACATTTCATTTACCCGGGATACTTTTACATTTAATGCACCCTATTCTCCTTCAGAACTGGTTAGTAATTTCAAAAACTTTTACGGTCCTACCATGAACGCTTTTGACGCAGCAAAAAAAAATGGCAAGTCACTTGAATTGCAGCAGGAACTGGAAGCTTTGTTTAACAGTCAAAACAAAAACACAACAACAAACACAACATCTATCCCGGCCACTTTTTTGAGGGTAACAGTGATGTGTTAAGGATATATATAATTTTTTATACCAGGCGCAGGATAATAGTTCTGCGCTGTTTTGTTACTGCACTAATTAATTGATACCTTTTGTCAAGTGCTCTTTCCGTTCCGGCGGGCAATGTCATTAAGTTAAGAAAAAGTAATAATGAATAATGATCAAGGAACATCGAATAATGAAGTGATTCCGCAATTGCTAAATTCAGTATTCCTTGTTCGATATTCGATATTTTTATAATTGGCATTAACTTAATGATATTG
>JAYVUE010000273.1:0-2444 GCA_043788195.1 Chitinophagaceae bacterium
TACGATCAGGTAATCAACAAACCCCTTTTTGAAAGTTCGCCTGAATTGGAAGAGCAGTTTAAAAGTATACTCAACGATGTATATACTACTGGTGAATCTTTTATCGCTGACGAAATATCCGTTCAAATTAAACGCATTGGAAAACCCGACACTGCCTATTTCAATTCGGTTTATCAGCCATTGCGTAATTTAAATAATGAAATTTACGGCATCATAATAATAGGAACGGAAGTAACAGAAAGTGTGAATGGGAAAAGAGAAATTGAAGCAAGTGAAAATCGATTCAGTAATATATTAAAGCAGTCACTAATGGCCATTGGTATTTTAAAAGGCCCCGATTTGATATTAAATTTTGCAAACGAACCATTAATTATAGCCTGGGGAAAAGGCAACGATATTGTTGGTAAAACACTTTTAGAAATTCTCCCCGAATTAGATGAAACAGAATTCCCGAAACTAATAAGGCAGGTTTATACAACCGGAGTGCCTTATTACGGATATGAAACCAAAGTAATGCTGAACCGAAACGGCGAGTGGGAGGAAACTTATTTCAATTTTGTTTACCACCCTTATACAGAAACTGACGACACTATAACGGGGGTTACTATTTTAGCAACAGAGGTTACCCTGCAGGTGTTTGCAAAAAAAATGCAGGAGGAGGCCGCAGAAAGGTTTACTATTCTTAACAATGCAATGCCTCAAAAAATGTGGATGGCAGATGAGCAAGGCAGTGTAAATTATTTAAACCAGCAATGGTTGGAATATACAAACAAAAGTTATGATGAGCTGAAAAACCTGGGCTGGGAAAAAATTATTCATCCCGACGACTGGAATCATAACAAACAAACCTGGATCAACTCTATTAGCACTGGCGAAGATTTTAAACTGGAACACCGCTTTCTATGCAAGGATGGAAATTATTACTGGCACCTTAGCCGGGGCCATGCACACAAAAATGAAAGCGGTAAAGTGCTGGTGTGGATAGGCACACACACAGATATTGATGAGCAGAAAAAAAAGGAACTGCAAAAAGATGAATTTATCAGTATTGCCAGCCACGAAATGAAAACACCGCTTACTACGGCTAAAGCTTACCTGCAACTACTGGAACTTTCCCTGGATAAGCAAAATGATACCATCTACCTGTATGCAAAAAAAGCAAGCCTCGCTGTAACCCGGCTGAATGAATTAATCAGCGAATTGCTGGATGTAAGTAAAATACAACATGGCAAATTAGATTATAATTTTTCCCGTTTCAATTTTAATGAAATGATTGATACTGCTGTAGAAGATACCCAACATGCGTCTCAAAAACATACCATTAAAAAAACCGGGCAGGTAACAAAGGAAATAACCGGTGATAAAGAAAGGCTGAAGCAGGTAGTGTTAAACCTGCTGAGCAATGCCATTAAATACTCCCCTGATTCATTAGACGTGTATATCGACTTAACACAAAACGATAATGAAATAAAAGTAGTGGTAAAAGATAATGGTATCGGTATTCCCAGTCAACACCTTGCCAAAATATTCGATCGGTATTACCGGGTAGAGGAGCATGCCATCAAATTCCAGGGGCTGGGCATCGGGCTGTTTATTTCTCATGAAGTTATCCAGCGGCACCACGGCAAATTATGGGTCAAAAGTGAAGCGGGCAAAGGCAGTACATTTTATTTTACCATACCTGCTGGCAACTGAGTAACCCTGCCAGGTTTTGCAGAAAGTAAAGGGAAAAATAAAGGGGCTAAATAGAAATAAAGCCCCTTTGATCCAATATCCTATGAAAAACCTATATCAATAAGTTCATTAATTGTACCAAAAAAATTATAGTGTAAAAAGGGGTTGATTTAATGTTAATTTACTCACTATGAGAAAATGTTGCTGCATATTTTCCTCAATAGCAAATAATAGTTCCCCAGAAGACTGTGTTATTAAATAAAGAAAAAATAATAATGAGTAAGGCACAAGTAAAATCAAATAATGAAGTGCTTCCTTTTTCTATATTCATAAATCTTTGTTCTATATTCTTCACATTTCGGCTGCAAAAATTTCCGAAGGTCTGTTAAGACGTTTGCGTCCCGGCGGGGTTTTCGCCTAATATTCCATAAGTTATAAAAGCTGCTCCTGCGAAACCCTGACGTATAAAAGTTCCTGCACATCAAAACACCAATCGCAATGTTTTTATAACTTCATGCCATGGCTATAAAGCTACAACACAGCGATACATTTTCTACCTACTTTATAACCTTCACCTGTGCAGAATGGATACCGCTGATTGAAATAACCAATAGCTATGAGTTGGTCTATAACTGGTTTTTGGTTTTAAAAACTAAATACAATGCCGATGTAATGGCGTACGTCATTATGCCCAATCATGTTCATGCAATCATACATTTTCACAAAGAAGGATTTAATTTAAATAATATTATTTCAAACGGCAAAAGGTT
>JAYVUE010000274.1:0-3063 GCA_043788195.1 Chitinophagaceae bacterium
TACCAAAGATTCTATACCCAATCATATCAATACGGCCCGTAACGCTTTGCTCTGTTATATGGCCGAAACGGGTAATACAAAGTTTGCTGATGGTAAACTGATCTTTTTAAGTGGCACACCCGAACTGGAAAGAGTAGGTGGTATACCCACGGGGCGTTTAAGCGGTATCGTTAATCATCATGTACCAAAATATTTAAGGGCTAATCAACTACCTACTTATACAACTAATTGTATTGAAGAGTGGGAAGATAAACTGGATAAAATTGTAGAAGAAACCATTAACCAGAACATGACATTGATCAGCGGCATACCACCCTGGATGCAAATGTATTTCGACAGGTTAAAAGAAAAGAGCGGGATGAAGATCGGTGAGTTGTTTCCCAACTTTAGTTTAATGGTACAGGGTGGTGTCAATTTTGAACCTTACAAGGCAAAGCTTAATGAAATTGTTGGCCGAAAAATAGATTGCATAGAGGTATTTCCGGCCAGTGAAGGATTTTTTGCTTTCCAGGATTCACAATTTGCAGAAGGGTTATTGCTGAACACAGATAGTGGTATATTTTTTGAATTTGTACCGGCTGCAGAAATATTTAATGAAAACCCGGTAAGATTGACTTTGAAAGATGTAAAAGTTGGAGAGAATTACGCTCTCATTGTTACCAGCAACGCCGGTTTATGGGGCTATAATATCGGGGATACCGTTAAATTCGTTTCAACAGATCCTTACCGGATCATTGTTACCGGCAGAACAAAACATTTTATTTCAGCCTTTGGCGAACACGTTATTGCAGAAGAAGTAGAAGCAGCTTTGATGAATGCAGCAGCAACAGAAAATGTTCATATCACAGAATTTACAGTAGCGCCAATGATCACAGATGATGCAGGTAAAAGTTTTCATGAATGGTTCATTGAGTTTGAAAACAACCCTGCAGATCTTACTACTTTTGCAAAAAAAATAGATGATATACTCCGGCAAAAAAATGTTTATTATGATGACCTTATAGCCGGAAATATTTTACAACAACTTAAAATAACCCCGTTAAAGAAAAACGGCTTTATTGATTATATGAAAAGTATCGGTAAACTGGGCGGTCAAAATAAAGTGCCCCGGCTAAGTAACGACCGTAAGATAGCCGATGATTTAAAAGCATGGTTATCTTAGTTAATTTCAGTTAACTTTAATCCACAAAAAATTATCATTTTTTAATTGGCTCATGAAAAAAAGAATTGCCATTTTTGGTTCTACCGGTTCTATTGGAACACAATCCCTGGAAGTGATCCGTGCCAATACAGATCTATTTGAAGTAGAGATACTAACTGCACAATCCAATGATGAATTATTGATCACACAGGCACTTGAATTCAGGCCCAATGCTGTTGTGATCGGGGATGACAACCGCTATGAAAAAGTTAAGGCTGCCCTTTCATCTACAGAAATAAAGGTTTTTGCCGGTGAAGCAGCTTTGGAAGAAGTAGCAGATTTTGATACCTATGATATGATGCTGGCAGGTATTGTGGGTTTTGCCGGACTTAAACCCACATTAAAAGCAGTTGAAAAAGGAAAAGCCGTAGGCCTGGCCAATAAAGAAACATTAGTAGTTGCGGGCGATATTGTAATGGAAAAAGCAATTGAAAAAAGAGCTCCGATCATTCCGGTAGACAGTGAACATTCTGCCATTTTTCAATGCCTGGTTGGCGAATCAAGAAACCCCATCGAAAAAATTATTCTTACTGCAAGTGGAGGTCCTTTTTTGGGTAAAAAACCCAATTTCCTTGTCAATGTAAAACGCGATCATGCCCTTCAGCATCCCAATTGGAATATGGGAGCAAAAATTTCTATCGACTCTGCAACCCTTATGAATAAAGGCCTTGAAATGATTGAAGCCAAATGGCTTTTTAATTTAAAGCCCGAACAGATACAAGTCGTTATTCATCCGCAAAGTATAATTCATAGTATGGTACAGTTTGAAGACGGAAGTATAAAAGCACAAATGGGGCTCCCCGACATGAAATTGCCGATCCAATATGCTATGGCATTTCCACAGCGCATCAAAACAGATTTCCCCCGAATGGATTTTAAAAAATATACCACTCTCAATTTTGATGACCCCGATGTTAAAACTTTCAGAAATCTTGCCCTTGCAATTGAAGCATTAAACAGGGCCGGCAATATGCCATGTATTTTAAATGCAGCCAACGAAATTGCAGTGTGGGCCTTTCTGCGCAACCGTATTGGCTTTTTAGATATGACCGCTGTAGTTGAAAAAACCATGCAAAATGTGGCTTTTATAGAAAAACCAACATTACAGGAATATTTTGATAGCGACGGTGAAGCCCGTAATTTTGCGGCTTCATTGATAAACCTGTAATTATTAGTTGACTAACTTTCACAGCAATACTCATCATCGTTGTGTCACTCACTTCAACAAGTAATACTTTTATCAGCAAATAATTAATCAGTATATAAAAAATGAGTATTACACTATTAGCAATAAACTGGAGCAGTGTAGGTTTAAAAGTAGCGCAGTTACTTTTATCATTGTCAATACTTGTGATCCTTCACGAGTTCGGTCACTATATCACCGCCAAATGGTTTAAGTGCAGGGTAGAAAAATTTTACCTGTTCTTTGATCCATGGTTTTCAATCGTTAAAAAGAAGATCGGAGAAACTGTGTATGGTATTGGCTGGTTACCACTGGGCGGTTATGTAAAAATTGCGGGCATGGTAGATGAAAGTATGGATAAGGAAGCCATGAAATTACCTCCGCAACCATGGGAATTCCGCAGCAAGCCGGCCTGGCAACGTTTAATCATCATGTTAGGCGGAGTAACGGTAAATATTTTACTGGCTTTTTTAATTTATGCCATGATACTGATGGTTTGGGGCGAAAAGAAAATTCCTACATCATCTTTAAAATATGGCATCACGTTTAACGACTCACTATTTAATGAATTGGGTTTTAAAAATGGGGATAAAATACTGGCTGTTGATGGTAACCCCATTGCAGACTACACAGATGTTTTGAAAAAATTATTGGTGGTTGATAAAACGGTAAGTATTGA
>JAYVUE010000275.1:0-6626 GCA_043788195.1 Chitinophagaceae bacterium
CCATCGGAATTGATATCGGGCTCTATTCTTTTATGCGTGCCATCACAGAAAGGTTGATTTTCGCTGAGGCCACAGGTACACCAGGCATATATTTTACCGGGTATCACTTTTACCATTTGCGGTTCGCATTTAGCGATCTCGGGAAGATTTATATTGGGAATTATTTCCATCGTTAGTTGTTTGTTTTTATTAAAGTAATCCTTTGTAACCCATACGAAGGGCATGTTTCAAATAAGAAAATTCAATGAAAGGTTTTGGCTTCTTATAATGAAAAATTTTTTTCCTGTTCCTCATCACATAACGGAACATAGGAAGTGAAAACCGTTTTCCATCCATTGTTTTTAAAAGCGAAGCATATTCCAGTAACGATGCTTTATCCAGCTCCTTCAAAAGATTTTTATTACAGAATGTTTCAATGAAGTAAACGCACTGGCGCCTTAATTGTTCATCCCGCACTTTCTTTTCTTTTATTGATATTATACTCCTGGAGTAATTGTTATCGTGTACCCGGTGCCAGGTGAGGGTTTGCGGCACACAGCCAATAGTACCTGATGCAATAGCATGCATACTTATCCACCAGTCATAAAAAATATCTTTGTGAAAAGGCAGACAGCCGGCCAATAAATTTTTATTGAACATACAGGCATGACCGTGTACCGGGCTGTTGAATACCAGTTGATGAACATCTGATATTGGGCCGTAAACTACATTTGGTGCCGATAGGCGGTTTTCAAAATCATTGCCAATAAAATTTCCTGAAAGCGAATAAATGAATGCTGCACTTTTGGGCCATTGCATCATCATGGTCATTATTTTTTCGGGCTCCCAAATATCATCCTGGTCACTGATAGCAATAAATTGACCCGAACAAAGGTGAATAGTTTTTTCAAAGTTTTTATTGAACCCAATATTTTTTGAGTTGATAAAAACTCTCATCCGTTTATCTTTTTTAGTGTATTCTTCAAGTATGGCAACCGTTTCATCAGCCGAAGCATCATCTGAAACAACCAGTTCGATATTTGAATAGGTTTGAGACAGGATAGAATCGAGTTGTTGCCTTAGATATCTTTCACCGTTATAAGAACAAAAGGCTACAGAAACAAGGGGTTGTATAGATTCGGGTGTATACAATTTACCATCCCCCTTTTATGATCCTGCGAGCCATATAATACCAGTCATTGATAAAATTGTTTTTGGGCAACTTCAATAGTTCAGGGTATTGCTTCATTAAGTTTTGCAGTTCGGCAGGGTAATAACTTAGTGGCATATAGTTGAAGGCAACACCTTTTCTTTTAAAAATATCTTCTCCTTTTAAAACGGCATCCTGAATATATTTTTCATTGGTAAACTCATCTGTCTTGTATTCTGTGTGAGCAAAGGACAATATCTTATGCTTTATTTTATCAAGTCCGCCCATGAACGAGAAATGCCATCCTGCATGTGGTAAGGAAGGATAAACATCCCTGTTGTTCCTTAATCCTTGCGGTGTTATTTCCCTGAATTGTTTTACTGTTGAAGCAATACTGCCATTCCACCAACGGCTTTCTCCTGTATTCTGGCAATTAAGAAAATAATAATGGAATAGCAGGGAAAAAGATACCGGCGTTGATGCGGTCATTGCTTTTTTTAAGGCTTTGGGGTCATACATTTCATCGAGGTCGCTAACTAACACCAGGTCGGATTCATTCATATTGATCACCCCATCAATCAAAGCATTGCGCAGGCCGTTTTCCAGTTTCCATTCAGCGCTTACTGGGTTATAACTTGCTTGTGGTTCAAAGACAAGCTCTTGTTTATCCTGTACAACAGGGAGGTGAATTATTTTATGCAGCCATGGTTTAAACCGATCTTCGGATTCTTTAAAATAATAGGGCTTTGGTATTCCGGAATAAGTTAAGTTGGATTCGGCAATTACAAAATGATCAACATGCTTATCCAGCAATTTGAGTCTTAACTCCAGCAGGTCAAGTTCATTAAAAAAAGTAAAACAGTCTATTATTTTCATTATTGTTATTTTATTAAATGCAGTTACAGGTATTGTTTTATAAATTGGTATAAATTAATATCATTACCTGCAGCCTCAATTTTTTCCTTTAGCATGGCTTTGCTGATGCCTTCCATTTTCTTTTTTTCAATCAGGTGAAAAGCTTTTTCGGCAAGCAACAAAGATCTTTTTTCTGTGTGTTTTTGTTGTTCAATTGAAGAAAGTATCGCTTGTAAAAGATCGGCAATACCTTCTTTTTGTGAAGCTATGGTCTTTATAACAGGTATGGGTAGTGTTTTATGATGAAATGCGGGAGCAAGCATCAAACGCAAATTCTTTACAAACAGATCTGCATCGGGGCGGTCGGCTTTGTTCACTACAAATACATCTGCAATTTCCATTAAACCGGCTTTCATGGTTTGTATTTCATCCCCGGCTTCCGGAACCACTACAACAATTGTGGTATCAGCCAGGCCGGCAATTTCAACTTCACTTTGTCCAACGCCTACAGTTTCAATAATGATATAATCGAAAGGAGCTACTTTCAAAAGGTCGCTTATTTCAATAATTTTTGGATGTAACCCACCCAAAGAACCCCTGGTAGCCAATGACCTGATAAAAACATTTGGATTATTATACCATTCACTCATCCTTATTCTGTCGCCCAGCAATGCCCCAAGGTTAAATGGGGAAGAGGGGTCAACACATAATACCGCGATCTTTTTATTCTTGCTTACCAATAAACCGATCAAAGCATCAACCAATGTGCTTTTTCCTGCACCCGGGGGGCCTGTAATACCAATTATGGGCGTATCAGGATGTGGCAGCATTTGTAAAAGATCTTCATAGCCCTGTACTTCGTTTTCTATTACAGAAATACAGCGGGCGATCGTTTTGCTGTTACCCTGTTTAATTTCATCTATTTGCTGTAGCCACATAAAACAAAGTTGACTGGAAAATAATCATCTTCCAAAAAATTGTTTCTTTGCAGTATGAATATTTCAGTTGTTGTGATCACTTTCAATGAAGGGCATATTATTGGCAAAACCCTGCAAAGCCTGCAGGGCATTACTGATGATATTGTAATAGTTGATAGTGGCAGCAGCGATAATACTTTGGAAATATGCAGGCAGTTCAATACAAATATTATTGAACCGGGCTGGGTAGGCTATGGCCCAAATAAAAATAAAGGCATTGCAGCAGCAAAGCATGATTGGATTTTAAACATCGATGCCGATGAAGTCATTGATGAAACTTTGCGCATTTCCCTGATGGCAATACCCTTGTCGAATAGCAACGAAGCATTTGAAATGCAGTTTAAAAATTTTTTTATTAATAAATGGATAAGGCACGGCGAATGGGGGAATGATAAACATATACGGCTCTTTAACCGTACTAAAATAAAATGGAATGAAGCCGCTGTTCATGAAAAACTGGATGTGGGTGCAAACACAACCATCAGTTTGTTGAAAGGGAATATTCTGCATTATACTGTTCATTCGCAAAAAGAATATGAACAAAAAACAATTGCCTATGCCCGGTTAAATGCACAAAAATATTTTGAACAAGGGAAAAAAGGAAGTTTTATTAAACAATATTTATCTCCTGTTTTTTCTTTTTTTCAAAATTATTTTTTTCGCCTTGGTTTTTTAGATGGGAAAGAAGGATTTTTAATTGCCAAAACAACTGCCCGTTATACTTTCTTAAAATACACTTATCTTAAAGACCTGAATTGAATAGCTAAACATTGACACGCTGCCGGCAGGCAGGTTAAAAAAAATAATGTTGTGACCAATTTTATCCCAATATTTCCACTGGGCCTGGTGGTTTATCCGGGCGAACAACTTAACCTTCATATCTTTGAACCAAGGTATAAGCAGTTGATAACGGAATGTTTCAACAATAAAAAAGGGTTTGGTATCCCTGTGGTAATCAATGATAAAATAAATGAAATGGGTACACTGGTGGAAGTGATGGAAATAAGCCAGGTATATGAAGACGGGAAAATGGATATCAAAACTTCGGGTAGTAAAGTGTTCAGAATATTAGAAACAATAAAAGAAATTCCTGAAAAACTATACAGTGGTGCCATTGTAAATTTTCCGGAAAATAATAAAAGGGGGAATAAAGTTTTAATGCAAAAACTGTTGAAGGGTATCAAAGAATTACATCAACTGTTAAAAGTTAATAAACAATTTTCAAAAAACGTGGAAGATTTGTGTTGTTATGACCTGGCACACCATGTTGGCTTTTCATTAAAGGAAGAATACGATTTACTGGAATTATTAAACGAGTTACAACGACAGGAATATTTGAAACGTCACTTAAAAAAAACTTTGCCATTAATGGAACAAATGGAAATACTCAAAGAAAAGATAAAACTGAACGGGCATTTTAAGCATTTAGGAGGAACGGAATTATAAATCAATGGTCATTCTGTTATTAGGGTATTTGTTATGGTATTCATTGTAAACAACTATCTAATGACTGTTATCTTCGCTTTAATCAATGATAAATGACTTGATAAAAACATATTTCATGATAACACTCTGTTTTGATTTTGGAAATACCCGTTTAAAAGCGGCAGTGTTTGAAAATGATATTTTCAAAGAAGAAGTTGTTTTACCAAATGATGATACATTAACTATTGAAAATTTACTGACTAAATATCATCCCGAAAAAACAATTTTATCATCTGTCATCGATCATAATACCGGCATAGAACAATTGTTGGCTTCCAAAACTAATTTTCACAAACTTTCACACCTTACTAAAGTTAATTTTACTATTCCGGTTGGCAAGCCCGAATCAATCGGTGCCGACAGGCTGGCGCTTTGTGCGGCGGCAGTACATTTTTATCCGGGCAAAAACAACCTGGTTATTAGTATGGGTAGCTGCATCACATATAATTTCATTAATCAATATCACCAGTTTATCGGAGGAAGTATTTCACCGGGTATGGAAATGCGTTTTAAAGCAATGCAGGAATTTACAGCAAAGTTGCCTTTGGTACAGGCAGAGTGGAATTTTCCCCTGATTGGCTACGATACTAAAACAAATTTACAGAGCGGTGTAATTGCCGGAATTTCCTTTGAAATGGCCGGTTTCATTGACTCTTACGCCACCAAGTACAACAACTTTAACGTGGTTTTAACCGGGGGTGATACAGCCTATTTTGCAGGTCAGCTTAAAAAGAAGATATTTGCCGACTGTAATTTTTTATTTAAAGGCTTATATGCGCTCAGCGAAACTAACAATGACTAAATATTTACCCCTACTTTTTGTGGCTTGTGGCTTGCAATTAGTGGCAAATGCACAGGAAAATTCCCCTTATTCCAGATATGGCTTAGGTGATGTTGTTCCAAATCATAATATTTTTACCCGTGGTATGGGAGGTATTTCTGCCGGTGTGGTAGATTATCAAAGTCTCAATTTTACCAACCCTGCGTCATTAGCATTTATCTCAAATACCATTTTTGATATTGCTGCAGAAGCAGATGTCAGGTCGTTAAAAAGTACTACTCCACCAAAAAAATACAGTCAAACGAATTCCTTATTCTCCTATCTGCAAATAGGGTTTCCGCTTACAACAAGAAAAATGTTTAAGAAAGACAAAAGTTGGGGAATGAGTTTTGGCTTACGTCCGGTAACAAGGATCGGGTATAAGATTGAAAAAAATGAACGCCTAACTGGTATTGATAGTTTAAATACTTTATACGAAGGAACGGGTGGTGTTAATGAGGCTTTCTTAGCCACAGGATATAGAATTAAAAACCTGAGCCTGGGAATTAGTGTAGGTTATATGTTTGGAAGTAAAGACGTTAGTACAAAACTTGAATTTATTAACGACTCTGTTATTTACTACAAATCAAACTACCAGAATAAGGCCACTTTCGGTGGTCTTTTTGTAAATGCCGGCATACAGTATGAATTACAGATAAAAAAGGGAATGTTACGCTTTGGTGCCTTTGGCAGCTTACAGCAAAAGTTAAGAGCAACAAGGGATGATAAAAAGCAAACTTTTGCTTATGACGGTAGCGGTGGTACGTTTAGGCTGGATAGCGTGTATGAACAAAATAATGTAAAAGGAAATATTAAATATCCTTCAACCGTTGGTGTGGGTATGACATTCACTGGTAAACACTGGATGTATGGTATAGATATAGAAACAACTAACTGGAGTAATTATACTTTTTATAGTAATACAGACCTTGTACAAAACAACTGGACGGTAAGGGTTGGCGGTCAATATTATCCTGCTAAAGAAGGGACCTCATCAAAAAAATATTTCAATTTTGTCAAATACAGGGCTGGGCTATATTATGGAACTGATAATGTAAACATAAGCAAAAACAGAACGGAATACGGCTTTACAGTAGGCGCCGGCCTGCCCATTACTTCTCTGTCCAGGATAAGTTATAATGGAGAGTATGTTGTTTTGAATACTGCGGTGGAAATAGGTAATCGGGGAAATAAGCAAACCAATCTTCGTGAAACTACCACACGTTATTGTATTGGTATTTCAATGAATGCACGCTGGTTCCAGAAACCTAAATACAATTAATTTCTTCAGTATGTTTATATCGCAGAATTTAACAAGGGCGATAATGAGGTATCAGCAATTAATTAGCGGGATAGATAT
>JAYVUE010000276.1:0-2898 GCA_043788195.1 Chitinophagaceae bacterium
ATTATTTTTTTTTTTTTTTTTTTAAACAGTTGGAATAATGAAAATTTTCATTATTTTTAAGAATGGAAACAAATTAATTAACTAAAACTAAATTTATGAAACGCTTCAAACTTTTCTTTCTTTTGGCATTCCCCATTGTCTTTTTAGCAGCTAGTTGTGCTAAAGATGGTGCTACCGGCCCTGCTGGTTCTACTGGCCCTGCTGGCACTGCCGGATCTAATGGTACTAATGGTGCTACAGGTCCAACAGGTCCAACTGGTCCAACTGGTGCTACCGGTGCTACTGGTACAGCAAATGTTATCTATTCAACCTGGACACTTTTTGTTGCGGGTGATTATGCAGATTCTTTAATGACAAATCTTGGAACAGTAAAAAGAGCAATAAGAACTGCTCCCGGAGTTACAGCAGCTATTCTTGACAATGGTGTTGTTCTTGCTTACACAAGAAACCCTGGTTTCCCAGGTGTTGGTCCTTATAAACTTCCTTTAATCATTCCAGGTGCTCCTGCTATTATTATAGGTTATTTACCTGCTTTGGGAAAAGTAATTTTTTATAATCAAAAAATGGACGCCAGTGGTGGTATTGTAATTAATACCGCTTACGAATGGAGATATATAATCATTCCTGGTGGTGTTGCAGGAGGCCGTAATACTAACGGAGAAAAAACAACTAAAATTAATGGTCAATACTATACTGAAAGCCAATTAAAGGATATGTCATATGCACAAATATGCAGTCTGTTGAAAATAGCACAGTAAACTAGTAAAAACTAATAGTTATTTAGCCGTTCCTTAGTTTGGAGCGGCTATTTTTTTAAAATTTTTTCTGAATTAGCCCGTGGCACTAATTTATTGTATTACATAACTTTTTGTCATGTTATTTTATTTGTGCGTTGATCTGTCTGTTCTTATTCAATAAAAGAATAAACTTTAACTACTTCATTTGCTGAATGATTTTTTACTGTTAACTATTTTCAGTGAAATCACCCTGTTTTGCAAAAAAAATGTAGAGTACATTTGTATATTCTTTAATTATTTATATCTATATTTATTGATTCAGACTAAAACTTTCAACTATTACCAAAATTAAAAACCTGATTATGACTAAAAGATCAATTATTTCAACAATTACTGTGGCTTTTATTGCCCTTTTTCTATCTGGCAATATTGCACAATCACAAAAGGTAACAATTACCACTTCTCCTCAAACTGCAAGAATATATGTGAATGGCGTATCGATGGGTGCAGGTAAATTAATTGTAACAGTTCCCCGCGATGAATGTGTTAAAATTGAAGTACGTGAAGATGGATACCTTAGTGAAGAAAGGACCTATTGTAAAAGAAGAGGCTACTCTGCCCCTCCGAAGACTGATTATTTTCAATTAGATGTGGACGAATCTTATACATCTTCCATACAATCTGATATTGCCAATAAAGAAGGAATCTATGCTGCAAAGTTGCATCGTACAAGGGAAGAAGCCTGGAAAATAATTGTAGCTACGGTATTAGGTAGTTTTGATGTATTGGAAAGTAATGATGAAAAATCCGGTTATTTAAGAACTAATTGGCTGGGACAATCATTTAAAAGAAATACAGTACGTATGCGTCTCATTATTAAACTCAATACCGAAGACCCATTGTCTTATAAGATCAAATTTGTTTCTGAATATTCAGGTCATGGTTCAACTGCCTTCAGTGCCGATGAACAATTTGCTCCTTTCAGCAGGATATTAAAAAGATATGATGGATTTTTAGAAGAACTTGCACAAAAACTCAAAAATTAATTTGCACAACCCTTGTTTTTAGTTTAAAATTTTACAGTAAAGCAGGTGTGATTCATTTCACACCTGCTTTTTTTACCATTTTTTTAATTCATTACTGTAAAATAAATACTCAGGAGTTTGAATAAACTTATTATTATTTACTTTATACCAGGGCGATAAATTTTCATCTGCAGGATTTACCAGTAAATGTATATCCTGCGCCGGCATATAACTTTGAGCCAACAGGTATATTTTTTCCCGGGCACTATTCACTGCTACATCAACTGCAATTACTGCATGGCCGGGAAAACCACCTCTAATTATAACATCGCCGGGTTCTATGTCTGATAGATTTGCCACAGTGTGCAATTGTTTTGACAAAGATGCAGAACCGCACATACCAAAAACACGAAGCAGGTATTTATTAAAATTAGCCGTATTGTAAGGCGGATAAAACAGGTAAGCCTTACTGTTATTATCTTTAAAACTGATCTGATCGAATAGTTTTTCAGCATAAAAAAATTCTGCCCTTAACCGCATTATTGCATCTGCACATTGCTGAAGGTCTTTATTACCTACAGAAATATCCACTACAGCAAATTGAGCCCCTTGATTATCTTTTTTGTGGCCATTGAACAGGTACACAGTACGGTCTTTTTTAAGAGGCAATTGCCGCAAAAATTTACCAAAAGAACCTGTTTGAACACGTGTAAAACCTTCAGGTAAAGGGATATCCTTAATAAAAGGATATGGGTTTTGATTGAAGCTGTAAAAAGCATTTGACGAGGCGTATTCCTTTTCTTCTCCTGAAAATAAGCTGTTATTATGGGAAAAAGAATAGAGTGTTACCAATATAAACAATGGTTTGAAATACATTATTGGTTATTTTTGATCTTATTGAATTTAGATGCAATTTCCTATTTAGTTCACAAATAAATTGTTAATACCTAATGGCTAATATTTTAATTATTGACGACGAAAAAGCAATACGGAAAACATTATCCGAAATTCTTAGTTACGAAGGATATAAAATTGATGAGGCAGGAGATGGGGAAGAAGGATTAAAAAAATTCGGAGAGAAGATCTATGATGTTGTGCTTTGTGATATAAAAATGCCAAAATTAGATGGCATAGAA
>JAYVUE010000277.1:0-10749 GCA_043788195.1 Chitinophagaceae bacterium
TTAAAAAATAAAATATTTTTATCCTAATTCCGGACACAGTCCGGTAGAATCAAATGGCATCAAGTCATCCGCCGTTGGCGGAAGACTTGCGCCAGAGAGATCTGCAAAAGCAGAAATAATTTATAAAGAAATTAAGGTAGATTTCTGAAAGTCAGGGAATAGCGTTAGGGGCTATCGCCTTTTTTATTT
This sequence comes from Chitinophagaceae bacterium, assembly GCA_043788195.1. Taxonomy (GTDB): domain Bacteria; phylum Bacteroidota; class Bacteroidia; order Chitinophagales; family Chitinophagaceae; genus Ferruginibacter. The sequence goes on from JAYVUE010000277.1 coordinate 190, forward strand.
TTATTAACTCTGCCTCTTAGGTTTTACAGAAATAAATTTACACATACCTGAATTTGTTCAGTTTTATTAAAAAATTGTTTCGTAGTAATATTCCGTAACTTTAAAAAACCCTTTTTTATGTTATGGAGAAAATTTAACGGTGACCCAATCCATTTACCCATCAAAGATGCTGTGGAAGATGCCATCAAAAGAGAAACCGCAGCCGGGTATCATTTAAAAGTTTGTGTGGGTACGGATAGTCAGGTTAAAGGAAAAGAAACAGAATTTGCCACAGTTATTGTTTTTTTACGGGAGGGCCATGGCGGCTTCATGTTTATTCATAATGAAAAAACTTTGCAACGGTATAGTATTAAAGAACGAATGCTGGTAGAAGTGGCAAAAAGTATTGAGATCGCTTATGAATTATGCGACCTGTTTACCTTTTATGATGTAGATATGGAAGTGCATGCCGACATCAATACCAACCCCCAGTTTAAAAGTAATGAGGCCTTACGCGAAGCCATGGGTTATATATTGGGAATGGGGTTTGCTTTTAAAGCCAAGCCCGAAGCTTTTGCCAGCAGCAGTTGTGCAAATAAGGTGGTGAACTAAATTAAAACCAGGTTCGTTATAAAAGTCATTTAAACTAAAGTAATAATATTCCCGCTTTTACTTTTCTCCACAATTCATTTAACATGCTTTGATCATGTATTACTCATTACCGTGTTAAATGAATTTTATCCTCCATATTTGTTTCTTCAATTAATGCCAATATTTTTTCTTTCCCTGTTTTTTTTAAAGCACTACTTACAAAATGCTGCGGCAAAAACTGCCATGTTTTTTTCATGCAATCTAAAAAATCCTTAACATTTTTACTAACAGTGCGCTGGGTTTCTTTATCAGATTTTGTAAATACAAGACAAAATGGAACACGCCATGTTTTTAATTGTTCTAAAAATTCAAGGTCAATCTTTTGTGGTGTATGCCTGGCATCTATTAAAACAAAAACAAGGGTAAGATTTTCTCTTTTACGCAGGTAATTTTCTATCATTTGCTCCCATCTTCTTCTACTGCGCAGGCTTACCTTAGCAAAGCCATAACCCGGTAAGTCAACCAGGTACCACTTCATCCCCGATCCTTCAACTTTAGCAGCAGGATGAGGAGCAGATTTTGGCGAAGAAGTTGAAACAATTTCGAAATGATTCAGCAATTGTGTTTTTCCGGGAGCCGAGGAAGTTTTTGCCAGCTTTTCATTATTACAAAGCATATTGATCAGCGATGATTTTCCTACATTACTGCGGCCTATAAACGCATATTCGGGCTTATCGGGTACCGGGCATTTTATATAATCCGGACTACTGATAATATATTTTGCAGATTTAATTTGCATATGGCAAAGATACGGTACCCAAGCAGGATCCTGGATGCCGGATCATGGATATCAGCTCAAAATTTCAGGCACTTTGCTTATCCACAGGATGCTGTGCATTGTCAATTGCCTGTTACCTATTGCTCATTGCCTCTTAAAATCAAAACAGCTTATCTTTGCCGCCAATGACCAAATTTGCACACGATAGTATTGTACCTTATGCAGCATCCGGGCTTACAAAAAAGCAACAGGTTGCAACAATGTTCAATGATATTGCTTTTCGGTACGATTTTATGAACAGGTTCTTAAGTGCAGGCATTGATGTAAAATGGCGTAAAAAAGCGATCAGGGAATTGCAGGATATCAAGCCTAAAATAATACTTGATGTGGCTACGGGTACAGCAGAAGTGGCCATTTTAGCATCTCAGCTTTTACATCCCGATAAAATAATAGGGATCGATATTAGCGATGGAATGCTGGCTTTAGCAAAAAAAAAAATTGAAAAGCTTGATTTACAACAAACTATTGAACTGTTAAATGGCGATAGCGAAACAATAAATTTTGAAAATAATTCGTTTGATGCGGTAACTGTAGCTTTTGGGGTTCGTAATTTTGAAAACCTGGAGAAAGGATTAAGTGAGATAAGGCGGGTATTAAAACCCGGAGGCAGGTTGGTAGTCCTTGAATTTAGTAAACCCAAAATGGCGGCAACAAAGTTTTTCTACAATTTGTATATGAAAATTGTAGCCCCCAACATGGGGAAATTATTTTCGAAAAACCGCAACGCATACCAATATCTCGACGAATCAATTAAAAAATTTCCCGAAGGGAAAAATTTTACGAATATCCTGGATACACTGGGATATAAGAAAACTTTTAGTAAACCACTGAGCTTAGGTATATGCAGCATCTATTGCGGAGAAAAATAAATTATTTATTGGCCGTTTTTTTCTTATGTCCTTTAATTGCTTTAACCCAATTAAGAGACGGACTTAACCTGCCCGAACATGACGAAAAGAAATTTCATTTTGGAATTAACGTTGGTGTTAACCGTTCTCATTTCAGTTTTACCCATCATCCCTATTTCATGCAACAGGATAGTGCAATGGTGGTTGAAAGCATAAACAGTACAGGACTTAACTTAGCCTGGTTGGTAAACATGCGTTTATCGGATCATTTTGCATTACGTGCTTATCCACTTGATCTTACTTTTACAGAAAAAGCTTTTGAATATGTACTCAGGTATCCGGATATTCCCGGTGGGGAAGAGCCTCTGACACAAAAGAGAGTTCAATCTATTTCACTGGCTTTTCCTGTACAAATAAAATTCAGTAGTGATCGAATAAAAAACTTTAAAGTTTATATGTTAGCCGGGGGAAAAGTTGAACTGGACCTTGCAGCCAATGCCGGGAAAAAAGCAGCTAATTTGATAAAATTAAAACGTTTTGATTATGGTATTGAAGGGGGTTTAGGTTTTCATTTCTATTTCCCCTTTTTTGTTTTAAGTCCTGAAGTAAAAATGGGTTGGGGTTTAGCCAACCTCCATAGCCGTGATGTTAACCTCAAATTTTCAAATGTAATTGATAAGATTTATTCCCGTACGATCAGTTTTTCTTTGACTGTAGAATAAAAGATCTAAAAATCGTGATCCTGCTTAAACATATTTAAACGAATGCCCGCAGTAATCATTGTACTATTGGTTTTACCCGGTACATTCAACACTTTATATGTTCTGTATTGAAATGAGGCGTCTAAATAAATATTTTCTCTCAACTCATAAGAAACCTGTAAAAAGCTGTTAAAGCAGGTTACTTTATTTCCACTACCAATTGAAAATCCGGTTTGAGTTGTACGGCTGCGGTAATCTTCAAAAGGGTTGCCTCCAAAATTTTTACCCGCACTATCAAGCCCCTGGTAATAATAGATGGCTTTTGCATTTATATACCATTTATGCGAGGGTTGATAATTGATAATACCAATAAACTCCTGAAAATTACTACCCAATGGATGGGCAAGAGGTTGATTGTAATGCGTATAATTGGCAATGGTATCGCCGTGCGAATAAGTAAATGGCCTTACCCTGTTTGCTTCAACCTGCAGGTCAAGATTATTTATGCCAAATGCATCTACATATTTAATGCCCACCTGTAAGCCCCATTTATTTGCCCAGTTGGTAGGATCATTTTTAATTGTGTTTAACTGAAATTCATCCAATAAAAACTGGCCATATAATTGTACCTTATGTGCAATATTGGCTTTAAAATCAATCCCGGCAAGCGCATTATCCGGACTTCCAACAGACCCTTCAATATGACGGTAAAAAATAATAGGATTGAGATACTGAAAATCAAAATGATTCTTTCTGCCAAAAATCACCCCTTCAAACAAACCTATGTTTAGCCATTTGGTAACGTTAATGCTTAAATAATGCATGGCCGCATATTTGCGATCTAACAAAGTATCTCCTCTTTTTTTAAACTGTGGCATCAGTTCCATAAATAAATTCTGGTAATTAAATTTCCAGATCTTGGTATTTAGTTTTAAAAACAAATAACTATTGCCCCAATCGCTTAAAAATAAACTACGGTATCCTGCCCCGATAAAATTTTTATCATACCCAAATTGAATATCAATATACTTTGTAGCACTAAAAGTAAAATATCCTCTTGCATCAAAATAATCATAGCCTGTTTTCTTAAAGGGCTTATAAAAACCAACGCCAGGTACAGCCCCGGATTTATTAACCTGCTGCTGAAAAAATAAAGGCCCTGTCTCCTGGTTTTCTATGATTGATGAGGCGAATCCTATTCTCCTTGCAATCATTCCTCTTAAAGTAATACCCCGGCTGTTTAAAAAAAGTGATTGATGGTTGGTTCCGGTTTCAACGCCTCCGGCCAGTTGTAAAACAGGGTTAAGCGCTAAAAAAAAATCCCTGGTTTTTACCTCTAAAAAATTGGGTTTTGTGCGATAAAAAGTTTTTAAAATAGCCCGCTTGCTTTTAAACTCTTCTTTTGAACCCGTAACCCACTCGGTATTATTCATTAAAAAACTATGTAGGTTGTATTCGTCTACGGGCGTGAGTGCCTGATCGTACCATTCTTTGAATTTATCAACACCCGTAACCGGATCGGTATAACCTAACCTGGCACTATCAATAAACTCGGTCTGTTGTACAATATATCTACGGTTAAACGGGCGTACAGTAGAAAAATTAAGATGGGTATTCTTTTGTTGTTTGATCTCCATTCGTTCAACAAAATGAATATCTTTTGAACCGGGGTTTAAGAAAGTGGATTGAGCCGTTGCAACAACAGGACAAATAAAAAACAGCAGTTTGAAAAAGCTTTTAATAATTTGCATTGAATTATTTTAATTTAACTGGATATATAAATTCAAGATATGCAAAAATACCTTTTTAAGAACATACAGGTAGTAAATGAAGGAAAAATTACTGCCACTGATGTTTTGATCAATGGACAACGTATTGAAAGGATCGATAAACAAATTACTTCTAAAGGCAAAGTGACAGAGATCAATGGTGAAATGAAACATTTGTTTCCGGGGGTGATAGATGACCAGGTACATTTCAGAGAACCTGGGCTTACACATAAGGCAACTATTTATTCCGAAAGCAGGGCTGCCGTGGCCGGTGGCGTTACCAGTTTTATGGAAATGCCCAATACCATACCGAAGGCACTTACCGGTCAATTGCTGGAAAATAAATATACAATTGGTGCACAAAGCTCGCTGGCAAATTACTCTTTTTTTATGGGTACCAGCAATAACAATGCTGAGGAAGTGTTGAAAATGAATGAGCATAAAAAAAATGTTTGTGGGGTTAAAATATTCATGGGATCCAGCACGGGCAATATGTTGGTAAATAGCCACGCCGCACTGGACATCATTTTTAGTGAAAGCGAATTGTTGATAGCCACACATTGCGAAGATGAGCGCATCATAAAAACAAATTATGAACGGCTGAAAAAAGAAAAAGGGGAATTAACACCACCCGACCATCCATTGGTAAGAGATGAAAATGCCTGTTTTGAATCCTCCTTAATTGCCATCCAGTTTGCAAAAAAATATAATAGCCGGTTACACATTTTGCATATCAGCACCGAAAAAGAATTACAGTTGTTCAGCAATATGCTGCCGCTTAAAGAAAAAAGGATCACAGCAGAACTGTGTGTACACCACTTACATTTTACCGCCGACGATTATGCGCAACTGGGATATAAAATAAAATGTAACCCGGCAATAAAAGCAGCTCATAATAAGGAAGCTTTGTGGAAGGCTTTGCTGGATGACCGGTTGGATATTATCGCCACCGATCATGCCCCACATACCTTCGAAGAGAAAGAAGGGCCTTATGAACACGCCCTTGCTGGCCTTCCCCTTGTTCAACATGGTTTATTACTAATGCTGCATTATCATAAAGAAAGGAAAATAAGCCTTGAAAAAATTGCAGAAAAGATGAGCCATGCCCCTGCAGCATGTTTTCAGATAGACAACAGGGGTTATATACGAGAAGGTTATTTTGCCGACCTTATTGTTGTAGATACCAACTCTTCAACAAAAGTTACAAAAGAAAATATTTATTACAAATGCGGATGGACCCCTTTAGAGAATTTTGTGTTTCCTGCATCTGTTACTGATACATTTGTTAGCGGGCACCGAGCGTTTTCCAACGGAATGTTTGATGAATCAATCAAAGGGCAAAGGATCTTGTTTAATAGGTAATAGTTGCCAACCTGCAGGCAGATTTAATATTTAGTTAAAATGGAAACAGACAAAACAACACTGGCCGATCTTTCAATATTCAATAGCGAAGAAGATTTTTCTTTTTTTAATAAACTCGATAAGTGTACTACTATTCGTGGCAGGGAACAGTTGTACAATAACTTCTGCACACCATTAAAAACAATCGGCGAAATAATTGGCGTACAACAAACCATACAATGGTTTATCAGCAGGCAGCAGAATTGGCCTGCACAGATCAGTAATGGTACTATTATGGTTATAGAAAAATTTTATGAATCCGGCATTGATGAAATACCTTCCAACCCTTCTTCCCTTAGTGCATTTACCTACAAACTGTTTCATAGTTACGACTATTCGCTTGTAAAATATTCGGCTCAGCATTATTTTGATTTTATTAAAGGTATGCAGCTGATGATACAATATTTTTTAAAAGAGGAAGCTCCTGTGCCACTAAAAAAAATACTGGAGCAGGCAAAAAAAATAATTGATAAAGAACAATTCACAATAATTGAAAAGCAGTATAAATTTGCTGAATTAACACCTCAGCAATTGTTACAGTTTGCAGGGTTTGTTCGCTACCATTACAAATTGAATATGATGGAATTGCTCGACATCTATGCCCAGCTGGATGCCTGGCTGGGAATGGCAAAAGCGGTGCAACAATATGATCTGCATTTCCCGAAATTTATCGAAACTGAAAAATCTTTAATAGAGGTAAAAGAATTGTATCATCTATTATTAGCGCAGCCGGTGTCTTATGAATTACAATTAGCTGAAAATAATAATTTTTTATTTCTTACCGGGGCCAATATGGCGGGCAAAAGTACTTTTATAAAATCAGTAGGCTCGGCCGTTTTCCTTGCCCATACCGGCATGGCCGTACCGGCCAAACAAATGCAACTTTCTTTTTTTGATGGCATGCTCAGCAATATCAATGTGGCAGATAATATTGCCAGGGGAGAAAGTTATTTTTATAATGAAGTGCAGCGTATCAAAGCTACTCTTACAAAGATCAGCGATGGCAAAAAATGGCTGATACTGATCGATGAATTATTTAAGGGCACCAATGTGCAGGATGCCATGAAATGCAGCAGTACGGTAATAGAAGGGCTGCTAAAAATTAAAAATTCACTTTTTATATTGTCTACTCATTTGTATGAGATCGGAGATGATCTGAAAAAATATCCCAACATCAGTTTTAAATATTTTGAAACAGAAGTAAACGGCGATCAGTTGCATTTTAGTTATCAACTTAAAGAGGGTATTAGTAATGACCGCCTGGGTTACCTGATTTTAAAGAAAGAAGGTGTGGTGGACCTTTTGGGGAAATTATAAATACATTTCACGCAAAGACACAAACCTGCCTGAGGGTAGGCAGGGGAAGCGCAAAGCCATGTAGCAACTTTTGTATTTTTACTTAGCGGCTTTGCGTGAAATATTTTTTGTATTTTCCCATGATGAAAAGAACACTGCTCCTCATCTTTGCATTACTGTTTCTCTTTGCAACAGAAATACTAAGGGTGTATTTCATTATGCCATTTCCAGGCAGCCAAAAAGCCAATACTATTCAAATTGCTTATTTTATCAACAATTATATCTGGTGGCTTCGATTGATTGGACTAATAATATTAATACCCCTGGCATGGCGGGTACTTCGATATGGTAAATGGTGGAAAAAAATAATCCTCTCTTTTTTTGTATTGTTATACGCCACTGTTTTTTATTTTTTCAATTTTAAATTCCTGGCCGATAAAATGTTTTATCAGCCCAAAAATAAAATACTGGCAACAGTTGCTGATAATAAAATTGACAGTTCTAAATTAGTTATAGGGATAGTCATTAACGGAAAGGCAAGGGCGTATCCCATTGAAATTATTGGATATCATCACCAGGTGCAGGATACCCTTGACGGACAACCGATAATGGTTACTTACTGCACGGTTTGCAGAACAGGCCGGGTTTTCAGCCCCTTTGTTAATGGTAAATTTCAACATTTTCGTTTGGTAGGCATGGATCATTTTAACGCCATGTTTGAAGATGAGGATTCCAAAAGCTGGTGGAGGCAGGCTACGGGTATTGCTGTTGCAGGACCGCTAAAAGGAACGGCATTGAAGGAATTACCATCCCAACAGTTACGCTTAGGGGCATGGATAAAACAATATCCCAACACATTGATATTACAACCTGATAGTTTATATGCAAAGCGGTATAAAGACCTGGAAGGATTTGATAACGGAACAATAAAAAGCGGTTTGGAAAAAAGAGACAGGGCATCCTGGAAATTCAAATCATGGGTGGTAGGTGTGTCCGTAAATGGCTATACCAAAGCTTATGATTGGAACGATCTGATAAAACAAAAGATTATTAACGATACCATTGGAAGCAATCCTATTGTTTTGGTATTGGAAAATGACAATGTTTCTTTTCATGTTTGGAACAGGCAGGTAAATGATAAGATCTTGCAATTTAATTTTGATGCTGCAACACAAACCATGAAAGATGCTGCTACTAATACAGTATGGGATATGAATGGCGAATGTGTGGAAGGGATTTTAAAAGGCAACAGGCTTTCAGTCGTTCCTTCTTCCCAGGAGTTCTGGCATAGCTGGCAAAACTTTCATCCGGCAACAACCCAATATTTCAACAAATAAAGTCAGCCTGTCTTTTAAGAATATCCTACAAAGACACTACTTAAATAAAATGCTATAGGACGGATTGAATTCTTTTATTAATTTTCCATACTAATTCCGTCCCCATGCTCATTAAAACTTATGGCAGCGCCGTTTATGGTGTAGAAGCTATTACCATCACTGTAGAAGTTAGCGTAAACAACCAGGGTAAAGATTATTTTATTGTGGGACTTCCGGATAATGCAGTAAAAGAAAGCCTGCAAAGGGTAGAGAGCGCCATAAAAAGTAATCACTTTTTTATGCCACGCACCAAATTAGTGGTTAACCTGGCACCTGCCGATATAAAAAAAACAGGAACCGCATTTGATCTTCCCATAGCTATTGGAACATTGGGCGCATCTGAGCAAATAGAAAATTCAGAAAAACTTGCCGATTATGTTATCATGGGCGAATTGAGTTTGGATGGTGAGGTACGTCCCATCAAAGGCGCACTGCCCATTGCTATACAAGCACGTAAAGAAGGTTTTAAAGGGTTCATTGTTCCCAAGCAAAATGCACGGGAAGCAGCCATGGTAAGCAACCTTAATGTGTATGCCGTTGGCCATATCAAAGAAGTCATTGATTTTTTTGCCAATGAAAATTCAATTGCACCCACTATTGTAAACACACGTGAAGAATTTGCTCATGCACAAAGTGATTTTGATATTGATTTTTGTGATGTAAAAGGGCAGGAGAATATTAAACGTGCTTTGGAAATTGCGGCAGCGGGTGGTCATAATGCCATTTTGATCGGGCCTCCCGGTGCCGGTAAAACGATGTTGGCAAAAAGATTGCCAACAATATTACCACCATTGAGTTTGCAGGAAGCATTGGAAACAACAAAGATCCATAGTGTGGCCGGTAAATTACCCGAAAATTCAACGATCATTTCAAAACGGCCGTTTCGAAGTCCGCACCATACTATCAGTGATGTTGCATTGGTTGGCGGCGGTGGCATTCCGCAACCTGGCGAAATCTCTTTGGCACATAATGGTGTTTTATTTTTAGATGAATTGCCAGAGTTTAAAAGACAGGTGCTGGAGGTAATGCGGCAACCGATGGAAGAAAGAAAGGTTACCATTTCAAGAGCAAAAGTAGCGTTGGATTTTCCGGCTTCATTTATGTTGATCGCCAGTATGAATCCCTGCCCCTGTGGATTTTTTAATCATCCCGAAAAAGAATGTACATGTCCGCCCGGTGCAGTACAGAAATATTTGAATAAAATTTCTGGACCATTGTTAGACAGGATCGACCTGCACGTGGAAGTAACACCCGTTGCATTCAGTGAATTATCTTCTAATCAACAATTCGAAAAAAGTATCTGTATCAGGGAAAGGGTAATTAAGGCAAGGGATATTCAGGAAGCACGATACAAAGATTGTGATGGCGTATATGCCAATGCGCAAATGAGCAGTAAACAATTAAAAGATATTTGTATCATCAATGCCGCCGGGCAAAATTTATTAAAAGTGGCTATGGAAAAATTAAATCTTTCAGCCCGTGCATATGACCGGATATTAAAAGTAAGCCGCACCATTGCAGATCTCGCTGCAAGCGATGATATAAGGCCGGAACATCTTGCCGAAGCAATACAGTACCGGAGCCTTGACAGGGAGGGCTGGGGTGCATAAACATTTATCAATAAAATCCTTTTGATAAGAGAGAAAAAAGTTATAATAGATAAAGATATTGCTGAATTGTATGGGGTATCCACTAAGCGTTTAAATGAGCAGGTAAAACGTAATAAAAAAAGGTTACCGGAAGATTTTATGTTCCGTTTAA
>JAYVUE010000278.1:0-2276 GCA_043788195.1 Chitinophagaceae bacterium
CATCTGCAGTACCACCGCCAGCCCTATCAACCCTACCCCAATATAAAAATGCCAATCCAATTCCTTATTCTCTTTAAGAAAAATAAAGGCCAGTATGATACCATAAACGGGCTCCAGGTTATAAGTAAGATTTGCTGTAAATGCAGATATTTTTTTTAAGGCATTCAATTGCAATACAAAACTAAAAACAGTACAAAACCATGCCATCACAAGTAACCAGGCCCAGTCAGAATTAGTAGGTAAATAATAAGTTGCCGGAAATTGTAAAAGGTAAATGGGCACTAAAAAAGTTAAGGCGATCAGCCCTCCGCCTAATTCATACAACGTAAGTATTTTAGGTGAAAATCTTATCAGTAAATTTTTATTAAATATGGGAAATAAAGCGCAACCCAATGCAGAAATGATCCCGAAAATGATCCCTGTTTTATACTGCGGATGAAAATCAAAAATGATGTATATACCCGCAATAGCCATTAACCCCAACAAAACTTCTGTGATAGAGATCCTTCTGCGAAGAATTAGTGGTTCTAGTAAAGCAGTAAAAAAACCTGCAGCACTAAAACATACCAATGCCACAGAAATATTTGCATACTTAACACTTCCATAAAAAGCAACCCAATGGATGGCAACAATTACACCAACACCAAAGATGCTAAAAGCATCTTTCACCGGAATCCTGCGTAATTCCTTTTTAAAAAATAAGATCACAGCCAATGTAATAACCGTAATAAACAAACGGTACCATACTAACAAACCCTCATTTAGTGTAATTAATTTACCGAGTATAGCAGTGAAGCCGGCAAGAAATACTGCGATATGAAGTTGGGCAAAGGCTTTTTTCATTTAGCCAAAGATAAATAGAACACGAATACAGAATAGAACACGGATCAGACGGAACATCACAGATAAATTCTTAATATCCGTCCAATCCTTGCCAACCGTGTTCCATCCAACAGAATACAAAAAAACACTAAAAAACGTTATAGCCTAAACACCAAACCAGAAACATGATTATATTTGCGAACCCATAACCAAAATTAATATGAGTTTTAAACGTATCAACAACATTACCGGATGGATCATTTGCATCATTGCATGCACGGTTTATATTATGACCATGGAAGCAAGTGGCAGTCTTTGGGACTGTGGTGAATTTGCTTCCAGCGCCTATAAGTTACAAATACCACATCCTCCGGGAGCACCCCTTTTTGTTTTAATGGGCAGGTTATTTATGGCGCCCTTTGATCCTGCCCACGCAGCAACCGGTATCAATTTAATGAGTGCATTAGCCAGTGGTTTTACCATTTTATTTTTGTTCTGGAGCATTACCCATTTTGCCCGTAAACTAATATTGAAGAAAGGTGGAGAATTGAATAATAATAATGTTTTCGGTATCATGGCAGCTGGCGTTATAGGTGCATTGGCCTATACATTCTCTGATTCTTTTTGGTTTAGTGCTGTTGAAGGAGAAGTATATGCCTTGTCTTCTTTCTTTACTGCTATTGTTTTCTGGGGTATTTTAAAATGGGAACAAAGTGTAGAAATTGAACAACAACAAGGCATCAATGGACATTTTACCAGGGCCGATCGCTGGCTTATTTTAATATTTTACCTGATGGGCTTATCCATTGGTGTTCACCTGTTAAACTTATTGACTATTCCTGCAATAGTAATGATCTATTATTACAGGCGCTATGAAAAGATTACGAAGTGGGGAACTTTCTGGGCTTTTTTAATTGGTTGTGCAATAACCGGGCTTGTACAAAAAGCTGTAATTGTATGGACCATCAAGGGTGCGGGCAATTTTGATATATTTTTTGTTAATAGCCTAGGAATGCCTTTTTTCTCTGGATTTGCTTTCTTTTTCATTTTTATCGGCGTGCTGATATATGCAGGATTACGAATTGCCAATAAAAGAAACTGGAATTTCCTGAAACTGGGTTTATGGATCTTTACTTTTATGTTATTGGGTTACTCTACTTATTTTACTACGCTGGTCAGGTCAAATGCCGACCCGGCAGTAGATATGTACAATGTAGATAACCCGGTTAACCTTGTTGGGTATTTAAGTCGTGAGCAATATGGCGACTGGCCCATTTTATATGGCCAGGATTTTACTGCTAACCCCGAAGACACTAAAGTAACTGATATATATGTAAAGAGTAATGGCAAATATGAGAAGAATGGAAGGAAGGTAGAATATATTTATAACGAAGCTGATCAGCATATTTTTCCACGGATGTGGGATCAAAGTAATGACCAGGGCCATGCTGATT
>JAYVUE010000279.1:0-5271 GCA_043788195.1 Chitinophagaceae bacterium
CTTCTGTTCTGGCAAACGGAACTTATAGTTTTGTAAATGTGAATCCGGGAGCTACTTATTCATTAGTACTTTCTACAACAGCTGGTACGGTTGGAAATCCTGCACCTGCTGCAGCTTTACCGGCCGCATGGACAAACACAGGTACTAACCTGAATGGCACTACATCAACAGTTACACCCGGAATTATAGACCTACGGAGTTTTGGTTTTACCAATACCATTAATTTTGATTTTGGAATTGAGCAATTGCCTGATTCTGATCCGCACACTACTAATATTCCACAACCAACATTAAATCAATTGATCACTTTAAATGGCGGTGCTAATCCACCGGTATTGAGTGGTATTGACCCTGAAGATTGTAGTGGTGCATGTTCATTGGCAAGCCGTTCAGTGATCATTGATGTGATCCCCACAAATTCACAGCTTTATTATAATGGAATTCTGGTGATCAATGGCCAGCTGATCAATAATTTCAATCCTTCATTATTACAGGTTAAAATAACACTGGCAACAGTAGGTTCAACAAGCACTTCGTTTCAGTATTCATTTGTGGATGCTGCAGGTAAAAAGGACCCCACACCGGCTACTTATACATTGACGTGGTTGAACCCGTTACCTGTTAAATTAACTTTATTTACTGGTAAAGCCAATAACTGTAATGCCATAATATTGTGGGTTACTTCTCAGGAAATTAATGCAGCTAAATTTATACTAGAACAAAGCATAGATGGTATCAATTATATCAAGGTTGCTGATGTTACTGCAGCTAATGATCCCAATGGCAGGTCTTACCAGGTTGTGTTGGCACAGGCTGTATCGCTGGCCTATTACAGATTAAAAATGGTTAATACAGATGGTAGCTATACTTATTCTTCAATCATTACTGTACGTACAAACTGTACGGGTAAAGAGTATATGAGTGTTTATCCAAACCCGGTAAAAACTACTATGTACCTCAACTTTAATACAGAGTACCGGGGTAAATCAGCAGTACTGATCACCAATGTGCTGGGCCAGCAACTAATGAACAAACAGGTTGTTATCAATACAGCAGCCAATGTAATATCATTGAATATGGAACAACTTATATCAGGCGTTTATATGCTTTACCTGGTAAATGAGAATGGCAAAAGAATTGGAGATGTCCAAAAGATAATTAAAGAATAGAAAGTAGGTATTATCTTATTATAACAGAGCCTCAACAAATTTGTTGAGGCTTTCTTTTTTTGCCATTTTGTCGGCTTTCTTTTTTAGCATAGAATTTGAAAACCATATTCAATATATTTGCTTCACCTAATACTGCTAGTATGAACATTGGAAAAGAATTTGAAAAATATGCTGTAAAGCACAAAGGCATAAATAGTAATGTACTGGATGCCTATATAAAACATAATGTAACTAATCTTACGCCTAATATTATTGAGGAGCGCCCAATGAATATTGCCGTGATGGATGTGTATAGCCGTTTGATGATGGACAGGATCATTTTCCTGGGTTACCCCATCAGTGATGAAGTGGCCAATATAGTAACGGCTCAATTATTATTTTTAGAAAGCACCGATCGCACACGTGATATACAAATGTATATCAACTGCCCGGGTGGGGGGGTTTATGCCGGGTTAGGTATGTATGATACCATGCAGTTCATCACACCTGATATTGCCACCATTTGCACAGGTATGGCTGCCAGTATGGGTGCGGTACTGATGTGTGCGGGTGCCAAGGGAAAAAGAACTGCGCTTAAGCATAGCCGTGTTATGATGCATCAGCCAAGTGCGGGTGCTGGTGGCCAGGCAAGTGATATCGAGATTACTGTGAATGAAGTTAAGAAAGTAAAAAAAGAATTGTATGACATCATCGCTTTTCATACCGGCCAGCCCGTAGAAAAAGTAGCCATTGATTGCGACAGGGATCACTGGTTGACCTCAACAGAAGCAAAGGAATATGGGTTGATAGATGAAGTGTTGGTGATGAACCCCAAGAAACTGAAGAAGGATTAATATACATTTTGTGTTCGCCCGGCATAAGCCATTAGGACGGGGTTGACTGCATTTATTTTAGTAATGAAATTTAAAATACAATCGCTATGAATTTTTATAATAACAGCAACATTCGGCTGGATGAGGAAGAAAACCCCAAGGAATCGCCTGATAATCCTATGGAAAAAATGATGTCTGGTTGGCAGTTTGATAAAAAATTTATTGAACAGCGAAAAGTATTTTTATGGGGTGTGGTTGATGATAAAAGTGCCAAAGACATCACCAACCGGTTAATGTACCTGGAAGCGCTTGAACCAGGCAAGGAAATTACTTTTTATATCAACAGCCCCGGCGGCATGGTTACCAGTGGTATGGTTATTTATGATACAATGCAAATGATCAGTTCGCCGGTTAGTACTATTTGTATGGGTATGGCCGCCAGTATGGGAAGTATTTTACTAAGCGGTGGAAAAAAAGGAAAACGTTTTATTTTTCCTAATGGCGAAGTAATGATCCATCAGCCAAGCGGAGGCGGACAGGGAACAAGCGCAGACCTTGAAATAATGGCAGAACAGATCCGTAAAACCAAATTATTAGGTGCCGGAATTCTTGCAAAAAATTGTGGCCAAACTGTTGAAAGAGTAATGAAAGACTTTGACAGGGATTATTGGATGGACGCAGGCGAATCAGTTGAATATGGAATAGTGGATGCTGTTTTAAAAAAATTATAGTTCAGTAGTTACTATATGTACCAAAAGCTCCTGAAAAGGGGCTTTTTGTATCATAATTACCCAAAAGCAACGTTATTAAACTGTAAATTGTCTTGGTAGTATAAAAAAGGGTTCCTTAACTTTGTATTGATCGTTTTTTTTATCCAGGTCAATTATGATCTTATTATGGCAAAACAACAAACTTTACATTGCTCTTTCTGTGGCCGTAGCCGCGATGAAGTGAAAATTCTTATCGCCGGCCAGGATGGCCATATCTGTGAAAATTGTGTTGAGCATGCTGAAGAGATCATTGAACAGGAGTTGGGTAATTCTACAGACCCAAAACAAAATCATAACCATGCTTATAAACTAACTGTAAAAAAACCAATAGAAATAAAGAAGTTTTTGGATGAATATGTTATCGGGCAGGATGATGCAAAAAAGATATTAGCTGTTGCAGTTTATAATCATTACAAACGCCTTAATCAAAAAATAGAAAATGATGTTGAGATAGAAAAGAGCAATATTATAATGGTTGGTGAAACTGGTACAGGTAAAACCTTATTGGCAAAATCAATTGCCCGCATGTTAAACGTTCCTTTTGCAATTGTAGATGCTACCGTATTTACCGAAGCAGGTTATGTAGGTGAAGATGTAGAAAGTATGCTAAGCCGTTTATTGCAGGCCTGCAATTATGATGTATCTGCTGCTGAACGTGGAATAGTTTTTATTGATGAAATAGATAAGATAGCACGTAAAAGTGATAACCCATCTATTACAAGAGATGTAAGTGGCGAAGGAGTTCAGCAGGGTTTATTAAAATTACTGGAAGGAACCGAAGTATTGGTGCCACCTCAGGGTGGCCGTAAGCACCCCGAACAAAAGCTGATAAAAGTAAATACACAAAACATTCTTTTTATTTGCGGTGGTGCCTTTGATGGTGTTGATAAAATAATTGCCCGCCGGGTTAATACAAATGCTATAGGTTTTAATGTAAATAAAGAATTACAGGAATACCAGCATAACAATCTTTTACATTTTGTTAATGCAGTTGACCTTAAGCATTTTGGATTAATACCTGAACTCCTGGGCCGCTTACCGGTTGTTACCTACTTAACCCCCCTGGATGCAGAAACACTACGTAATATTTTAACTGAACCTAAAAATGCTTTGATAAAACAGTTTACCCGTTTATTTGAAATAGAAGGCATTGAGTTAATATTTCAGCCTGCTGTTTACGATTTTATGGTACAAAAAGCACTTGAATATAAATTGGGTGCAAGGGGCTTGCGAAGTATTTGCGAGAGCATTTTAACTGACGCCATGTATGAATTACCTTCTCAAAAAGTAAAAAGCTTTGAAGTAACAATTGAATATGCTGAAAGAAAATTCAGCAATAGCAAATTGAGTATGTTGAAAGTGGCTTAGCACAAGGCATGACGGTTCACTGTATGATCAATTAATAATTTTCTTTTCTCCCCAATTTTCAAACAACTTCAATTCATTTTAGGTGGTTGTAATTTTTCAATATATTTTTACTACAAGGGTAATCACAAAAACGCTAAGACACTAATAATGATTTAACTTAGTGTCTTTGTGGCTTCGCGGCAAAAAAATAAATGCGGGTATCAATATTCAATATCAAATCTTAAATATTCAATACTAAATGGTAGATGTAATACTGGGGTTGCAATGGGGCGACGAAGGCAAAGGAAAAATTGTAGATCATTTTGCAAATAATTATGATGTTATTGCCCGCTTCCAGGGTGGGCCTAATGCAGGGCATACATTATTTGTTGAAGGCAAAAAAATTGTGTTGCACCAGATACCCAGTGGTATTTTTCATGAAAACAAAACCAACCTGATCGGTAATGGGGTAGTACTGGATGCTGTGATCCTAAAAAAAGAATGTGAAAATGTGGCCGCTTTTGGGGTTGATTATAAAAAAAATCTATACATCAGCGAACGGACACACCTGATATTGCCAACTCATCGTGCCATTGATAAAGCAAGTGAATTAAGTAAAGGGATTGAAAAAATTGGTAGTACGCTAAAGGGTATTGGTCCTACTTACATGGATAAAACAGGCCGTAATGGATTAAGGGTTGGTGATCTTCTTGATAAAAATTTTACCACCCAATATATTAAGCTTCGAATGAAGCATCAGCGAATTTTAGATAATTTTAATTTCCAGGAAGATATTTCAAACTGGGAAGAAGAGTTTTTTGAATCTATTGAACACCTTAAGGAGTTTAAGATAGTTAATGGCGAGTATTTTATCAACGAAAAAATTCAAAAAGGCCAACGGATATTGGCAGAAGGAGCACAGGGTAGTATGCTGGATGTTGATTTTGGTACTTTTCCTTTTGTAACCAGCAGTAATACAATTTCGGCAGGTGTTTGTACCGGACTTGGGATTGCCCCTCAAAAAATAAAAGAAGTTTTTGGCATTTCCAAAGCATATTGTACAAGAGTGGGCAGCGGACCTTTTCCAACTGAACTAAACGACGAAACCGGAGAGCTGATCCGTAATACCGGAAATGAATTCGGGAGTACTACCGGCCGGCCCCGTCGTTGTGG
>JAYVUE010000280.1:0-39082 GCA_043788195.1 Chitinophagaceae bacterium
GTCCTTTGCAGCTTTGCTCATTTCTTTTTTAATTTTGACAATAGCTTTTTCCAATTGAGGAATGGTTTGATAGATCACCTGGTCTTCGGCTGCAATCGTTACAATGTCGGCATCAGGTGCAATGGAATAGGGGTTTGCAGGGTCGTACCCTTTTACATCCAATACAGATCCCTGCGCCATGATCTGTTCTTTGCTTTTAATAATTGTTGTAGGCGTAATATTGTGTTCAATATTATAGGCTACCTGTTTTTCACGGCGGCGGCTTGTTTCATCAATGGTTTTTTGCATGCTGGCGGTCATCTTATCAGCATAAAAGATCACCAATCCATCTACATTACGTGCAGCCCTGCCTGCAGTTTGGGTAAGGCTTTTTTCATTTCGTAAAAACCCTTCTTTATCTGCATCTAAAATGGCAACCAGCGACACTTCGGGCAGGTCCAATCCTTCTCGTAATAAATTAACGCCCACCAATACATCAATATTTCCGAGGCGTAGTTCACGTAAAATTTCTACCCTTTCCAATGCATCTACTTCGCTGTGAATGTATTTACTTTTTATATCAATGCGATGCAGGTATTTATCCATTTCTTCGGCCATGCGTTTTGTTAAGGTGGTTACCAAAACCCTATCGCCTTTTTTAACCCGTTTATCAATTTCATCCAACAGGTCATCGATCTGGTTTACAGAAGGCCGCACTTCAATTGGCGGATCCAGTAAACCTGTTGGCCTTACTACCTGTTCTACCACTACGCCTCCACATCTTTCCAGTTCAAAATTACCCGGTGTTGCAGAAACAAAAACGGTTTGGTTCAGCATTGTATCAAACTCATTAAAATTCAACGGGCGGTTATCCAGTGCCGATGGTAAGCGAAAACCATAATCCACCAATACCAGTTTGCGACTCCTGTCGCCACCATACATACCACTTACCTGGGGAATGGTTTGATGGCTTTCATCGATCATGCATAAATAATCTTTGGGAAAATAATCAAGTAAACAGAAAGGCCTTGTGCCGGGTTTTCTTCTGTCGAAAAACCGGGAATAGTTTTCGATACCATTGCAATATCCCAGCTCACGGATCATCTCCAGGTCGTAATTAACCCTTTCGCTTATACGCTGAGCTTCAATATATTTTCCGGTGTTTTTATAATATTCTGTTTGTGCCGCACATTCATCCTGTATTTCATGAACCACTTTTAGCAGCATATCTTTTGGCGCCACATATAAATTAGCCGGAAAAATGGCTGCATTATCAACGCTGGAAATGCGTTTGCCGCTGCTTAGTTCCAGCGTTTCGATCGTTTCTATTTCGTCACCAAAAAAACTAATGCGATAACCAAAATCAACATAGGGCAGGTTAATATCCACGGTATCTCCTTTAACCCTGAATGTGGCTCTGGTAAAATCTGTTTCTGTGCGATTGTATAAACTATTCACCAATGCATGTAAAAATCCCTGCCGGGAAATAACCTGGCCCTTATGTATCCGGATAATTCCATTCTCATAATCGATAGGGTTACCCATACCGTAAATACAACTCACACTGGCCACAACAATGATATCTCTCCGGCCGCTTAATAATTGTGCTGTTGCCTGCAATCTCAGTTTATCCAGTTCAGCATTTATACTCAGGTCCTTTTCTATGTAAACATTACTCACCGGCATATAAGCTTCGGGCTGGTAGTAATCGTAATAGGAAACAAAATAACCAACAGCATTATCCGGAAAGAACTGTTTAAACTCGCCATATAATTGTGCTACCAGTGTTTTGTTATGTGTAAGTACCAATGTGGGCTGTTGAACATTTTGAATAACATTGGCCATGGTAAATGTTTTACCACTGCCTGTAACTCCCAACAGGGTTTGGTATTTTTCGCCATTCAATATCCCATCTGTAAGTTGACGAATAGCATCTGGCTGATCGCCTGCAGGAGCATAAGATGATTGAAGATTGAATAACATCGTACGTTATAGATAATTGTGAAGGATTGTAAAAATAAAAAGAATAATGGTAACCTTTATTGTTATTTAGCCACAAATAGCACTATGGCCACGAATAAAATATTCGTGTTATTTGTGCAATTCGTGGCTAATGAAAATCACATGTCTGAAGCATTAAAAAAGGCGGAAACGAATTTCCACCTTTAGCCATGCCATAGAACTCAAAAAAATTATTGCTGTGGTCTTCTTTGCGGACGCATTGAAGGCTCAATAGTTTCTTTCCATATTTTCATTTCGCCTTCAGTTAAAATAACTTTCAGTTTAACATCCCTTGCATCTGATAATTCTGTCATTTTTGCACGCATGGCATCCCTGTCCATAGTTCCGGAAGCCATCATTTCGTCACGTGCTTTATCCTGATCTTTATAATAACCCGTAAATAAACTATCCAATGCTGCCATTTTTGTGGCATCGGGTTTAAAAGCGCTATCCAGTTTTTCATGAACTGTTTTAACTCTTTCTTCCACTGTTTTACGTTGAAAACCACCTTGTGCATTTATTGAGCAGGTAAAAGTAAATACCGTCAATGCAATTAATACGATTTGTTTTTTCATTTTTTTTAATTAAGGTTTTAATATTTATACTGTGCTTAAGAAAAATTGTTTATTATTTTTATTTCGGTTTATTTCTGCCCTCTCCTTTTCTATTCCATACTTTATAAAAAAGAGAATCAAATTTTGGTTGTTGTTCGGGAGTACATAAATTTCTTATTTCCTTAAAGTGGGTGATCATTTTAACTTCCATTTGTTTTTGTATGGAGGCTGACTTGTCTGCTGCTATTATTATTGCAGAATCACTGAACGCTGATGCACCCAGGTCTTTAAACTGTTGTGTTTTGCTATTCTTTATTTCATCAAATGATGTTTTTACTTTTTCTCTGTGTTGCTTGCTCAGCGAATCATATTGCTGTAATTGTTGCGGGTTAAAACCAATTTCATTTTTCAAAAATTCTTTCATCATTCCTTCACGTCTGCCATGAGAACCCCTTTTATCATGGTTCATGTTGAGCAAAAATATCAACATAGCAATATTGGTAAGCAGCAAAAAAACTACGGCCAACAATAATATTTTATTTTTTGATGTAGTACTCATTGTGGTTCTATATTTTCAATGTCATCTAATGTTGCAACAGTAGAAGAAAACTCATCTGTTGTGTTTGATAGTTGGTCAACAACTGCAATAGCAGGTGTTGTTGAGTTATTGTATACAACAACCATTAGGTTTAGCCCAATGATCATACAAAGTCCGGCAATAACCACTGCAGGGCGGGCTATAAAACTGCCGGCACTTTCCCATCGGCTTTCCCTTTGTTTATTGAGCCTGGCATTGATGCGGGTAAGCAGGAAAGGCCTGGGCTTAGCGCTGACTGCCCCATCAAGGCTATCCAATGTTTCGTCAATCAGTTTTTCAATATGCTTTTCGTTTTCCATATTGTTTTTATTTAGTAATCATTTTTTTCTTCATAAAAATTTTTTAATATTTTTTTTAAGTTTCCTTTTGCCCTTCCCATTAAAGACTCTACTGCATATAAGGTTGTATTCATTATTTCAGCAATTTCGGGGTAGCCCCGGCCTTCTAATTTGTTAAGGGTAAAAGCTATTCGTTGTTTATCGGGGATCTTTTCCAATGCCTTAAACAATTCCTTTGCCTTTTCTTTATTTTCCATTTGTACCCCGGGATGATTGAATTCGACCGGTTGCAACTGCACATCATCAGTGTGTTCAAACAATCCATAAATAAATCCAAACCGTTTTTTACGTTTCATCTTTTTTAAATGATCTAACGAACGGTTTACGGTGATCCTGTACAACCAGGTGGATAATTTTGATTCGCCTTTAAAAGAACTAACGGACTGGTACGCCTGCATAAAAACCTCCTGTGTAATATCATCTGCATCATCAGGGTTTTGAACTATACTAACCGCCGTATTATACACCATGTCTTCCCATTCTTCAATCAAACTTTTAAAGGCCGACGCATCACCCAGCTGCAGTTGTATAATTAATTCAGGATCGTTCAAAACAGTTAATTCTTTAGTCCTCTAAATATAACTAAAATGGCCGGTTCCCTCCACCCTGAAAATTTCTGTCCCTATCCGGGTTATTATTAGTTGTTGCTTTTGCTGTGCCGAAATTTTTAAGTTTATAAGTAAATGTCAACATAAAATATTGTTGTAATACCTGGTTCTTTATATCATCTGTATAAGCCGGGTCAACTGTACGGGTAATACTATTGTTTTGTTTTAAAAGATCGAACACAGATAATTTTATTTCCCCGGCCTGGTTCTTTAAAAATTTTTTACCTACTCCCGCATTCCATAGCCAATAGCTTTGGTTATAACCAGGGCTAAGTCCGCTGGTGCTGATATTAGATACATCATTTTGTAAAAACCATCCTTTCTTAGTTAACAGGTTCATCTGCAATCCTGCATTTTGTGTTATATAATTTGTGTTCTGAGATGAATAAAGAGAATTTTTTGTGTTGGTAAAATTTGCGCTATACGACACATTAAAATCTATGTACTGACTTATATTGCTGGCTATTACTGCACCAATATTATAAGAATAATTATCAGATACCGTATTTACCTTATTTACCTGTCCCGGGGTTTTAGAATAAGTAAAACCACCGTTTAAGTTAAGGTTAGATTTAATGAATTTAATCGGCATTGCATAAGTTATAAAAGAGCGTAAGCTTATATAACCGTTAAGGTTAACCGGTTTTGTCAATTGAGATCCCCTTTTTAAAATAACTCCGTTAGTTAAAACTGAATCGGCTGAAGCTGTATAGCTTGCGCTGGATACATAATTATTGGCCTGCTGCAAAAATATATTTGCAAAAAAACTTTTTCCCTTTTGTGTATTGGAATAACTATACCTGGCACTAAGGGTATTGCTGAACTGTTGTTTAAGATCCGGGTTACCTGTAGTTAATAACAGGGTATTGTTGTTGTTGATAACATTTTGCAATTGGCTTATCGATGGAGGATTAGTAGCTGCCCTGTACATGATATTGATATTACTTTTGGCATTTATTTTTTTACGCCACATCAAATTGGGTAAAATATTATTAAAGGTTTTATTTACCGTTGCCCATTTTGGAAAGAATTGTTTGCTATTCAGCTCAAGGTATTTATAGCTCAACCCAATACTGAACATATTATCCTTGTCGCCAAGGCGGTAACTGGCACTAACGGTATGAGATGTTGTTGTATTGTCAAATTTATTGGAAAAGCTACTGTCGAATTTTGAATACTTACCATTGCTGTTTTCATATTTATATACTTCCTGGTCAGATTTATTTTTAGTTGCTGATGGGGAATAATTTATTTGTAACTGCCCTTTTTTACCAATCGGTTCAGTATAAGCAACTGTAGCAGAATAAGTATGGCCAGTCACTAACTGATCAGTAAATTGATTGGTTGTATCATTATTATTAACTATTGATTTATAGTACTGATTTATTGAATTAAGATAAGAATACCCATCTTTATTATTAAACCCTGCGCTGATATTAAATGATAATGTTCTTCCTTTTTTAGCAAATGAATGCCTGAATAACAAGTTATTGTTTATGTTAAACCCAAATGTGCTGGTAGTGGTTGTGCTTTTAGTAGTACTTACAAGATCAGTAGCAGTTACATATCTTATCCCATCAATATCATTATAAGAGGTGTTTCTCTGAAAACTTGCACTGGGTGTAAATGTTATAGAGTTTTTATCATTGATCTTATAATCAAACTTTAAATTGATCCGATGATTAAAGTTTTTTGAAGAAGATAAGTTGACCTCGTCATAATATTCCTGGTCAGGATTTTTAACCACGTATTTTCTATTAGAACTCTGGTCGTTGCCGGTATTACTATTATTAAAAAAGTAACTGCCGCTTACGTCTAATTTTTTACCCCATTTATCGGAGTAGTTGATACCAAAAGCATTGGTAGCACTGATGCCATTTGTTTGTCCTACCAAAAAATTATTACCGCCACCGCCAAAACTGGCACCCGCCCCACGGTTTCCACCACCGCCGGTTCTTCCACCACCGCTACTGGTAACACCCAACAGGTCTTCCGACGAAAAATTTTGCAGGTTAATATTGTTGAATAATCCTACCAGGGACAGCCTGCGGTCTTTCTTAAAAAAACTTATATTTCCTCCTGCGCTATAACGGTTATCTGTTCCATAACCGGCATAAACTCTTCCAAACTGGCCGTTTCGCATACCCGCTTTGGTTACTATATTGATAGCCTTGGTACTGTTACCATCATCAAAGCCGGTAAAAGTGGCCTGGTCACTCAGTTTATCAAATACCTGTATTTTATCAATTATTTCTGCCGGCAGGTTTCTTAATGCAGCAGTGGCATCATCGCCAAAAAAATCACGGCCATCAACGGTTACTTTTTTTACCTGGTCGCCCATGGTGGTCACATTCCCCGATTTGTCAATTACAATGCCCGGTAATTTTTTTATCAGGTCTTCTGCTGTAGCATCGGGGTTAACCTTAAACTGGCTTGCTTTGAATTCAGTTGTATCTGAATTTAGCTTAACGGGTGGCGTTTTGGCAATTACAGTTACACCAGTTAGATCAGTAGACTGTTTTGCAATAGCAAAAGCAATTGGAGTTGCATTGCTGGCCTGAATATTAATACGTTGTTCAATTTTTCCATACCCGCTATAGGTGATAGTAAGTATATAAGCGCTTGCAGTTAGGTTGTTAAACGCAAAACTGCCTGTTTTATCAGTAACTACCAGTCTTGTTTGTGCAGAGTCTTTTTGTGAAGCCAGTTTAATGGTAGCCCCTGTAATAGCAGTCTTATCGGCCTTATCTGTTAATTTACCCTTGAGTACTATGCTTTGACTATAAGCCCCTTGTATTGAAAGGCTTAAAACCAATAACATTAATACTTTTCTAATCACAAGTTTTGTTTGCATACCCGATTAGACGACGCTTTTAGAAAAAACGGGCGCAGCCCTGCCCGATTATTTTTATTTTTACACAAAAGGTCATTAAAAAGTATAAGTGGAAATAAAGCCTGTTTTTTTACAAATAGCTAATTTGCTTTTTTACAAGTAACTTGCAGCCCTAAAAAATACCATTTTTATGGATTATAGTAAACTGGTTGCTGTTACAGGCTTAAGTGGATTATTTGAATTGGTATCTTCTAAAGCAGATGGTGGGGTGGTGCGTTCCCTAGAAGATAAGAGCACAAAATTTGTAAGTACCCGTATTCATAATTTCTCGCACCTTGAGAGTATTGAAGTTTTTACAAAAACTGACAATGTGAACCTGGTTGATGTTTTTACAGCAATGAAAAGCAGCAGCGAAGTATTACCTGCAGATAATGACGCAGCCCTGGTTAAAAGCTATTTTGAAAAAGTTTATCCTGATATGGATTTTGAAAAAGTATACGCCAGCGATATGAAAAAAATGATCAAATGGTTTGGCATATTAAACGAAAATAATGTAGAGATCAAATTATCTGAAAACCCTGATCTGGAAAATGAGTCAAATGATATTACAGCTAAAGCAAAACCATCTGCGGTAAAAACAAGTGCGGTTAACAATGCCCCGGCCAGGAAAATCAATACACCAAGGAAGATGGCATAGGATAAACCACAGATTAAACAGATTAACACAGATTTTAAATCCTGCTATAGTTCTATTACTTCGGCAGGATTTTGAATTTAGCAACTTAGGATTATGTACACAGCCGATATAAAAAAAATACCCCGTCATTTTGTTCCAAAAGATTTTGTTATTACAGACTGGCAAAGCCTGGAACCGTTTTTTAAAAATTTATTGGAAAGAAATATTGATACTTCAGCAACCCTGGAACAATGGTTAAAAGACCAGAGCGAACTGGAAGCGGTTGTTAATGAAGATGCCTGCTGGCGCCAGATAAAAATGACCTGCGATACTGAAAACAAATCACTGGAAGAAGCTTTTAATTTTTTCTGCATGGAGATACAGCCCAGGATACAACCTTATTCTGATGCACTCAATAAAAAACTGGTGAACCATCCTTTGGTCAATGAATTAGACGGTCAGAAATATTTTACCTACCTGCGCAGTGTACGCAAAAGCATTGAATTATTCCGTGAAGAAAATATACCCCTCCAGGCCCAGCTTTCGGTAATGCAGCAGCAGTATGGTATTATCTCGGGTAAGATGACAGTAACAGTTGACGGCAAGGAATATACGCTGCAACAGGCGGCTAAATTTTTAGAGGATCGTGATCGCAAAATAAGAGAAGCCGTTTACTGTAAGATCAATGAAAGAAGGTTACTGGATACGGAAACGTTAAATAAACTCTTTGATCAATTGGTTGAAAAACGTAACCAGGAAGCATTGAATGCAGGATTTGATAACTATCGCGACTATCGTTTTAAAGAACTCGGGCGCTTTGATTATACAAAGACTGAATGTTTTTCTTTTCATGAAGCGGTTAAACAACACGTTTTACCATTGGTGAATATGATCTATCAACGCAAAAAAGAAAAATTAGGCCTTGATAATTTACGCCCCTGGGATATTGAGGCAGAACCCGAAGGCACAGCAGCTTTGCATCCATTTAATACAAGTACTGAGTTAGTTGATAAAACGGCAGCCTGTTTTTCAAAGCTCCGTCCGTTCTTTGGGGATTGTCTTAAAAAAATGAATGAATTAAAACACCTTGACCTGGAAAGCAGGAGGGGGAAGGCTCCGGGAGGATATAACTGCCCGCTGGCAGAAAGCGGGGCGCCATTTATTTTTATGAACGCAGCCGGGCAGATGAATGATGTTACTACTATGGTGCATGAAGGAGGCCATGCGGTTCACTCTTTTTTAGCACATCCTTTAGAATTGAATGGCTTTAAGGAATATCCAATGGAAATTGCCGAAGTGGCAAGCATGGCCATGGAATTATTTAGTATGGATGAATGGGAAACCTTTTTTGATAATGATGCTGATCTGAAAAGGGCCAAAGAACATCAACTGGAAAGAGTGATCACCATTTTTCCCTGGATCGCCATTATAGATAAATTTCAGCACTGGATATACGAACACCCTCAACATACACATGAAGAACGTACAGCAAAATGGGTTGAGGTATTGAACGAGTTCAGAGATGATGTAATTGATTACAGTGGATTGGAAGCTTACCGGAGTAACGCATGGCAGCGCCAGTTACATTTATTTGAAGTTCCTTTCTATTACATTGAATATGGTATTGCACAATTAGGCGCCATCGGTTTGTGGATGCAGTTTAAAGAAAATAAACAATTGGCAATGGACAATTATTGCAAAGCACTTGCAATGGGTGGCACAAAAACATTACCTGTTCTTTTTGAAACCGCCGGATTGCAATTTGATTTCAGTCCGGAGAAGATAAAAGTGCTGATGGAATTTGTAGAGAAAGAAATGAAAAATTAAATTGTTTCAGTTTACGCTTATTTATTCATCGGTCATTCCAATGACGGTCTCGTATAGGCGTTCCAGTAAAAAGTTTAAGTATACAGCCCATTTTTCCCTGGTAACAATTGCTGCTGAAGCGTTGTTAACAATAGACCTGGCGCCAAAATATTCATTAAATATTTTACTGAGCTCTTTACCTGTTATCGCCTTTTCAGCAGAAAACGTATTATAGGTATCCCCTAATTTTATATTATAATAATCGGTCAGTCTTTTAACACTGGTATAGTCGGGATCTTCAGTATTAATATCTTTGTATTGAGCCCAGCCTGTAAGATCTTTTACAGCAGAATCTGTGTAGCCCTTAAAATGTTTTTTTCTAAACAACCGTAAAAGAGAGTCGCTTGTGATTTCCTTCATTTTGGCAGAACGCCTGTCAAGCTTTTCCTCCACCTTGTCTAATGCAGCTACCATTACAATAGCAAAACTCCGATGGGTAAGGGGCTTTGCAGGTAAATAATTATTGCCCTGTCTTTTTTCTACCACGCCCAGTACACCATACAATTCAACCAGGTTTTTTATTACCTCATAATGGTCATAGTCTTTCTTAATATCTTTTAATTGAGATACTGAAGTAAGCTGGGCATTTGCCTGAACTACTAAAAAGATATATACAATTATAAAGAATAATTTTTTCATTTTACTTGGTTTATGGTCAGATACAATATAAGTTCAAATTAGATAAAAAAGAGTCAAATATCTTATCTGCAATCATCACAAATTCCATTCACAACCATCTCTGCGTGATTTGGTTTAAAGCCTTTGGGCAGTTTTACATCCGGTACGGTAACATCGTCCAGGCAAATTGTTTTATTACAACTATCACAAATAAAATGCACGTGGTTATCGTGGTGGTGTCCTTCTTCGCAATTGTCTTTGCACAAAGCATACAAGATGGAATTGTCCGTTGTAGGAATATTATGAATGATCCCCTTATCTACAAAAACCTGCAGGGTTCGGTATACTGTTACCCGGTCAAAATTTTCTCCTGTTTTTTTTTCAATATCAGCATGTGTCAGGGCTTTGGGGCTTTTTAAAAAAAGTTCCAGTATTTTTTTTCGCCCATCGGTAACACTAAGCCTGTTCTTTTTAAATATTTTTGATAGTTGTTCCATTTTATTTTTTTAATTAGGGTTATTACTAAACCCGTTCATGAATCTTTTGGCCTCAACTTTTTCTTTTAAAAGGCTTTCAATATCTTTTAATAATTTTTGAATTTCTTCCTCTTTAAGTCCATCATATATCCCCCTTACCCTGCGATACTTATCAACCAATGCAAAAAACTGGGTATGTATAAACTGGTCAGCTATATTTTGTATGCTGTCAGGCTTATTATTATCGATCATATAACTTTGCCGGGCCATTTTATAAAGATTTTTTTTATCGCCGGTAACAAAATTCCAGTTGGGATTAATTATTACTTCCTTTTTTCCTGTTGCAGTATCATATTCAATTTTATAAGAACCGTCAGCATTTTTCAGCAGTTTACCATTAATCATTTTTGCTTCATAGGCTTTCAGTAAAGGTATTGAATCGGTCTCGGGCATACAGGTATGAGAAAGGATCTTAAAATTAACTTCATCCCTGTAAGCATCAAAAACCCGGCGCATATTGGCATTCATTTTAGGACAAATGCCTTTACAGGTAGTAAAGAAATACTCAGCTACATAAACTTTCCCATCAACGAAATTTTCAGTTATGGGTTTACCATTTTGATCAATAAAAGAAAATGGCTGCACATTTGCATTGATAACAGGTAAAGAAGGTTGTGATAACATTTCTTTGGGCAACATAAGATAAAAGCCAGCCAATAACAAAGTAAAAAAGATCCCATACCACAATAACCGTTTTCTCATTTATTAAATTTTTATTCAAATTTACAACCTTTGAATTATGCCTGTTGAATTTTGATCATTTACATTTGTTAAAGTTGCAGCATTGTTGCAAATGCGTTATCTTTGTATTTAGTAAATGAAGATCAAATTAAACTGGGACGCCATGGGTATTGCTACATCTGTAGCCTGTGCTATTCATTGTGCATTACTGCCGGTTCTCCTGGCAACCCTCCCGGTCTTTGGAATCAATATCATTCATAATCATTTTTTTGAATGGAGTATGATCGGGCTTGCTTTTGTAGTTGGCGCTTATTCTTTGTTTCATGGTTTTGTAAAACATCATCATAATTATACGCCGGTATTGATCTTTACAATGGGTTTTATTTTCCTGGTATTAAAACAGTTTTTCTATCAATTTGAATATGCCTTTTTAGCCCTTGCGGTTGCCCTTATTATTACTGCTCATTTTTACAATTACCGCCTTTGTCACCGGAGCAAGTGTGCTTCTCCGCATCATAAACACTAAACACTTTTTTTTCAATATCATTTTGTGCTTATTACAAATATGCTGCTAATAAGTTAAAGAATTTATTATCTTGTTACATTAAAACATACTAATGAAAAAGATTGTCATTTTATTTACAGTATTTCTTTTCGCGTGCAATGTATTATCTGCTCAAACTAAACCTGTCCGTTCACCGGTGGGGGATGAAACAGCTATTCGTGCTGCACTTGAAGAACAACGCTTAGCCTGGAATACCGGAGATCTTGAACGCTTTATGGGCACCTACTGGCAAAGTGATTCATTAATGTTCATTGGTAAAAGCGGTGTTACCTATGGCTGGCAACATACACTGGAAAACTATAAAAAGGGGTATCCGGATACTGCAGCTATGGGCAAACTGGATTTTAATATCCTTGAAGTAAAAAGATTATCTGCCATTTATTTTTTTGTTGTAGGAAAGTGGTACCTGACAAGAAGTATTGGAAATGTTGGCGGGCATTTTACATTGTTGTTGCGTAAAGTAAAAAATAAGTGGGTGATCGTTGCCGACCATAGCAGTTAGGCCCTATGGCTATAATTTCCATTTACGCCAGAGATGACGCAACAAGAAAACAAGACTGATCACTGCAAAAGCATAAAAAAGATAATTTTTCCAGTCGGGACGGACTTCATAAAACGCATACTCCTTGTATATACCGAGATAAACATTCGCTATCATCCATATTAATACTATTGCGATGGTATTAATTATCCTTACCAGGAAATCCCTGGTTTCATCTTCCATTCCCATTACTGTTCGGTTTAAAATTAAAGTTCGGGCTTTGGTGATAAATTAAAAAAGAAATTGCGGTTCATTTAACCAACAATTTTTTGAAATCAGTACTATCCCCATTAAATACATTAAAATCAACATTGGCATCTATCCCATTTACATGCCCCGTTTCATTGTATTGCCAAAAGGTCCAGTTGCGCCTGATGCGTGGCTTTTCCTGTGCCAGGTAATGAGCGATCCATAAAGGATAATCATCAAATTGGCCGGCTAAAAAATTTTCATAAAAATCAATATTGGTATAAATGACCGGTTTTATTTTATAATGTTGTTCAATCATAACCAACCAGTCTTTTACCCGTTGTTGTATATTTTCTGCAGATGCGCCGTTAGTTTGTTCAACATCAAGCACAGGCGGCATATCTCCCTTTTTTAAAGAAACATTTACGATAAAATTTTCTGCCTGTGCTTTTCCGCTTTTACCCGAATTAAAAAAATGATACGCTCCCCTTGGTACATTCGCCTGTTTACAATTGAACCAGTTTCTCCGGAAGTTATTGTCCAGGTCTTCCAATCCCTCTGTTGCTTTAATAAATGCAAAAGCAATTTTTACCTGTTTCACCTGCATTGCTTTTACTGCTGTCCAATCAATATTATCCTGGTAATGGCTAACATCAATGCCATGCATTGTATAATTTACCGGAATGTCTATTCCAAAAGCCGGGTAACGGACAAACCGGGGGCGATTAAGAAAATTGGTTAAATAAAAGGTAATAATGCCTGCTGTTACCAATAACAGGGCTGGTAAAAAAATAATACGAAAAAGTGTTTTTTTCTTTTTGGCCAAGGAAGGATTTTTACAAACTAATTTGCAAAAGCGATCTTATACTTTTGATACAACCTCAATAATAAAAGTCAATTATTTTATCAGTTTTTTTATAAACTTAAAATTATTAGCTGCAGTTACCCTTAGTGTATATTCGCCGGCGGCCAATTGTTGTGTGGGTATTTCTAAATATTCTGATCCATTATATAAAGTAAATTCTTTTGAATAAACCAACTGGCCAATGGCATTATATATATTTATGTTTGCTGTTGACGAAACAAACTGGCTTAAATAAATATTAAACCTGGAACCGATCGGATTTGGAAATACCTGTACGTTATTTTGTCCGCTACCCGCAGCCGTTATTTTTTTTGAAGTATTATTTTTTGTGACAAGCCAATATTCGGGATCTATAAAAACGGTATCGGCAATAAATCCAATATTGCGTAAAAAAATTTCGCCATTTACTTTATTGTCAACAACTATAGTTTTTTCCTGAGTAGCATTTTTAAATTTCAACGCTACAGGCAATGCAAAAAAACTGACAGAAGTATGAGAGGTGGTCTGATCCATTTTAATATTTACATAACTACTTCCTACCTGTGACCATTCCACTTTATAAGTTGGATAACCCTGGCCTTCGAACCAATCTTTAAAAAATTTAACCAGGTCTTTACCGCTTTCCTGTTCCAGGTTTCTTTTCAGGTCGTCTGTCTTTGCAAAACCATAAGCAACTTTCGGGTCTTTCTGGTAGCGGCGTATACCACTGAAAAAAACGTCTTCTCCCAAAATCCAGCGAAGCATATAAATAAGGCAGGATCCCTTGTTATAACTCAGCCGGCCACTGAATATTCTGCCAACATTTGTCGTATCATCAACTTTTACTGTACCGTTGGGTTGCGATGTAACATTATTAATTATATTTTTCCTGTTGGATATAATACTTGCAGGATATTTATTCTCATTATACATTGCGGCAAGATGTGTGGCAAATCCTTCATTGAGCCAGATGTCTTCCCATGAGGCGCAGGTTATCTTATCACCAAACCACTGGTGAGCTAATTCATGTGCGATAAGACCTTCATTGATTGATACAACAAAAGTTGCTGTCTGGTGTTCCATACCACCACCCCATCCAAATTGTACATGTCCATACTTTTCCTTAATAAAGGGATAATCACCAAAAATGTTATGATAATATTGCAATGCATCCAATACATTTTGTGTGCCGTTTTGAAAAGAAGCAAGGCTTTCGGGATAACAATAAGTTTGCATAGGAAGATTAATGGCTCCTAATTGAACGGAGTTATTAAATACAGAAAAATTAGTAACAGCAAAACACATCAGGTAAGATGCAATGGGGTAACGGTGTTTCCAGTAAGTAACTTTTTTACCACCGCCTATCAGTACTTCACTTTGTAACAATCCATTTGATACAGCTTTATATGCAGTCGGATTTGTAATAATAATATCAATTGAATCTGCTTTATCATCAAGGCCGTTTTTGCAGGGCCACCAGTCGCGGCTACCATAGGGTTCACTTAATGTCCATATAACGGGGATGCCTGCCCCATGTGTGGTTTGAACAAAGGATCCAAATCCCGTATTTGCGGGGGCTCCTTTGTAATAAATACTAACTGAATCCAGGGTACCGGCGTTTATAGAAGATGTGAAGTTTACCTGTAATGAATTATTGCTATGTAGTTTGGTGAGCGTAGCATTGCGTTGCTTAATACTATCCACGGTAAGGCTATTCATTAAATCAAAAGTTACTGAAGTAGCAGAGGTGGTGATCATAAAATAAACCGTTACTTTACCTGTGATATAATAAGCAGCCGGATCTACTTCCCACTCACAACGGTAATACTTAACATCGAAATTATTAGACGCTAAACTACCATTTACAATATTAAAAATGGGTTCGTGTTGCATTCGTTCCTGTAAAGCGATATCATTTACCTGTTTACAGGATTCAACCGGCAGCTGAGCCGAAACATTTGATCCAATCAATAAAAATAATATGAAAATGATCCGCATAGTATTACAATTAACAGCGCAACAACTTGAAGGCCGGTCATAAAGTTCATAAAAATTTGTGAAAGGGCAATAACGAATCCCCTAACCCGTTATTTTAAATACCCTTTATTAGCAAAAAATTCTTCAAAATTTATATTACAATGAATAAGAGACCGACCCGACTGCCCTTTTTTCTAAGATTTTCCCCGGTATTATTTTTTATGTTGATCTCAACGGGGCTATATGCCGGCACCCCGGTAAATGACACTTCCGGAAAATTATTATTGGCCTCACTAAATAAAAAAGATAAGGCGGGATATATCACTAAAGAAGCCAATGTTGTTTTCCCTTCTGTTTTATCAGACAATAAGCAACTGTCAGTGGATTATATTGAAAACTTTGCCAACAACAGGAGAGATTATATTATCCGGACGTATAAAAGGAGTAAAAAATATTTTCCGAAAGTAATTGTCATTTTAAAAAAATATAATTTACCCAATGAACTTTCAGTTTTACTGGCACTGGAAAGCGCCTTTAAAGCCAATGCTGTTTCAAAAGCCGGGGCAGTTGGTTACTGGCAATTTATGGATGAAGTAGGCAAAGAATACGGGTTAAAAGTAGTTGCACAATTATCCGCTGATGAAAAGAAGAAGCTCATCAAAAAAGATAAAAAGAAAGCCGCGGAAATTATCAAAAAAATGGCTAAAGAAAAAGATGATCGCAAAAATTTCAATAAATCAACTTATGCAGCCGCCCGTTATTTAAAAGACCGAGGACGAAATTTAAATAATGATATCCTGTTAATGGTGGCCAGTTATAATTGTGGAATAGGAAATGTATGGAATGCCATGGCCGGCAGCGGAAAAAAAAATTCAACATTTTGGGATATTAAAGATTACCTGCCCGCAGAAACAAGGACATATGTAATGAATTTTATTACCCTGAATGTTATTTTTAACAACTATGATAAGTTTGCAGATAATACGCTTGCTTTTAAACCCGTAAAGATCAGATTGGATAACTCAACTCAAAATATGACGGATGAGGCGGATGAAACCGGGACAACACCGGGCAATAATAAAGATTAATTAATTTTTACCACATCTTTTTTCAATACATACCCATTGGTAAACTGGCCTTTGCCATTTTCAAAACTTAGTTCTACAAAATTCTTTAATTCTCTTACCCCCGTTGCCAGGTTATCTTTTAGTAAATACCCTTTTCGGGTTTTACTCCCTAATTTAGGATTATCATAAAAAAATGTTCTGGCTGCTGTTACTTTCCATTTGCTATCTGCATTAGTTGGGGTACTGCTAAAATTATCAATCGTTACACCATTTAATTCTTCTTCTTCGATGATAACTTCTTTGGTGGTTGCTTCGGGATCGCCACTCTGAAAACTGATCTGCTTTTCATTAACTAGCAGCCAGTTTGATCTTGCGGGCTGATAAGCAAACCTGTATGTATACCCCCATCGCCAGCTGCTGCCTCCATAAAAAACAATGGTAAAATAGTTGCCGGCTATTGTTGTATTGTCATAAGGATCGCCAAACACGCCGCCACATTGTCTGCACAATACCAGGTTATCATTTCTTTTTTGCTGCTTAAGTTTTCCATTGGCCTGCCGGATCAAAATAAAGAACGGCCTGCTACTTTCCCCGTTACTCAGTGTATCTTCTCCCGGCTGTTTTAAAATTAATATGGCGTCAGTTCTTTTATCCCCATTCAGGTCGCCGGTAATATAATCCAGCGTCTGGTATCCCTTTAATACAAATGATCTTGCTTCAGCAGGTAATATTTTAGTTTGGGCCTTGGCAGAAAAAAACAACCCGGAAATTATGAAAACCAATAAGTGTTTTTTCATTTCATTGTCAATTTTCTGTAATTTAAAAATAAATCCTTCTTATTGCAAGCAATTATAAAACTAACTTCGCCTAATGCCTCATTTTAATTGGAACGATAGTATAAACCTTTTAAGCAAACTTAGTTTCCGGCGTTTTTGGAACGGCACTAAAGTTCTCAGCAGCTTTTATGTAAGCCGTTTATTGAACAAGCCGGTGCAATGGGGTTACCCTGTCTCGATTTCATTTGAGCCTACCACCAGTTGCAATCTCCGTTGCCCCGAGTGCCCCAGCGGTCTAAGGGCTTTTACACGCCCGACAGGAATGCTTGAAAATTCTTTCTTTGAAAAAACAATTGATGAGATCCATAAAGAACTGTTGTACCTCATATTTTATTTCCAGGGAGAGCCCTACCTGAATTCCGATTTTTTGGCGATGGTAAAATATGCAGCCGGTAAAAAAATTTACACGGCCACATCAACCAATGCACACTACTTAACAGATGAAGTGGCAAAAAAAACAGTAGAAAGTGGTTTAGACCGTTTGATCATTTCTATTGATGGTACCACGCAGGATGTTTACGAACAATACCGGGTAGGAGGTAATATTGAAAAAGTAATAGAAGGCACAAAAAATATAATGAAATGGAAAAAAGAACTAAAAAGTAAAACACCCTTTGTTTTCTTTCAGTTTCTTGTTGTAAAACCCAATGAACACCAGGTTGAGGATATTAAAAGGTTGGCTAAAGCAGTGGGTGTGGATGAAGTGCGTTTTAAAACAGCACAGGTATATGAGTTTAAAACAGATCCCAATAATCTTATCCCCGTAACAGATAAATTCAGCAGGTATAAAAAAAATAGTGATGGCACTTACAGGGCAAAAAACAAGTTAGCTAATCGTTGCTGGAAGTTGCAGCATGCCAATGTGATCACATGGGATGGTTTGGTGGTGCCTTGTTGTTTTGATAAAGATGCCACTCATCAATTAGGGAATTTAAAAACCCAATCCTTTAAACAAATATGGCACAACGATAATTATAAGCAGTTTCGTACAGCAATAAAAAAAAGCAGGAAGAATATTGATATCTGTTCCAATTGCAGTGAAGGCGTTTCGGTGTGGAAAGATTAACGGCCTTTGTTCTTTGCGTTTTACCTTACTATTGGTTAATTTTATCACATGCAACATTTATTTAACAACCGCCTCAGACAAATTACCCTGTTGTTATTAATCATTCTGCTGGCCATTTTATTATTGAAACAACTCTATATTTTCCTTCCCGGATTTTTAGGCGCTATCACTTTGTATATTTTATTTCGGGAAACTTATTTTAATCTTACAATTATAAAAAAGTGGAATAGAACGGGTACTCCCCTTTTATTTATTTTTGCCAGTTTAGTCATCATTGCACTCCCGGTTTACTTTTCCATTCAGCTTTTAACTGAAAAAGTATCTGCTATTTTGCGTGACCCTGTAGAATTGTTAAATGGCGCAAAAATAGTAGGACAAAAAATCTTTGACCTAACCGGCATACAATTACTTACAGATGAAAACCTGTTTGCTTTTCAAAAAAAATCAACCGCAATTATTCCCGGGATATTAAACAGTTCTGCCAGTCTGCTCAGCAATTTTGCTATTATGTTTTTTCTGCTTTATTTTTTATTGAAGAGCGGCCGGCAGTTTGAAAAATTCCTGAATAGATTCATTCCTTTAAAGCCCGAAAATGTAGACCTGTTGGGGAATGAAACAAAAAATATGATCAAGGCCAATGCCATTGGAATTCCTTTACTGGCCATTATCCAAGGCATAATTGCAACAATTGGCTACTGGATCTTTGGTGTAAAAGACTTTGCCCTTTGGGGTTTTTTAACCGGCGTTTTTTCGATGGTACCCATTGTAGGCACAGCAGTAATCTGGTTGCCATTAACCGCTTTTTTGTTTGCCACTAATCAAAATGGTAATGCTGTTGGCCTGCTCATTTATGCTGTTGTACTCATCACAAATATCGATTACGTTGTAAGGCTTACCTTACTAAAAAAATTCATGGACATGCACCCTTTGATCACTGTTTTCGGTGTGATCATCGGCATTGGTTTATTCGGCTTTTGGGGGGTTATTTTTGGACCCTTATTAATCAGTTATTTTATCATTTTAGTGAAGATCTATATGAATGAATTTGGAAAAGCAAATTTTACAGTTGATGAAACAAAGAATATTTAATTTTCAGGTATGAGTATAGATAAAGACATCAATCAAAAAAAATTCCGTAACGATCATCAAAGGGTAATTATAAATCTTATTTATACTTATAACTGGGTAAGCGAACAAACCAGATCCATTTTAGAAAAAGGTGATATTACCAGTCAACAGTTTAACATACTGCGGATTTTACGGGGAGCGGGCACACCATTATCTACTTTACAGATAAGACAAAGAATGTTAGATAAAATGAGTGATACCAGCCGTATTGTTGACCGGCTGATTGTAAAAGGACTCGTAAAAAAAGTAACGGCTCAAATAGATAAAAGACTGGTTGATATTTCCATTTCAGATAAGGGCATAAATCTATTAAAAAAACTAGATACCTACGAAAACGATATGGATGCAATTGTTGGAAGCCTCTCAAAAGATGATGCTAAAACATTAAATAAATTATTGGATAAAATACGTAACCCCAACTGATATAACAGTAATGCAGAAGTACTTTTTATTTATTCCTCTCTTCCTGTATTTTTTTAATAACATTAAGGCACAATCAAAACCCGAATTCAGGGGCGTTTGGGTAGCCACCGTTAGTAATATTGACTGGCCTTCCGGTGGAAATTATAATACAGATAAACAAAAAGCAGAGTTCATTGAATTGCTGAACAGGCACCAGCGTAACGGAATGAATGCCTTGATCGTGCAGGTTAGGCCGGCTGCAGATGCTTTTTATCCCTCACCTTATGAACCCTGGAGTGAATGGCTCACAGGCATTCAGGGAGTACCACCCTCTCCATATTACGACCCACTGGAATTTATGATAACAGAAACGCATAAACGGGGTATGGAATTTCATGCCTGGATAAACCCCTACCGGGCCGAATTTAATATTGGAAAGTCGTCTGTTTCACCCACCCATATCACACATATCCACCCCGAATGGTTTTTAACCTACGGTGATAAAAGATATTTTGATCCCGGGAATAAAGAAGTGCAGCAATATGTTACCAATATTGTAAAAGATGTAGTTCAACGATATGCAGTAGACGCTATTCATTTAGATGATTATTTTTATCCTTACCGTATCGCAGGAAAAGAGTTTCCGGATAATGCAAAATACATGCAGTATGGAAACGGGCTCAACAAAGAAGACTGGAGAAGAAGTAATGTGGATTCAATTATTTTAATGCTGAGCAAAGCCATCAAAACTGAAAATAAATATTGCCAGTTGGGTATCAG
The DNA here is from genome assembly GCA_043788195.1 of Chitinophagaceae bacterium. Classification (GTDB taxonomy): domain Bacteria; phylum Bacteroidota; class Bacteroidia; order Chitinophagales; family Chitinophagaceae; genus Ferruginibacter. Next base: position 20,684 of record JAYVUE010000280.1, read on the forward strand.
CCCTTTTGGCGTTTGGCGAAATGCGGATAAGGATTCCATTAATGGAAGCAGAACAAAGGCAGGGCAAACCAATTATGATGACCTTTATGCCGATATTCTTTTATGGTTAAAAAACGGATGGATCGATTATGTAGCTCCTCAATTGTATTGGGAGTTTGGCCATAAAGCAGCTCCTTTTGAAGTTTTATCAGATTGGTGGAGCAAACATACCTATGGCAGAAATTGTTATATCGGATTGGGGATTTACAAGGCCAACTCCAATGCAGCATGGAAAGATCCTGATCAAATTCCTATGCAAATAAAAGCTTTGCGAAATTTACCCAATATCCAGGGAATGATCTTTTACCGCAGTAAAAGTTTTGCTAAAAACCCCAATGGTTGGAATGATAGTTTAAAAAATAATTATTACAGGCTCCCTGTATTTCCACCACCCATGGCATGGATCGACAGCACTCAACCAGAAGCGCCACAGATCAGCTCTATCGGCTTGCGAAAATCTGACAGCCTGTACCAGGTGAAGGGAGCGTTTTTACACGATGTCCGGAATATTAAAAAAATTGTTGTTTATGTTTATGAGGATGATAAATTGAATTACAGATCTGAACTGGAAAATATTTTCCATTTTGATCCTGATGGCCATAAAATTTTATTGGTCTTTCCTATTGACCCTTTACACAAAACAAAAAGATTTGGCATAAGTACAATCTCAAAAACAAATGTAGAAAGTCCGATACAGGTATTCAATTGGCAAGACCTTAACGAATAAGCCCTTGCCTGGCTTTGATTCCCATATTCATTTTCTTTACCTTTGTAATTAAGAGGCTGTCTTAAAAGCCAAAAAAATAACCGCAGAAGCTGGAAGACGCAGAGTTTGATATTTAATAAAAACTTTCTTTTCTCTGCGCCTTCCCGCCTCAGCGGTTAAAATCACTTTTTAGACAGCCTCTTAATTATCAATTTTTAATTACTAATTTTTAATTAAATAACATGCCCGGATTTGAATTTTTTGGCAACGAGGAGCGCAAACACATCAACGATGTAATGGAAACAGGTATTTTAATGCGCTATGGTTTTGATGGCCCCCGCAAAGGAATATGGAAGGCAAAAGAACTGGAGCAGGCTATTTGCAAAACCTTTGGAAGCAAATATGCGCACCTGGCAAGCAGTGGAACCGCTGCACTAACTACCGCCATGAGCGCTTTAGGCATAGGTTATGGTGATGAAGTTATACTTCCCTCTTTCACATTTGTTGCCAGTTTTGAGGCTGTTATCAGCGTGGGTGCCATACCGGTATTTGTGGATGTGGATGATACGCTTACATTAAATCCGGATGCTGTTCGCAATGCCATTACATCAAAAACGAAATGCATAATGCCTGTACATATGTGCGGCAGTATGGCAGATATGGACGCCTTGCAGTCCATTTGCAGGGAACATAAATTGATATTACTGGAAGATGCCTGCCAGAGTATCGGCGCTACATACAAAGGAAAAAAATTAGGCACTATCGGCGACGCGGGTACATTTAGTTTTGATTTTGTAAAAACAATTACCTGTGCCGAGGGTGGTGTGGTAATGACAAATAACGAAAACATTTTTACTAACTGTGATGGGTATACCGATCATGGTCATGATCATAACGGAACCGACAGGGGTGCCGACCTGCATCCTTTTATCGGCTACAATTTCCGTATCAGTGAATTACACGCTGCTATTGGTTTAGCACAGATCAGTAAACTGGATACCTTTTTATCGATCCAGAAAAAAAACCACACCGCATTAAAAAATATCCTGTCTGCCATTCCGGAAATTTCGTTCAGAAGGATACCTGATGAAACTGGTGATAGTTGCACTTTTTTAAGCTGGTTTTTACCCACAGAAGAAATAACAAGTGCCGTTGTTGCCGAAATGAAATCACAGGGAATAATCGCAGGTAATTTTTACTGGTTCGATAATAACTGGCACTATATCCGCAAATGGGATCATTTAAAGAATTCAATGACCTTAAATCGCTTACATCCCGAAATAAAGGCGGCAGTGATGCATCATGCCAATAAAGATTTTAGTGTAAGCGATGCTGTGATGGGCCGTTGTGTATCAACAGCCATTGGTTTATTATGGACTGATGAGCAGCTAAAAACTAAGGGTGAGCAAATGGTTAGTGTGATAAGAAAAGTGCTGAGCGAGCAGGGTGTTATTGCTTAAAAAGGTAAATTTTCATAAGAAATAGATGTCGTCCCCTTAAAATAGTAATTTCATTTTTTAATACCGCTTCCCTTCCAGCCAATCACATTGCTGCACACTACCCAAACGAAACTTAAAAGGAACTTTAGTGATTTTTTCCATTTTAATTTCCTGCTTGCAAAAAAATCCAAGCTGTGTTGTATAATAATCTCCTGGCAATAGATTAACATAGAGTGCTGATCTGTTAAAGCCAGCTATGTCTTTTATTTGCGGGCAATAATACCTGTTAAATTTTATTGAAGAATGATTATTCCATTGCCCTTTAACTCCGGTATTGATCAAAAAACCGGTTGAGTTTTTTTGACAGAAAGCTCCGCCCCCCACAAAAATCATGCTGAAAATTAAAAATTTAGCTTTTTGTTTCACTTTACAAGGATGTTTGTCTGTAAATTTACGCTGTTATTGGCTACGAAGATTTATTTGTTGAACATCGATATGCTGTACAATGGAGCCCCGCCAGGGCGGGGACGATGTTGAACAAAGTACTAATACCTGTATCAAAAACAACTGGTAATATGAAGAAATTATGGCCTTAAGTCAGGGATTATATCAAAAACAACTACAAAGATTATCGCCCCAGCAAATTCAATTGATGAAATTGCTGCAGGTGCCCACGGCTATTTTAGAAGAACGGGTGAAGGAAGAAATGGAAGAAAATCCTGCACTTGAACTGGCCGAAGACGGACATGAAGATGAATATGATGAGGCCAATGATGAATTTAAAGACAAGGAAACTGATGAATTTGAAGTGGATGGAAGCACCGAGGAGTATGATGATATTGACATCAGTGAATATGTAAATGACGGGGATGACGAAGTGGGTGATTATAAATTGAGAGATGATAATTATCCTGAACTGGATGATAGCCGGGTGATCCCTCATAAAGTTGAAACCGGCTTTAATGAGTTAATGCTTGAACAATTAGGCTTATTAAATTTAGATGAACACCAACAACGCGTAGCCGAACAAATTATTGGTAACTTGGATGATGATGGTTATTTAAGGCGTGATATTTTGTCGATCGTAGATGACCTTGCATTCAGGCAAAATATTGTGACTAGTGAACAGGAAATTAATCAGTTGGTTTTACAGGTACAACAGTTTGACCCCCCCGGGATATGTGCCCGCAACTTACAGGAATGTTTATTGCTTCAGTTAGAAAGGAAATTAGATGAAGGTAAACATGTTGAACTGTCAATGAAAGTGCTGGAGAAATATTTTGAAGAGTTTACAAAAAAACATTACGAAAAAATTCAAAGGGGGCTTAACCTTTCTGATGAACAGCTTAAAGAAGTGATCAACCAGATCATTAAATTAAATCCAAAGCCTGGTGGTAATATCGGTGAAACCAACAAAACAGAGAATTATGTGGTACCCGATTTTTTTATTTTTAACAATGTGGGTAAACTGGAATTGACACTAAACAGCAAAAATGCACCTGACCTCCGTATCAGTGAGGGCTATCGTGATATGCTAAAGGAATACGACAGGGGTAGTAAAAAAGACAAGCGACAAAAAGAAGCTGTGCTTTTTATAAAACAAAAAATAGACGCTGCCAAATGGTTTATTGATGCCATCAAGCAACGTCAAAATACTTTGCTAAATACGATGGAAGCCATCATGAATTATCAGTACGATTTTTTTATTACCGGCGATGAAACAGAATTACGGCCAATGATATTAAAATATATTGCTGAAGCTACCAATCTCGACATTTCTACTATCAGCCGGGTAGCTAACAGCAAATTTGTACAAACTGAATTTGGTACATACAGGCTAAAATTTTTCTTTAGTGAAAGTTTACAAACCGATAGCGGCGAAGAAGTGAGTACCCGTGAAGTGAAAAAAATATTAAGCGACCTGATAGAAGCAGAGAGTAAAAAACACCCCCTGAGTGATGAGCGGCTGACAGAATTATTACAGGAAAAAGGATACAATATTGCAAGACGTACTGTTGCCAAATACAGGGAGCAGTTGAATATATCGGTGGCACGTTTAAGAAAAGAACTCTAATAAAATGGACAATAGGCAATTGGCAATAGAAAATAATTCACAAACCCCGGTCGTCGGTAGTCGGTTGACTATTGTCCGTTTTCTTGCTCACTTTTTTTCTTTTATTTTTCACCCGTTATTTATTCCAATTTACGTGGTTGGTTTTTTAGTTTATTTTCATCCTTCTTATTTTTCAGGATTTGGCGGTGAGTTAAAAACAAGGCTTTTATTAACAACCCTGTTAAATACTGTATTTTTTCCGGCCTTTGCGGTTTTATTAATGAAAGGATTGGGTTTTATTAAATCTGTTTTTTTAAAAACACAGCAAGACAGGATTGGCCCCTATCTCGCCAGTATGATCTTTTATTTTTGGGCGGCAAGGGTATTTTTTAAGTTTACCCCTGAACTGGATCCTGTATTTCCTTCATTTATAACAGGCGTATTTTTAACCACGGTAGCAGGTTTGCTTTCCAATATTTATTTTAAAATAAGTATGCATGCTATGGGGGCAGGTGGATTATTGGGTATCTTTTTGATCATCATGAAAACCAATACAATGCTAATGACCTGGCCCTTATGTTTGGCTTTGTTGCTAACCGGCATTGTTTGCACTTCACGATTGCTGATCAGTGACCATAATCCTAAAGAAATTTATATCGGTTTATTAGCCGGGTTGTTTTGCCAGTTTGCTGTGGCGGTTGTCATTTTATAAAATTAAACTCAATAATTTTTTATTTGCCAATAAGAAAGAACTTCCGTCTTTTCTCCTTTATGACTTAGTGCCTTAGTGGCAAATTATTTCTTGCAAAAAAAAATCCCGCAGTAAGCGGGACTCTTTATATTACCAGTGAATGCCTAACAATAAAACTTTAAAACTGTAGAGGTAAACAAAGCCCTAACTGTTAAGTATTTTTGAATGGACAAGATATTTTTTTGTTGGATGATACAAAAACATACAAGTCCCGTTTTTAATTTTATCAATTATTTTTTTACTTATTGTCAGTGGTATAGCCGGACAGCCATAGCTCCTGCCCAAATAACCATGCTCACGAATAAATAATTCACTAACATATTCTGCTCCGTGGAAAACAATGGCCCTTTCTGTTGCCCTATCATTAATTCCTTTTTCGCAGCCCTTTAATTTTAAAGAATACCCGTTTACTCCTGTACAGGTATTTTGAGTTATGTAAAAACCAAGGCTTGTTTTATTTGATTCCACATCGTTGGAAAATTCGGTTGTATAATTATATCCCGAATTACGGCCATGTGCAACCCATGTATTGAATAAGATCTTACCGGAGCACATATCAAGAACATATAATCTTTTTTGAGAAGAAGGTTTGCTATAATCAATAATGGTGAGCAAGTTGTTTTTATATAGCATCTTGCTCCGCAGAAAATAATGATAGCCTTTTAGTGCTTGTTCAAAAGCGTCAAATGATAAACCTGAAAACTTTAAATTCCAATTTAAAAATTCATTGGTGTATGTTTCCGGTGCTTTGTAAACTGCTAACAGGGAAATTGGATCATTAAGATTACTACAGTTTGTCTTTTCAACAAATGATGATGAGCTAAAGGGCAATAGTATCAGGATTGAAAATAATGCAAAAGCATTTTGGATCAATTTCATAGCAATGGTAATTGGTTTAATCAAAGGATTGTCAGATCAGGAATATAAATCGTAATTAATAGATATTTTATTGCACAAAGGTGTAAAAGACAATAAATATATTTTTTTAGGCTATTTGAATAGGAGATTTACTTAGTGACTATACCCGGTTTTTTGAGTTTTCAAATAAATATTTGTAACTTATATACCTGGCAACCATATTGCCCGTTTTTTCGATTATAAATACACTATTCAAAATAGTAACTATTGCTAACGGCCGAGGAACTAAATGCACATATAAGGGGTTGTGCCCTTAACCAGAGAGAGAGTCAGAAAAAATTATATAACTCCTTCTTCGGGTACGCTATGTCAATATGTGATCGTTATGCCAACAAAGATGAAGATGCTATTGAAATATTAAATGATGGTTTTGTAAAGATCTTTAAAGAAATGCATCATTATAAGCCCGCCTATGCTGATGTGCTTAGTTCGTTTAAAGGCTGGTTAAGAAAGATAATGGTATATACGGCCATTGATCATTTCAGAAAAAATGCTAAACACTACAATGTTACAGAACTGGATAATGCTTTTCTACACATTCCGGTAAATACTGAAACGCCTGGTGATAAAATGTCTTACGATGAGATCATCCGTTTTATACAACATCTTTCCCCGGCTTACCGTACCGTACTTAACCTTTTTATTATTGAGGGATACAGTCATGAAGAAATATCAAAACAGTTGGACATTTCAATCGGAACATCAAAATCCAATTTATCGAAAGCAAGAAAACAATTACAGAAAATATTAAATGAACAACATATTACATTAATAAGAAGAAATGCAGGATGAAGATATAGACATAATAATCAGAGAGGCTGCCAGCCAGCATCACCCCCCCTATAATGAAAATGCATGGGGAAAAATGAAGCAATTGCTGGATAAGCATCTTCCACAGAAAAAAGATAGGAAACGCTGGTTCTTTTTTCTGCTGTTATTTTTATTGTTGGATGGTGCTCTTTTTTTAATCGTTTGGAGGCCCTGGAATTCCAAATCAACGATTGTTGCAGAAATAAAAACTAAAAACAAGGCTTCAGCCAATGAAGGCAGAGGTGATCTTAATAATGTACCTGAAAAAATAAATGATGCAATTAATAAAAAAATGGCTACCCAGTTACAAACCCAGCAAAGTAACACATCCCCTATACCTGCCTCCGAAATAAAAGAAGACAGGCCGGTACACCAAAATTTCAACCCTGGCGCTAAAAAATATGATGGCTTATTTAAACCAAATACCAGGCAAACTGTTTTAGTAAACAAAGGAAAGCTAACTACTATTATTAAAACTCCCGGCACTGTAAACAACAACAGTGATTTAATTAATATTATAGAAGACCCGTTATTACAAAACAATTCCACAACCCAATTAACAAAAAAGAAAACGGCTATCGGTATAGTTACTCCACCTGATAAAAATTTAACAGTAACTGAAAAAATTGAAACTACTAATATAAAGAAAACAATAGTTGCTGAAAAGGAAAAAGAAAAGCATAAATCAGTTGCTACCAAAGATAATAAGAAACGGGCAAAAGGATTTGGTAATAATTTTGGTATAACCTTATCGGGTGGTGCAGATCTAAGTTTTATAAGTTTAAAGCGCCTGGGTAAGACAACGTTTTTTTATGGCGCCGGATTAAGTTATACTTTTTTGAAACGGGTTACGGTAAGGTCAGGTTTTTATGTTTCTAAAAAAATATATTCTGCAATGCCCGAAGAGTATAAAGGAACTATTTATCCTTATCTTGATAAAATTGACGGCGAATGTAATGTGTATGAAATACCACTTTATATCAGTTATAATTTTGGAAAAAGAAAAAAACACAACTGGTTTGGTGGTGTAGGAATTTCTACTTACCTGATGAAAAAAGAAGCTTACAATTATGAATACAAAAACCCTGCCGGGCAATTCTATTATTACAAACGCAATGTAGACAATGAAAACAAGCATTATTTTTCTGTTCTTACACTTTCGGGTGGATATCAATACAATTTTAATAACCACATTTCAGTAATGGCCGAGCCTTATGTAAAATTGCCGTTGAGTGGTATTGGTTATGGTAAAATAAAATTGAACAGTGCGGGAGTATTAATATCACTTACCCTAAAACCATTTGCCAAAAAGAAATAAAGACCAGTGAGTTTAATTTTTATACAATCCCTTTCTTTAAAATATTACTCAGCAAATGAATATTTTATACGTATGCGAAGAATACCCCCCGGGTAAAAGTGGTGGTATTGGTACAATGGTAAAAGTTCTTGGAAGAGAGTTTGTAAAGCAGGGACACAATGTTTACGTTGTTGGTTTATATCCACATGGGTACTCACAGGCAAATTACGAAGAAGACCATGGAGTAAAAATATGGCGGTTAAGATACAGAACCGATACGGTATTGATTAAAAACAATTTTTCAATTACTGATATATTATTTTTGAAATTTTTAAAGTATTCCGGGGTTTTACATTGGGATGCCATGGTTTCAAGTACTGCACTATTCAATTTTATTAAAAATATGATCGGGCAATATCATATTGACATTATTGAAATGCCCGATTGGAATACCTTTTTACATAATCGCCTGACAACTCTTAGCATTCCGGTATTTAAAGTGCCCCTTGTAGTAAAGCTGCATTGCAGCCATAGTTATTTACTAAATGAAATGAACAGACCTTTGAATAAAAGAATTTTCGAAGCAGAAAGGCATCTTTTACAAAGGGCAGACAGGGTATCTGCTGTAAGCCTATATACTGCCAGTGAAACTAAAAAATTGTTTGGATATACAAAAGAGATTTCTATTTTATACAACTGTATTAACATTCCCATGGTGTATGATAAAAAACAATTTGGCAATAAAGTAATTTTTACCGGAGCGCTTACCAAAATTAAAGGAGTACATTCTTTATTAAAAGCATGGAATCTTGTAAATATGCAATTCTCTTCTTTAACATTGCATATTTATGGAAAGGGGCCAATAAATGATTTAAAAAAAATGCTTACCAAAGATGCTTCACCTACTGTAACATTTCATGGCCATGTTGACAGGGAAACACTGCTTGAAGAATTATCCACAGCAACAGTAGCGGTATTCCCTTCCTATTCCGAATGCTTTTCAATGGCACCACTTGAAGCAATGGCAGCAGGCTGCGCCGTTGTATTTACAACAAAAAGTTCTGGCCCGGAACTCATAACCGACATGGAAAACGGACTACTTGTTGACCCGGATGATATCAATGCAATAGCAAATGCAATTATATTGCTTACTGAAAATAAAAAATTAAGGTGTACAATTGCCGGGGCCGGCAAAAAATTAGTTACTGAAAAATTTAATATTTCCTATGCTGTACAACAGCATATTAAATTTTATGTAAGCACAATTAATGAATTTAGCGAAAGAAAGATTCAATAAATTCATAAATTACAATTTGGGTGTTGTTGCCACAAAACTTACAATGAAAAAAAAAATCCTTCATGATATTTCGGCAAATTCTTTGCAGGTGATCATTAACCAGCTTAGTGGACTCGTAATTTTTTATATCCTCTCTGCTTACCTTACAAAAAATGATTTTGGCGAAATTAACTGGTCCCTGGCTGTTTTACTTACAATCTTCAATATGCTCCCTTTTGGCATTGACCAGCTGGTTATTAAAAAAATTGCAACCGGTAATAATATTTCTCCAACATTCTCTGCTTATAATATGCATGTTTTGTTATCCGGGCTGTTAGTTTTTGTATTATTATTGGCAGGTAATTTATTTTTTACAAAATTTTTTCATGCTCATCAAATATTGCTGTTATTAAGTATTGGAAAACTGATGATATTTTTTTCTTCGCCTTTTAAACAGTTGGCACTGGGGATGGAGAAGTTTAAACCCTTATTGTACATGTCTGTTTTCTCCAATATTTTACGGGTTATTGCTTTATTGATATTTACATTTTTAAATGTTCTTAGCCTTAAAATAATAATAATCATTTTTATTTCGGGAGATCTTGCAGAATTATTGCTTTGTTTATTTATAACCAAATACCAGTTAAAGTTTCCGTTAAAACAACATTGGGATAAAAATAAATATTTAGAACTCTTTAAAGAATCTTTACCACAAATGGGAGTTGTAGTATTTAATGCTGCGGTGGCCAGGCTTGACTGGATTTTTTTAGGAATATTGGCCTCCAATATAGTGTTAGCAAACTACAGTTTTGCATATAAAGTTTTTGAAGCAGCCACTTTGCCTTTATTAATCATTGCCCCGTTATTAATTCCACGATTCTCAAAATTATTTCAACATGACCATAGTATTGCTAAAGACAAACAGAATTCTCTTTTAATATTATTGCGCTTTGAAATTATTGTTGCCTGCGGGGTTGCCCTGGTACTTAATATTTTATGGGTGCCGTGTATAGATTTTATTACCAATAATAAATACGGGGCGGTAAATAAATTTACAATTTTAATTCTTTCTGCATCTATGCCTTTTTTATATTTCAATAATTTTTTGTGGACAATGAATTTTGCCCAGGGGCATCTTAAAAAAATATTTTACATTACTTTTATTTTTTTTATTATTAACTTAATTGCCACTGTAGTGTTAATTCCTTTTTTTAATGGAGAAGGTGCTGCAGTTGCATATCTTATTTCAATTATCATTCAAGCTGCATTTTTTTTTATGCAGAGCGGGTTTACTAAATACAGTAAAAATATGCTGGGTATATTATTAGTACCGGTTTATGCAATTGCGGGGGGCATCTTAGCGAATTTACTGTTTACCAATACCTGGTTGATCCTTTTTGCGGCCATTTTAATGTATTTAGTCTGCTCATTGTTAGCAAAGCAAATTCAGTGGAGCGATTGGCAAATGTTAACCCGGCAAAGCAATTTTAAGAAGGCAACTTAAATCCATACTTTTCCGATTGACATTTTATGATCAATTAAACCAATCATTAATACTTAGCAAATTATCAGCGTGCGAATAAAACAAGTTATTAAAGATTTACAAAACAGAATTTATACTGTTGACTGGATTTTATTAGCCTTTCTCCTTCTTTTTTTAAATGTAAAACTGCTGGTAAAGGTGGCAGCGATCGTACTGATCTATATTTTCCGTTTTGATCTTAAAATGGGTTTCAGGGTAAAACATTCGCGCCTCCCCTTATTCTATCTGTTTATTATAGTCATTGCTGTTTTCAACTGGCTGATCAGTGGAATGAACGATAACTTAAATTATAACCTGGTTTTTTTGACAGGCCTCTCTTTTTGGTTACTCTGCATTATGGCGATTCACCAGGTAAAATTATCAGTAGAAAAAAACGATCCGGCGATCATCCACCGTACCATTTTTTTATTTTTTATGATCAATGTATTTTTTTCACTGGCCGTTTATTTTAGCATAATCGCCGAAACAGGTCATATCAATCCGTATCGTTACCAGGGCCTTTATCAAAAATATTTTATCGGTACCGGGGATTATATTAAAGGGATAACGCAGGATACCTCTACTACCAATGCCGTATTAAATGCATTTGGATTATTGTATTTCCTGTTACGGAAAAATTATTTGCCTGTATTACTATGCATGATTGTTTTATTATTAACCGGCAGCAATGTTACCAACCTTATCCTATGTATTATTTTGCTTTACCTGTTTATATTTCAAACCAACAAAGACCAGAAAAGCATGATCATTGTTTGCCTGCTGATGCTGGTAGTGTTTTGGGCGAAGACTTCTCCCCAAAACAACGCATATATTACAGATGTGTATCAAAAAATATTCAATATCCACCCGGCAGAAAAGCCGGTTACCAATAATAACATCCCCATTGCAGAAAAACCTGACAGCATTTTAACCAATGAGGAGAAAAAACAAAAAATTGCACAATTATACATTGATAGTTTACAGTGGGTAATACTGGATAATGAAAAGAGAAGAGTGGGTGAAAGTAAAGTTGTTGTACCTGTAATAAAATTAATAGAAAAGCCCCTTATCCCTATTGACAGCATACACACCCCAACATTTCAACATAAAAATGACACTTCTGAATTTGAAAAAAAACTTCTTAATTTTATTGCAGAACGACGATCGGATCTACCCCTCGCTTCAGGTAAATCGCAACAATTCAGATTACCGGGTAAGCTAATCGCCCTTGAACAAACCTTTCGCTATTTTAAGCAACATCCGCTGCAACTATTTACAGGAATTGGTGTTGGTAATTTTTCTTCCAAGCTCGCTTTTCGTGTTACCTCAATGAACATCGGGGGTGGATATCCTGAAAGATTTAGTTATATAAATGATGATTTTAAACGAAACCACCTTGATCTTTATTTATACTATTTTACAAATAGTGACGGGCTGCATTCTTTAATCCATAGCCCTAACTCTACTTATGATCAATTATTAAGTGAATACGGATTTGCTGGGTTATTATCGTTCTTTTTCCTCTACATTGGTTATTTTGTAAGCCGGTTAAAAAAGCTCACTTATGGGATCCCGCTACTATTGTTTATGCTCGGTATCTTTTTTGTAGACTACTGGTTTGAACAATTATCTGTTGTTATCTTTTTGGAATTATTAATATTATTAAACATAAAAGAAAGGTTGATACAAGAAGGTAAAAATGAAAACAATTGATCCGAAAATAACAATTTTGATGCCGGCCTATAATGCAGCAAAATATATAAGTGAAGCAATTTGTTCAATACTTGATCAAACTTTTACTGATTTTGAATTGCTGATAATTAATGATGGCTCTACTGATGCAACTGAACAAATTATCTGTTCCTTTACTGATGAAAGAATAAGATCAATCAATCAATCCAACCAGGGTGTTGCGGCTGCGCTGAATATGGGTTTGTTAAATGCAAGAGCCGAAATTGTATCGCGTTTTGATGCAGATGATATTTGCCTGCCGGAGCGCCTTCAGGTACAATATGATTTTTTAATGACCAATCCCGATTATGTCATTGTGGGTTCAAATGCTGATTATATTGATATGGATGATGAATATGTATTTACCGGGCGAATGTTGGCACAAAGTGATGAAGACATCCGAAGGCTGATTTTTAGTAGTTGTCCGTTAATTCATTCCACAGTAACATTCAGGAAGGCGCCGGTATTACAGATCGGCAGTTATGACACGCATGCTTATGCTTTCGAAGATCAATTATTATGGTCGAAATTACTTAATTATGGTAAGGCCTGTAATCTCACAAAAACATTATTAAGAGTCAGGCTTAACCCTGCATCTATTAGTATTGATGAACGCTGGCGCACAAAACGTTTTATTGAATTAAAATCAGGCGCCATACAAAAAGGTTATATGACGGAATCTGAAGGAAAAGAAATATTGGAAATTTTAAAAAAACAGGATAACCCGAAAATAAAAGAAGGCTCGTATTATTCAATGCTGGGGAAAAAATATCTTTGGGATAATCACCAACCTAAAAAAGCAAGGATCAATTTAAGTAAAGCCATTCGTTTACATCCAGGCAGACTGGATAGTTATGCGATAATGATATTAAGTTTTTTTCCAAAAGCTTTTATCAATTGGTTGTATAATCAAAAGTTGCAAAAAACCTGAGCAATGAATAATAGTTTAAATATATTGTTCATTTCAAGAGCTTCGCTTTTTACTGTAAGAGGTGGTGATAGTATTCAGGTATTAAAGACAGCTGAAACATTACAAAAATCAGGTGTTTCGATAGATATCAAATTATGTAATGAAAAAATAACAGACTATTCCAAATATGATCTCATTCATTTTTTTAATATCACACACCCTGCAGATATGATGCTGCATATAAAAAAAAGTAATTTGCCTTATGTAGTATCAACTATTTATGTAGATTATGCCAATCCGCGAACGAGAAAAAGCAAAGGTCTCAGGGATCATATCCTCAATTTATTTAACAGCAATGCACAGGAATATATTAAGACAATGGGCAAGTCGATATTGAAGGGAGAAAAAATAATATCCGCTAATTATATATGGATGGGTCATAAGAGATCAGTAAAATGGGTTCTTCAAAATGCTTCAATTATTTTACCCAATTCTGAAAGTGAATATAAAAGGCTTTTTTCGGCGTATGGAATAGAAAAAAAATATTTTGTAATACCTAATGGTGCAGATGTTGAAACTTTTAATTACAAAACAGAAGATATCAGTTTAAAAGACAGGAACATGGTACTTTGTGTAGCAAGGATAGAACAAAGAAAAAATCAGCTTAATCTGATCAAGGCATTAAATAATACTCCTTTCCAGGTATTTCTTTTGGGCAACCCTGCCCCAAATCATATCAGTTATTATAATGAATGCAAAAAAATCAGTGGGCCAAATATTCATTTTATCAAAGCAATTCCGCAGGAAGAACTGGCAAAATATTATACACAGGCAAAAGTGCATGTACTGCCCAGCTGGTTTGAAACCACCGGGCTCTCTTCACTGGAAGCATTATACAGCGGATGTAATATTGTACTGACGAAGTATGGAGATACAAAGGATTATTTTGATCCAAAATATTGTTTTTACTGTGATCCGGCATCCGTTTCCTCCATCAGGGAAGCTGTTAAAAAAGCAGCTGATGCTGATCTGAATACTGAATATATAGATACAGTCAGGCTTAAGTACAATTGGAAGAAAGCCGCAGAAAAAACACTTATCGCTTACCGGCAATTAACATTAAACACAGCAAAAGGAACAGTTAATAATAACCAGGATAAATAATGCCAATTTGCAAGGTGAATAAATATTAAAATGAATATAGCAATAATTGGAACAAGGGGAATTCCGAACAGGTATGGCGGATTTGAACAACTGGCCGAAAAGTTGTCTGTTGGGTTACAGCAAAAAGGGCATGCTATAACAGTTTATAATTCCCATAATCATCCTTATCAAAAAAATGAATGGAATGGTATAAAAATTATTCATTGCTATGATGCAGAATATTTAATGGGAACTATGGGCCAGTTTATTTACGATTTCAACTGCATCCATAATTCAAAAAAAAATAATTTTGATGTGCTGCTATTTTTAGGATACACCAGCAGTTCTGTTTGGCGAAGATTATTTCCTAAAAACGCTGTCATTATTTCTAATATGGACGGGCTTGAATGGAAACGCAGCAAATACTCAAAACCAGTAAGAAAATTTTTGCACTACGCCGAAAAATGGGCCGTCAGGTATAGTGATTTTTTAATTTCAGATTCGCTGGTGATACAAGCCTATTTAAAAAATAAATATGCTGCCGACAGCCAGTTTATTGCTTATGGGGCCGAAAAAGAAATAAATGCAGATCCGCAACTACTGGCAGCATATAAAGTAGTAGCAGAAAATTATTTTATGCTGATGGCCAGGATGGAGCCTGAAAATAATATTGAAATGATCCTGGAGGGTTTTCACAACAGTACCTCTGATAAAATATTTTTAGTTGTAGGTGATGCCGGAAATGCTTTTGGGCAATCAATGCTTAAAAAATTTATGGCCGATAAGCGGATCGTTTTTATCGGGGCCATTTATGACAGTGCTGTTACGCATACACTGAGAAAATTTTGCAGCATGTATTTTCATGGGCACAGCGCAGGTGGTACCAACCCCTCCTTGCTGGAAGCCATGGCAGACGGCGCCCTGATAGCAGTACATGATAATGAATTTAACCGGGCGGTTTTAAATGAAGATGGATATTATTTTAGATCGGTTGATGATGTACTGCAATTGACAGTATCTATTAAACCAGAAGGAAATATGATTGAAAACAACCTCGCAAAGATCAACACACAATACAATTGGCCGATGATCATTAAACAATATGATGAATTTATTACCCATTGTTATACGCAATCAAAAAAATGAGAACACTGTTTCACATTGATGATACGATCCCTAATAAGATTAGCTACTGGCTATTGGCAGGCTTTTTGATAACATTGCCTTTTGATTTTTTTTACAGCGAGATTATCCTGGTATGTTTTGCTGTACATACATGTATCCATTGCAAAAAAATTTACCTGAATACATTATTCAGTAAGGAATTATTGGTACTGATATCAATTTATCTGCTGAACTTTATTTCTATTATATACAGTCCTGATCAAGCCGAAGGCTTTAGTATAGCAATAAGGCAACTCGTTATTTTACTGATCCCTTTATTATTTGCACTGAATGGTCTGGATATAAAAAAGTACAGGATAAATCTGTTTATATATTTTGCGCTGGCCTGCAGTTTCACCATCATTTACCTCTATGCAGATGCCATTCATACCATCCTGTATTTTCATTTACCCATGTCGTCATTATTCACATTGGTATTCATGAATCATAATTTTTCGCTGCCCATTGAAATGCATGCCACGTATCTATCAATGTATGTTGCTTTTTCTATCATTACACTGGCCTACGTGATTTTACAGGAGAAAAGAAGAAATTTGAATTTTTTTTATACTGCCTGTATACTTATTCTTACCATGGGGATGCTACAATTATCATCCAGGGCAGTTTGCATCGCCTTGTTGCTGGTTATAACAATTGTATTTCCATTCATTGCATTTAGCGGCAAAAAAAGGGTATGGTTTATTATTATCGCAATAACCATGTCACTGTTATTGTTCTTTGCTTTTCTGAATATTGATAGTTTTAAGGTTCGCTATGTAAACGAACTGAAAAAAGACCTAACCCAAAAAGCAGATCTTATTGAGATCACCGAACCACGCATAGTTAGATGGGGGCTTATTATAGACCTCATTAAAAGATCACCAGTTATTGGCCATGGCCAGGGAGCTGAAAAAAACTTATTGAAAGAAAAATATTTTGAAAACAAATTATACCTCTCTTACTTAAATGAATTCAATACGCATAATGAATACCTTAGTTTTTTACTAAAAACCGGCATTATAGGACTGGCGCTGTTTATCTTTGTACTGTATTTTGGAACAGCTGCAGCATGGCGCAAAAAAGACCTTTTGTTTTTAAGCTTCCTCTTTTTGATCATTATTGTTTGTGTATCAGAAAATGTGTTGGACCTTAATAAAGGGATCTTTTTTTACAGTTTTTTCTTTTCCGTTTTTTTATTAAAAGATAAATATCATAATAAGACCCGCAACCACTCTTTACCAATAAATACAGGCAACCCGGGTTAATTTTATTACGTTTAGAATAGTAACAATATATTTTAAAATCAACATCATGCAGGCACTTTCGGTAGTTATTATTACCTATAACGAAGAAAATAATATAGGTCGTTGTATACAGTCTGTTAACAAAGTGGCAGACGAGATCATAGTTGTCGATTCCTTCTCTAATGATACCACCGTTACCATCGCTCTTTCAATGGGCGCTATTGTTAAGCAATCTAAATTTGATGGCTATATTAATCAAAAAAATAAAGCCATAATCCTGGCTACAAATAATTTTATTCTTTTACTTGATGCTGATGAAGCATTAAGTGATGAACTCTCCTCGTCTATCTTAAAAGCAAAAAAAGATCTTTTATTTAATGCTTACTCTATGAACCGCTGCAGTTTTTTTTGTGGCAGGTTTATCAGACATGGGCTATGGTACCCGGATAAAAAACTACGGCTTTTCAACAAGGCTATGGGTAAATGCGGCGGCATGAATCCTCATGACAGAATTTTAATGGTTGAGGGTATTACTGTAAAACATTTAAATGGCGATCTGTTGCATTATACATTTGATACACAAGAAGAATACCTTGAAAGAAATGATGCTGTGAGTACTATTGCAGCCCAATCACTATATGAGGCTGGAATAAAAAGATCATGGTCAAAAATTATATTAAGTCCGCTTTGGGCATTTATAAACGGATATTTTTTACGGCTCGGTTTTTTAGACGGCTATAATGGCTACATCATTGCTTTACATTCAGCTAACCAGAGTTATGTAAAATATCAGAAATTAAGACAATTGTACAGGAAGGAATTAAAAAAAGTAATTTGGGAATAATTTTATACGAATTTAATTGGCAAATACCAAGCGTTACATATTAAAAACACTGGCCTATTTCGATATATTTCATTATCCGCTACTAAGCATAGAGATTTTACAATTTCATGGAGAAGAAAGCAACCAGGCAATAATTAATGAGGGCTTACAAACTTTACTGCAGGATAACTCTATATTTTTAATTGATGAATTTTACTCACTCCATAATGATATTACTTTAGCAATAAAGAGGAAGAAAGCTAATATACTAGCAGCTAAACAAATGCTAATAGCACATAAAGCGGCTAAAATATTATCATGTTTCCCCTATGTAAATGGCTTAGCTGTTTCTGGCTCTTTATCAAAAAATTATGGCAGCGAAAAAACAGACATTGATTTTTTTATCATTACCGCCACCAACAGGTTGTGGATAGCCAGGACGATCATGCACCTCTATAAAAAAATAACTTATATAACCGGCCGTCAAAACCGGTTTTGTATGAATTATTATGTTGATGAAGCACTGCCGGAAATAGAAGAAAAAAATATTTTTACAGCTATAGAAATTGTAAC
>JAYVUE010000281.1:0-3567 GCA_043788195.1 Chitinophagaceae bacterium
TATAAAAAACAATCAATTATTACACAGCAACGGGTTGATGAGATCCTTGATAAAATTAATGTAAAGGGTTATCATTTTCTTACTGAAGAAGAAAAAGAAATATTAAAAAAAGCTGCAGAAGAGGACCTTTAACAGCGATGTATAGCCGGCCCTGAACTGACTAATACGAAATGCTTACATGGCAAATCCTTAAATTCGTAATATGTCTCTCCAAAAAGTAAGGGGTTTTACCAAAACAGTACTAATCATTCTTAATTTGCTTGCAGCTGTATCCCTTATAATTAGTTGCTACGGAAAATTTTTTGATCCCCGAAAATTCTGGATCACAGGAATATTTACTTTAGGGTCTTTTTATTTCTTATTATTTATTCTTTCGTTCATCCTTTTCTGGTTGTTTGCAAAGCCTATGTTATCTATAATAGGGATTGTGACTATTGCTATTTGCTGGACCCCTTTGCGTCATCTTGTACGGGTTCGGTTTACCCCCTATTTCATTACTGTTAAGCACCCTTCCAACATCAGGGTAATGAGTTGGAATGTAGAGCATTTTGATATTCTTGAACATAAAACCCATCCAGAAATAAAAGCGGAGATGATCCGGATAATTAATGGATATAACCCTGATATAGCCTGTTTTCAGGAAATGGTAGCAGGAGAAAAAAAGGGTGTGATCAATAATCTGCAACTTATAATGAAACAACTGGGTTTCCAATTTTATCATTATACCTATAATCCAAAGCTTGATTTTGATGATAACCATCATTTCGGACTAATCATTTTCAGCAGGTTTCCCATTGTAAGTAAACACACAGTGAGTTATGATCCGTCTGATTACAATTCCATTTTTCAATATGCAGACATTTTGCATAACACCGATACGATTCGTGTTTACAATATTCATATGCAATCACTAAAGTTTACAGGTAAAAACCTTAGCTATATTGATAATCCTACCCTTAAAGATGAGCAGGACTTAGAAAACTCCCGAAACATCATAAGCAAACTACATATTGGATTCCTAAAGCGCAGTGAGCAAAGTGAAAGGATAAAGAAAAGTATGAATGCCAGTCCTTATCCAA
The DNA here is from genome assembly GCA_043788195.1 of Chitinophagaceae bacterium. Lineage (GTDB taxonomy): Bacteria > Bacteroidota > Bacteroidia > Chitinophagales > Chitinophagaceae > Ferruginibacter. The sequence goes on from JAYVUE010000281.1 coordinate 1,080, forward strand.
TTATTGTATGTGGAGACTTCAATGATGTGCCAAATAGTTATGCGTATTTTACTATAGGAAAAAACATGAAAAACACATTTGCGGAAAAGGGAACAGGTATAGGCCGTACCTTTTATAGCATATCCCCAACCTTGCGGATTGATCATATATTTTGTAGTGAATCTTTCAATGTGGAGCAATTTGTTAGGATAAGAAAAAAGCTAAGTGATCATTTTCCAATTATTGCTGATCTTTTTTTACCTTCTCTTAATAAATGATTTCAACCCGATTGATAACAACGTTAATATCTTTGACATTCATTGATTCAATATGGCATTAAAAGTTTATAACTCTTACAGCAGACAAAAAGAAGAATTCACCCCGATGACCTCTGGTCATGTTGGAATGTATGTGTGCGGTCCCACAGTAAGTGGAGAAAGTCATTTAGGGCATGCTCGCCCGTATATTACTTTTGATGTGGTTTACCGATATCTCACCTATATAGGAAATAAGGTGAGATATGTGCGCAATATTACAGATGCCGGTCATTTTGAAGAAGAAGGACGTGAAGCTGAAGATAAAGTAAGTAAAAAGGCGCTGCTGGAAAAACTTGAACCAATGGAACTGGTTCAGAAATACACAAACCTATTTCATTGGGCAATGAAAGAATTCAATTGTATTGAGCCCACCATTGAGCCCACTGCAACCGGTCATATTGTGGAGCAGATAAATATGATCCAGTCAATTATTGAGCAAGGCTTTGCTTACGAAATAAATGGGTCGGTATATTTTGATGTAAAAAAATATGCTGCATTATACCCTTATGGAAAGTTAAGCGGCAGAGTAATTGAAGACCTGCTGGAAACAACCAGGGAACTGGATGGTCAGGAAGAAAAACGTGACAGGGCAGATTTTGCTTTATGGAAATCAGCAGCACCGGAACATATTATGCGATGGAAAAGTCCATGGGGTGAGGGATTCCCAGGCTGGCATATCGAATGTTCGGCAATGGCAACCAAGTACCTTGGTTCAGAATTCGACATACATGGCGGAGGAATGGATCTGCAATTCCCTCATCACGAAAGTGAAATAGCACAAAGCACAATCTGCAATCATAAGGCACCAGTCAGGTACTGGATGCATAATAATATGATTACAGTTAATGGAAAAAAAATGGGGAAGAGTTATAATAACCAGATCAAGTTAACAGAAATGTTTTCAGGTGATCATCCTCTTCTCACCCAGGCTTTTGGGCCAATGACAATCCGGTTTTTTATTCTGCAAAGTCATTATCGAAGCACGCTCGATTTTGGTAGTGAGGCTCTTGTGGCAAGTGAGAAAGCATTTAAGCGTTTATGGGAAGCATATTCTCTTTTAACTAAAATGCCAGATACTCAGAATAATATACCAGGCGATAAAGAGCTGGATGCTTCCTGCATAAAATGGATAAAAGAATTTGATGAATTTATGGATGATGATTTCAGCACACCTAAAATCATTGCCAATATGTTTGAGATGGTTCCTGTAATTAATTCAATGAAAGATGGTTTAATTGAAAGAACCGCTATTTCATCTGATACGCTCAACCTTATGAAATTACAGTTCCGGGTATTCCTGGAAGATATAATGGGGTTACAGGATATTAATCCGACTGGTGATATAAAAATGAAAGGATTGATGGCGCTGATTATTGAATTACGGAAAGAAGCAAAAGAAAAAAAGGATTATTCAACTTCTGATTTGATCCGCAAACAATTAACAGAATTGGGTATTAATCTGAAAGATGAAAAAGATGGTGCAACTTCCTGGTCTTTGTAATCACACGCACATATGCATTTCATTGACCATCTGAACAAAGACAAGAAATTGGCGAAGCTGGTCAAAGCCCTTGATCCACCCGTATTGGAAAAGAGAAATCATATTCATTTGAGAATATGTGCGTCAATAATCAGCCAGCAATTGAATACAAAAGTTGCTGCCGTAATTTACAAGCGCTTTGAAAGCCTTTTTAGCAAAAAATATCCGACCCCACATGAAATATTAAATGTTCCCTTTGAAGAATTAAGAGAGATAGGGCTGTCAAATGCAAAAGCAAACTATGTACGTAATGTCTGTGAATTTTTTACAATAAATAATGTTTCAGATAAGCTGATACATAAAATGGAAAATGAGGAACTAATAAGTTTTCTTGTGCAAATAAAAGGAATAGGGAGGTGGACAGCAGAGATGATTTTGATGTTTACTTTGGGCAGGGAAGATGTTTTTGCGGTAGATGACCTTGCAATCCAGCAGGCAATGAGCAAACTTTATAAATTAGAAATGCCTGTAGCAGAAAAGAAGCAGAAAATGATTGCTATAGCAGAAAAATGGAAGCCCTACCGCACCTATGCATGCCGGTATCTCTGGACCTGGAAGGATTCCTGAATTAAAGTAATGAAGTTATTTGTTCAAGGAATAACTGATCCTCTCTATCAAAGGAATTCAGTTGGTCGCTATCGATATCAAGGAC
>JAYVUE010000282.1:0-2091 GCA_043788195.1 Chitinophagaceae bacterium
GTTGCAAGCCGATTGTAGAAGTGCAGTTTGCAGATTATATTTTCCCGGCAGTAAATCAACTCTTTACCGAAGTTTCGCGTTCATGCTATTTAACCAACGGAAAATTTCCGGTACAAACTTTAATTCGTGTGCCCATTGGCGCTTATGGTGGTGGTGGCCCTTATCATAGCGGAAGTATTGAAACCACTTTGCTTTCAATTAAAGGGATAAAAATTGTTTATCCATCAAACGCTGCTGATATGAAAGGGTTGATAAAAGCTGCTTTTCTCGATCCTAATCCCGTGATAATGCTGGAGCATAAAGGTTTGTACTGGAGTAAAGTACCCGGAACAGAAGAAGCAAAAACTATTGAACCATCATCAGATTATATTATTCCTTTAGGTAAAGCCAATATTGTTTTGCAGGCTGATGGAAAATTTATTGAAAGCGGCGAAACCTGTTGTATAATAACCTATGGCATGGGTGTATATTGGGCAAAAGCTGCTGCAAAAAATTTTATTGGACAAATTGAAATTATTGATTTAAGAACCTTGTTTCCCTTGGATGAAGAACTGATTTTTGCAACTGTACAAAAGCATGGCAAATGTTTAATTGTAACCGAAGAACAACAAAATAATTCCTTTGCCGAAGCCCTTGCAGGCAGGATAAATAAAGCCTGTTTTAAATTTTTAGATGCGCCGGTTGAAGTGTTAGGTGCTTTAAATTTACCTGCAGTACCCATGAATGTTATTTTGGAGAGAGAAATGTTGCCTAATGGAGATAAAGTACAGGAAAAGATTAAGCAGTTACTCAATCACTAAAAAATAATTTGTGTTTCAATGCCCCGCTTCATAATAATCAGATTCTCCAATTTGCTTCATCCTTGCAAAATTTACTTTTTTTATTTCTCCCTGATAGAATAATTTAAAATCTCAGTTTCCAGATCCGGGATGGGATAGTAGTTCCTTGTATATTTCCTATAATATACATATTATTACCCGCCGCAACAGTTGCTTTATGCCATCCGATGTGTGTCCATTCGGGGGAAGAAATATTGCAGGCTGACCAGGTTTGTGTGCTTATATCATAAATATCTATTGAAAATGATGAGCCGGCAAAAGCGGGTAAAAAAATAATTTTATTATTCATTATTCCGGAAGACATAATAGGAGTTTGGGCTAATTGGTGATGCAACCGGTTCCCATTATTTATATCGTGGATCTCTACACTGGGGTTAGATATAGCGTCTCCATTGGTATCAAAAGAAGAACACCCTCCTGCCCAAAATATTTTATTATCTGCAACAATTGTAGTGTGAAACCACCTTGGTTCAGACATTGTAATTGTTGACCAACTGTCTGTTGACGCATCATAGATATCTACTTTGTCAGAAAAACCGACACCCTGATTACCCTGTAAGTCCTGACCTCCGGAAAAATATATTTTATTACCAAATGAAGTTGCAGAAATATCTGCTCTTGGTTGAGCTAAGAAAGCTGTTGACCAAAGGCCGGAAGTGACATTGTAAACATCTATTTTATCGTTATCAGGAATACCATAACCGCCTGCAAAAACTACTTTGTTACCGGCAGCAGCCGATATAAGTCCTGCCCTTGCTGTACCTAATTCAGTAGTTGACCAAAGGTTGGCGGATGCATCATAAATGTCAACTCTTGATGAAGCGCTGTAATAACCATCCGTGAAAAATATCTTATTTCCAAGAGTAGCGGATACCAGGGATGAACGGGGCATGCTTAATTCTGCTGTTGACCAGGTTTGTGTAACCATATCATAAATATCCACCCGCGAAGAGGCAATATAAGTTGGAGTAATTTGTATAGCTCCCCCCGCAAATAAAATTTTATTCCCGGCAGTGGCAGCGCAAACATATTCACGGGGAATAGAAAGTGTTCCAAAAGAAACGAGTTGAGCGCAGGCGGATGGTATCGCATTTGCGATCACCTGCATGGTATCTTTTGCAGACAGGCCCCCTGCATCTGTTACTTTCAATTCAAACTGGTAAATTCCCTGCACAAGATTTGTCACTTGCGTTTGAACTGCATTTGCATTTACAATATTAAATGAGGAAGGCCCTGAAATTTTTGTCCATTG
>JAYVUE010000283.1:0-3181 GCA_043788195.1 Chitinophagaceae bacterium
GCCAACCTGCTCTACCAAATGCATGCGAGCAAACAAACCAAAAATTAGCGGGTTGCGGGAATGGCACTCACCAAACCACCGGGGTTGCTAATTTCAACCCTGTCATCAAAAACCTCGATATTGATGACAGCACCTTTATCGTAGTAATCACGATGAGATAATGCATTAATGATGGCTTCTTTAAATACGGTTTCAGGTATTTCCCAAATCTCTTTTCTGGGTCCGCCACCTTGACCTTCTATATCATAACTAACATTGAGTTTGCCCTTTAGCCATTGCATGGCCTGAAAATATTATTGGTGGAGATTACCACCATAAGGTTTATCGTCTATGATAAATCGTTTATCAGTTCCCTGAAAAGCAATACATCGGATGATAGCTTTATCAAGTATGTTTTCCGGTTGCTTGCCAAAAAACAAGACGCTCCATTTTTAAAGTGATGACCATTAGCGTAAAGTTTCAGATTGGCAAACACCTGTTCATTCAGCACTCCCGCACTGATGTATGCTGCTGCTTTGAAAACAGGTAAAAAATCTAGTGTAGTTTTTGAATTCATTTGCTTGTTCATGCTCAAAAGTTTTGCGGGAATTCCCCTTTGCCATTATAATGATTAGGTTATTTTGAAATCATTTTTATCGAATATTCCTGCATATTGCTTTTTTTCCCATGATTCAATAGCTATGTCTTTAAAATTAGTCGCCTGAATCTGATTTTCCGTAAAGTTGGTGGAAACAAAGGCTACTCTGGGCTGGCTCCAATCAACATCGTCACGCTTCAAATTCTGTTTAAGACGTTCATCGTATTCTATTATAAAATCTGCTTTGTTTTCCAGTCTGCTCTGGGCATCTTTGTTCCTGTAGAAAGATTTGCAGCTTCAACTATTTTTTCATTTTGAACTAGTTGATACAAAAATTTATTTACAGTTTCATTTTGCGTTTTTAAAACCCATATTTCAGTTGTACAAACTCCATCAAATTCAGCCATTAAAAATTTGCTCAGATATGGCCTTAGTTTGCCAAAAAGTACATCACCTTTTTGAAACACAGATTTTTGACTTAATAAATCTTTTGAATTAGAATAACCAAGCAAAATGCCAGAGCCTATACTAAAGCGTCCTGTGTTTCTGTTTTGGTTATTTTCTGATTGACTTTACATGAAAGCCCCTGTGTCATTAGCATAGTCAAACAGGCATAGTAAATTATTTTTTTCCTCATTCAACTAATTATTAATTGATTTTACAGATAATTTTTTCTTTGTTGGATTTGATACTGAAATTTTTGAATTCGAAACAACGATTATTCCTTTTGGCTGTGATTGTAAATTAAAAGCAGCAGGCACTCCCTTTTCAGCCGTAATCTGCCAATTGCGGTAACTAAAATCAGCACCATTTCCTACATATAAATTCTCTAATTCTTTATTACTATTTAAGGTTAAAACAGCATACCTGCCCTTAAATTGAATACCAAGCTTTTTATCTTTAAAAACATCCTGATCATTATCTTGTGAAATAATTATTTGCTGAATATTTTTTCCACGAATACTGCTTTCAACAATCAATCCTTTAAAAACTCCATTTTGTTGAATCATCGCTACACTTTTTACACTTCCACCATCCTGGTTCCCTTCAAAAGATTCATAAACCACCACAAAAGGATTATCCCAAGCGGCTCCATTTTGCCTGATTACCAATGTTGGTGTTGGTTTCTTATTATAGGTAGCTTCAGATTCCGTACTTGGCGGTGCCATTACTTTGGTATATTCCCTTGCTTTCGCTTCCGGAATAAAAAGTTTCATTTTAATCGGCGCTTTTTCTAAAGCTTTTACTTCAAATAAAACATTTATACTTTTTGCATAGATCCCTGAAGTTTCTATACGATTAAAATAATGCCAACCAGGATTTCTAAATGCTTTATTTTTTATCCAGGGCTTGCCTGCAGCATATTGATAGCGTTGTAAATCAGGTTTTAATACAAAGTTTTTATCATTGGTCTGAAAAATAAGCTGCTCACCCACATTATGATAAATATAATCATGGTACTGTATAGGTAAAGTTGATTTGGATCTAAAAATATCAACATAGTAACCTGTTGTTGATGATGTACGAATAATACCTAATGTACGTTCCTGGGAGGCTTCGGCACTATCTCCTTTATTATCTAAAAAACCGGAAGTGGTAAACGAATGATTGGGTGAAACAGCTTCTTCAAAAGGCTTTGGTTCAATGGCAACTTTTTCAACGGTGTTAATACCTAAATTAACCCATTTGCCGTCGCCCTGGGAAGCGCCATTCACAACAACCGTGTTGTGTCCTGCAAAAAGTCTGTAATAATTTTCATGAATTTCGGTAGTATAAGCTCCTCTGCCACCTTTTGTGCCCAGTACATGGCCTTGGCCATAGAGTTCCATATTCATTCCGCTGGCATGGCCATGCACAAAAGCTCCTCCACCTACAAAACCCATGAGCGCATCTTTTGGATTATTTGTTGAACTATTATTACGTTGAACTAAAATACCGGCAAAAGGCAATTCATTGGTTACAGGTTTGGGGTATTCTTTTGTTTCACCTTCAATAGTTGCGCTAAACCAAAGTAATTTTAAAGGTTCCTCAAAATAGGGATGAGCCGCATAATATCTTGCATGTAATGATGCTCTATTATAACTGGTATCACCAAACTCACTCTTTAGTAAAGCGCCATATTTATTTTGAATGTCCTTCGACTTTTCTAAACATCCTAAATAATAGGCCATCTCATAATTATTGACCGAAGGGTGAAAATTCCGATGACCATCTCCAAAAAGTATATTTTGATGGTTGTTAGGATAGGTGAGGTAATAGGGCACCGTAATAGCATTTAAAACTTCAGGGTATTTAAGGCCCAAATGAAGCGCAGGATTTACTTTTGTTAAAAGCGTCATTAAATAAGTGGTGAGTTCTGTAACAGCAGTAGAATAATTTATACTTTCCGGCCAGTTTCCTCCTTCTTTAAAAACGTTGGCCACTTTTGGTAAAGCGTCCTGGTGCGGCGTATTTTTTTCAAGATAGTAGGACAGGTATGCTAATCTTTCCTGCTCGTTACCTAACGCGAGCGCATTACCAACTAAAGAAGGTGATTCCAAAACCGGCCAGTTACAATCTACAATACCTCGATTTAATGCTAATTCAATGTAGGTTTTAAAAATC
>JAYVUE010000284.1:0-20173 GCA_043788195.1 Chitinophagaceae bacterium
TATTATTTTGCGGAGGTCTTTGCTGCCTGTTTTGCTGATTAGGCCTTTGTTGACCACCTTGCCCGCCAGACGTGTTTTGTCCGCCACGATTTTGATTGCCCTCCTGCCTGCGGTTCTGTTGCCTGTTATTTTGTTGCTGATTTCTTTCGGTATCCCTTCTTTTGCGGCTTGTTTTTTCTAAACTTTTTAAACTGATCTGACCCACCACATCAGCATAAACGGGTTCTATCTCTTTTGGTTTTCCTGTAATTATTTCAACAGGCTCCAGCTCATCAGGTTTTATTCCCTGCTTGTTCAGTTCTTTTATTTTTTTAACACGCTCAATCGTCAGGGGATATTGTTTATTACTGTCGGGTAAAGTATACCACATCAGGTTTCTGAAAATATCTTTTTTTACCAGGTAGGCACGGCTTCGGGTCACTTCAATGATATCCGCATCATCCGGAAAAAACTGCAATGCATCCATATAAGTATCCAATTCATAATTCAAACAACATTTAAGACGTCCACACTGGCCACTTAATTTGGTTTGATTGATACTTAAACTCTGGTATCGGGCTGCATTGGTATTTACACTTTTAAAATCGGTGAGCCAGCTGCTGCAACATAATTCCCGGCCACAACTGCCAATGCCACCAACTTTGCCAGCTTCCTGGCGGGCACCTATCTGCCTCATCTCTACTTTAACTTTAAATTCGCCGGCATATAATTTTATCAATTCCCTGAAATCAACCCTGTCATCAGCAATATAAAAAAATGTGGCTTTGCGGCCATCGGCCTGAATTTCAACTTCAGCCATTTTCAATTCCAACTTCAACTGGCGGGCCATTGCCCTGCTGCGTATCAATACCTGTGCTTCTCTTGCTTTGGTTTCTTTTAATTTTGCAAGGTCAGTATCATTTGCACGGCGTAAAATCTTTTTTATATCTACACTCTTTTCGTCAATCTTGTGTTTCTTTAATTGTAACCGAACCAATTCGCCTGTTATGTTTATCATGCCCACATCAAAACCGTTTACGCCTTCAACAGCCACCATATTACCTTTTTCAAAAAACTGGTTGCTGTTATTTTTAAAAAAATCTTTACGGCTGCCGTTATTGAAGCTTATTTCTACAATACGGCAATTACTTTCAGGATCGCTAAAAGGCAGGTTGGCCAACCAATCATGTACATTCATACGATTACATCCACCACTGGCACAATTACCATGACTTTGGCATCCACCCGGTGTACCGTCTTTACTTGTACCACAACTTCCACAGCCCATATGATGAGTAATTAAAAATTAATAATTGATAATTAATAATTGAGGAGAAGATCTTTATGTAACCGGCTGAAGTACTACTATGTAGCATCGTTGTGTCACTCACTTCAACTTGTAACTATACAGTTGAGCAATTTGCAACTCTTTGTACAACTGTACAAGAGCCCCGCCGCGGCGGGGACGATGTTGATTATAGCGGAGAAAGCTTGTTCCATAAATAATACACACACACTTACCTGGTCATGTTCACGTTCCAAAACCTCAATTGACCAAAATTAAGGAATTGTTACTAATTATGTGATAAAGCTTGATGGAAAGGGCATGAAAGAGCATTTTGGCATTGGCATTGCGCTCAATATAGTAACTGGCTTTGTCCAATTCGGTGATAATGGCTTCCTGCTGGCCAATGCTGCACAATTTATTAAGGCGCAGCGCAAAATCTGTTTCGTTGGTTGTTGTTAGTTGGCCGTTGTCCGGGGATATCACCCTGATCCTGATCGCCTCTTCAAGTAAATGAATAAAATATTTCAGGAATTGTTTTTGTTTTTCCCGTCCCAATTTAGCCGTTTCATCTATCCATTTTACCTGGGCAACAGGCCCTGTTTTAATAATTGCATTTAGCCATTCCCTTAGCAGGTACTGCCAATCGTCCCCTGCATGTTGTAATAATTGTAAGGCTTCACGGTAATTGCCATCACTCACCGCTGCCACCTGTTGGGCTTTTTCCTTGGCAACTCCTGCTGTAAGTTCCAGGGCAACTTCTACTTCTAAATTTTTAAGTGCCGAAATTTTTACCAGTTGGGTTCTTGATAAAATAGTGGGCAGGATAAGGTCTTCATTTTCTGCAACAAAAATAAATAAAGTGTTTGGCGGCGGTTCTTCTATCAGTTTTAATAATTTATTTCCTTCACGGCCTAAGAATTCGGGCATCCACATGATGAGTATCTTGTATTCGCTTTCAAAACTTTTAAGGCTTAGTTTGCGGTTGATATCGTTACATTCACTGGCGGTGATATTGCCCTGTTTATTTTCGGCCTCAATAAATTGCAGCCAGTCGTACACGTTACCATATGGACTGGTTAAAATAAAGTCTCTCCATTCTTTTATAAAATCTGTACATATTGGTTTGTCGCCGGGTTTTCTGGTGATGACAGGATAGGAGAAATGAATATCGGGGTGAATAAGTTGTTGGGCTTTGGTGCAGGCGGGGCATTCGCCGCAGGAGTCGTTTGTGGATACTGGATACCGCCCGCCCGGATGACCCGGTTGGACGGCGATACTTGATACTGGATCTGGCTCGCCAAATAATGAAGGCTCTGTTGCATGTTGCCCATTGCCCATTGCCTGCTTCCCATTTACTTTTTCGCAAACAATATATTGTGCAAATGCCAATGCAAGTGATAATGCGCCACTGCCTTCTTTACCTAAAAACAATAAGGCATGGCTCAGCCGGTTGTGCTGCACCATTTGAACCAGTTGCTCTTTGGTTACTTTTTGACCAATGACGGATTGGAATTGCATAGTGCAAATATAGCCCCTCTCTATCTCTCCCCAAAGGGGAGAAGAAAGTGAGAAGATTTTTGCGAAGAATAACAAATAATAAAAAGAGTGCTAATATAAGTTTAAAACTCAAAACCAGTGCACCCTTATCTGGAGACGAGGACGAGTTACTCAACAGCAACAGAAATATTCAGTTTTGTTTTTTCAACAAATGTAAGAAGCCGTTTAAAACTAACTGAGGCATATTGTTCTGCCTCATAGTGCTGTAATTGCTGTTCTTTAATGCCGAGTATAGCAGAAAAATCTTTTTGCGAAAGTTTTTTTGAAATCTTGTATTGAATTAAAATATCTGTGAAATTGGCGATAGCAATTTTTCTCTTTAATGAAATACCGTCTTTTTGTAACTTTTCAAAATACCGAATTTCAGTTTTCATTTGATTTTGCAGGCTAACAAGGCTATTAGATAAGCCTTTTATAATTTACTAATTATCTCCTCACTCATTGGTGTAACCCTACTGTTAAACTTAGCAATGATCAAGCCCTGCTCGTTCAATAAAAACTTATTGAAGTTCCAGGTTATTCTGGCGTCCATTACACCGTTCTCATCTTTATTGCAAAGCCATTGATAAATGGGGGCGATGTTTTTTCCTTTTACAGATATTTTGGCAGCCATGTAAAAACTTACACCATAATTTTTTTTACAAAATTCTCCGATGGTTTCATTAGAGCCGGGCTCCTGGTAAAAAAAATTATTAGCCGGAAAGCCTATGATCACTAAGCGATCTTTATATTTTTGGTACAATTCTTCCAGTCCCTTGTATTGTGGGGTGAAGCCGCATTTTGATGCGGTATTGACAATTAATATTTTCTTTCCCTTAAAATCTGCAAAATCTATCGTTCCACCGTTCAGTGATTCTACTTTAAAATCGTAAATGGAACTGAGATGTATGCCCGTATCTTTTTTTGCTACATCGCAGATATCGGGTGTATTGGGAAAAGACAGACTGCTGCCCCCCAAAAAAAGGGCCGAGATAACGGATAGTTTTTTCACTGTAAAATTTATTGTAGTTTGCTGATGATCTCTTCGCTCATTGGTGTAATCTTACTGGGGAAATAAGTAATAAGAGTTCCTTTTTCGTCGAGTAAAAATTTACCGAAATTCCATTTGATCTCAGCATCCATAACACCATTCTCTTTTATATTGCAAAGCCATTTATAGATGGGTGCTATATCATCTCCTTTAACAGAAACCTTTGCTGCCATTGGAAATGTAACACCATAATTTTTTTTACAAAAATCTTTTATCTCGCCGTTGGTTCCGGGTTCTTGTTGGCCAAAGTTATTGGCAGGAAAACCAACGATAACCAGTTTATCCTGGTATTTTAAATATAGTTTCTGCAACTCTTCGTATTGTGGGGTATAGCCACATTTGCTGGCTGTATTCACGATGAGGATCTTTTTTCCTTTGAAACTGGCAAAATCAATTTTGCTGCCATCAAGTGATTCTACTTTAAACCCATGAATAGACATGGAAGTTGCAGGTATTAGTGCATTATCCTGCAACTGGGCTGTTGCAGTCACATCCTGTGTATGTGCTGTAAATGGAATAATGGTTATTAAAGCTGTGGCAATAGATAATAATTTTTTCATTGTTTGAGGCCTCCTCTATCTCCCCCGAGGGGGAGGAAAAGGAGAAGATTTTAGCGGTTATAGATGTTGTTTAAATATATTAACACTTTGGTTAAATAAAGGTTCAAAAATTATTGTTTTTCGTAACAACCCAGATCAGGCAATCCAAAATTACGGTTTTTATCATCAAGGTCTTTAGAAAATGAGGTAACTGTTCCGTAATTTAAGCCCGGAGCAGTACTGTTTTTTGTGATCCTGAAATCGAAATAATGTTTATTGATATCAATGCTGTCAAACAGGGGGTCGGTATTTAATTTATTTCCGGCTAATGTGCTGTTCGCAGGATCAGTATTGCCCTTGTATATATTCTTATCAAACAAAACACTAAAAACATTGTTGCCCTGTTTGCTTACTATCACTTCATTAGCAGCAATGCCATTATCACCCCAAAAAATATTATTACGCAATACTGCAGTAAGGTCGGCTGTTACAGTACCTCCATTCTGATCAGCATAATTAGTAACCACCAAAACAGGTTCTTTATGTAAAAAATAGTTTGTAGAGTAGGCTGCAACGGTACAATGAGTAATATTATAATTGCCGCCATAACTAAGAAAAATATTTCTGCCACAATTACTGATCAAACAATTATCTGCAATCATACTTGTATTTACGCAAAGTATTCCTGCATCATATGCATTATCAATTATGCATTGGTGTAATATTAGTTTCGGATTTGCATTGATTGATGGTTTTTCTGCAACCACGGCCTGGTAGGCATTTTTTATAATGGCATATTGAAGTATATTATTTTTACTGGTGCCCCTGAAATAAATACCCGGCCAACCGGCTGGCAGATCTTTATATTCAGGATCAAGCCTGTCGCCGGCAAATACAACAACATTTGTTTTGGTGCCATTAATAATTAGTGTACCATCAACAATAAAAGGTGCATCTGCATGCAAATAAATTTTACAACCAGGCAGAATAGTTAAAGAAGCCGTGGTATCTATTTTCAAACTTCCAAGGATAACGTAGGGCAAATTATTTGTCCAGGTAATGTTACCGGTAATTACACGGTTTCTGAGAAAATTAGCATTTTGACCAAAAGCCTGCAGTTGTACAAAACGATTATTACCGTTATAATTGATCAGGATGCTGTCACTAACTATAAAGGGAAGATTAGCTGCATTAGGATCTATGGTAACCGAAACAAATACATAAATGCTGTCATTGGCTTCAATCACCAGATCCTTAACTTCAGCAGTGGCTATTCCATCCACATTCATTTTATATGCTGAAGTTATACCTCCCATCAGCTTCACTTTACTAATAAGTATTTTTTGATCATTTTCATTGATGATCTTAAAAGACCTGGTAACAGAACCCGTGGTAGTGAATACTGTATCGTATTTTAAAGTATCAGTTGTTATGTTAAGATTGGCCGAGGTTGTAGTGATAAAGCTGTCTTTTTTACAGGAGCCGAGGACAAAGCAATAGGTAATAAGCAATAGGCAATAGGGAAGAGGAAACCGCAGCAGATATTGAACTAACTTCTTCATTTGTCAAATTTAATCTTATTTCTTTAATCTCATTTTCACGTAACCATGTTCTATTTGGAAGCATGAGCAAGGGTGGCAATACTCAATTTAACGTTATTGAGTTGTAAAATTACTTTTCCACAGGCTTCTAGTGTAGCACCCGTGGTAACCACATCATCAACAAGTAAAATATGTTTGTTAAATAAAGCAGAAGGGTTTTTTACTGTAAAACTTCCTTCAACATTTTCCCAACGTTCTGTGCGGTGTTTTCTTGTTTGTGTTGTGGTTGATCGCTGACGGATAATATTATCATTGATCACCGGTATGTTCATTACAGCAGACATGCCATTACAAATTATTGCTGCCTGGTTGTATCCCCGCTGGCGTTCTTTATTGGCATAAAGCGGTAACGGGATCAATACATCGGCAGTATTAAAACGATTGCTTTTAAGCAGGCTTTTTCCTAATAGCTCGCCGAGGTAAAATCCAATATCGGTATTGCCATTATATTTTAATTGATGAATAAGGTGTTGTATCAATGATTCTTTTGAAAAATAAAATTCGCTATGTGCTGAATTTAAAAAAAGCCTGCCCCAGAAATATTTTTCTACCGGGTTGCCGGCATGCGGCGCAAAATAGGTATGGGGAAGATCATTGATGCATTTCAGGCAAATCAAATGTTTTTCATTAAGCAGATCGCTGCTACAACCCATACAAATATGCGGGAAAAACAAATGCAGACTATCACTGAGTATGTTCTTAAGTAGGGGCAAAGGATTAAAATTTCTACCCTAAGTTAAAATAAATATTGGTATAATTCTTCAACTTTTGCTAGAGGTACAACTTCTATATTAAATTTTAATTTGCCCAGTGTTTTAGCATTGTATTTACTTACAATTATTTTTTCGAAGCCTAATTTTTCGGCTTCTGCAATGCGTTGTTCTATCCTGTTTACTGCTCTTATTTCACCACTTAAGCCCACTTCGCCTGCAAAACAATAATGTTGGTTAATGGAAACGTCTTCGTAACTGCTAAGTAAAGCAGCTACAATTGCAAGGTCAATAGAAGGATCTTCAACTTTTAGTCCGCCGGCAATATTTACAAAAACATCTTTAACACCGAAATGAAAACCGCCGCGTTTTTCCAATACGGCTAATAATAATTGTAACCGACGAAGGTCAAATCCTGTAACAGTTCGTTGCGGGGTACCATACACGCTTTGTGTTACCAAGGCCTGCCCCTCTATCAATAAAGGGCGTATACCTTCTATACTTGCCGCAATGGCAATACCACTTAGCTGATCTTCTTTTTGGGTAATTAATAATTCTGATGGATTGTTTACTTGCCGCATTCCTTCGCCAGTCATTTCGTAGATACCTAATTCGGCTGTAGAGCCAAACCTGTTTTTAAGTGTACGTAAAATGCGATAGGCATAATTGCGATCACCTTCAAACTGAAGCACTGTATCTACCATGTGTTCCAGTATTTTTGGTCCGGCAATATTGCCATCCTTGGTGATATGTCCGATTAAAAAAACAGGGGTATTTGTTTCTTTGGCAAAGCGTTGCAGTTCGGCAGCGCATTCTCTTATCTGGCTTATACTGCCTGGTCCGCTTTCTACAAACGGCGACTGTAGGGTTTGAATAGAATCAACAATAACCAGTTGCGGTTTTAATTTTTTTATTTCCTGGAAAATAGTTTGCGTATTTGTTTCTGTGAGTAAATAAAAATTTTCACTTTTAATGCCCACTCTGTCTGCCCGCATTTTTATTTGCTGTTCACTTTCTTCACCGCTGATATATAATGTAACAACATCTTTCAATTGCAATCCGTCCTGTAAAAATAAAGTTGATTTCCCGATACCCGGTTCTCCGGCAACTAAAACAATGCTTCCTAAAACAATGCCGCCTCCTAACACACGGTTCAATTCTGCATCTGTAGTTATTATTCTTTTTTCTTCTGCGCTGCTGACATCATTAATAGAAATTGTTTTTATTTTTCCCAAACCACTGTATTCTCTCCATTCGTCTTTTTCTTTTTTATCGTTTCCTTTAACAATTACTTCTTCAACAAATGTATTCCAGTTGTTGCAGCCCGGACACTTGCCCAGCCACTTGGCACTTTCGTATCCACAACTCTGGCAAAAAAAAGCGGACCTGGTTTTACTCATGTGGTAAATGTAATACGGAATATTTATTATTATGATACACGTTTAGTTTATTATAGTATCATTATTACGGTGCAAATCTTTCAACT
Organism: Chitinophagaceae bacterium; assembly: GCA_043788195.1. Classification (GTDB taxonomy): domain Bacteria; phylum Bacteroidota; class Bacteroidia; order Chitinophagales; family Chitinophagaceae; genus Ferruginibacter. Next base: position 8,191 of record JAYVUE010000284.1, read on the forward strand.
GAAGTAATTCTATTTAGCATTAACTACACCATTGCTTGTTTTATAATTTGAATTTTTAGTAAAACAGGATCAGCCTGATCTGCGAAATCGGTGATGTATTAAAAGTAAAAGGGCCATCATTTCTGATAGCCCTCGTACTTACTAACCCATTAAATTCTATTGCTAAATTACAATTTGCCCTCACATAAAAAAATAAATTTTAAAGGATGTGAATAAGTTTTTAACCGTTACAACAGTTAGGCATGTACGTATAAATGGATGATTAAATTGCTGATAATCAGTTTAATATGGAGGTATCATTTTTTCTATTTTCTGATCATTAAGTAGCATGAAAAAAAATATTTATTTAAAAATATTTGGTTTATAAAATAAACTACTTTACGTTTGTTTAAAATTAGGGATAAATGAAAAGGGCATTGGGTATTCTTTTAATATTTATATCAGCATGGGTAAATGCACAGGTTAAAGTGAGTGGCAAGGTTACCGACACAAAGAGCAGACCTGTAAGAGGGGCCAGCATATCTTTAAAAAATAGTTATGATGGGGCTACTACAGATTCCTTAGGTCATTATTCTTTTTTAACAACTGAAAAAGCAGAACAAACCCTGGTGGCCACCGTAATCGGGTATAAAATTTTTGAGCAGAAATTATCTTTAACCACTGCCCCTGTTATATTAGATATTTCTTTAAAAGAATTGATAACTGAACTAAAAGCGGTGGTAATTTCTGCCGGTTCATTTGAAGCCAGTGATAAAAAGAAAGGGGCTGTATTAACTGCTTTGGATATTGTTACTACGCCAAGTGCAAATGGCGATGTAACCAGCGCATTTAAAACATTGCCGGGCACACAACAGGTTGGAGAAAGCGAAGGATTATTTGTTCGGGGAGGCTCGGCTACTGAAAGCAGAATATATATAGACGGTAATCTTGTAAATAACTTTTTTTACAGCAGCACACCGGGCATTGCAACACGAGGAAGATTTAATCCGTTTCTTTTTAAAGGAACCGTATTTAGTACCGGGGGCTATTCGGCACTTTATGGCCAGGCACTTTCTTCAGCTTTAATTTTGGACAGTAAAGATTTGCCTGAAAAAACTGAGGCCGACCTTGCCATCTCAGTAATTGGGGTTGGAGGAGGGATACAACATCTTGCAAAAGATAAAAAATCATCATGGGGTGTTTCTTATAATTATACCAATTTGTGGCTGGCTTTTAAATTCATTAAATACAAACAGGATTTTTATGAGATTCCCGAATACCACCAAGGAGATGCTAACTTCCGTATTAAAACAAAAAACGACGGCTTTATTAAATATTATGGCTACATCAGTTCTAATAAAACCGGATTCAGAACCCATGATATAGATTCACTGGTATTGAAAAATGCATTTGCCATAGACAACTTTAATACATATCAGAACATCAACTGGAGAGAGCAAATTGGAAAAGGTTGGAAAATTAATACGGGGATCAGTTTTAGTACCAACCAGGATGTCATTACCAATGAATTACAAGATGCCAATAATAAAAAAAATGTAATAACTAACCCTGGTTTTTATGCGTTCAAAAATTTTAACCTGAAAAATAAAGCCATTTATGCACAGGCAAGGTTGGTATTGGAGAAAAAACTGAAAGGAATAAATGCTATCCGTTTTGGCGGTGATTATTTTTATAGTGATGAAAGATCAACTTATACTTTATTTAATGGCGCAAAATATGATGAAACGGTAAACGATAATTTTACAGCCTTATTTGCAGAAACGGATCTTTACCTTACAAATGACCTGGCCGTTAAAGCCGGTGGCCGTTTAGAACATTCGGCACTTATCAATAAATGGAATATAGCACCAAGAATTTCCATCGCCTATAAATTCAGGGATAATAGCCAGGCCTCATTTGCGTATGGAATTTTTTACCAGAATCCTGAAAGAAAACTTTTGCCAACTGCCGCAGGCCTTAATTTTTCTCAAGCAGCTCATTATATTTTACAATATCAAAAAATAACCAATCAACAAACTTTCAGGGCAGAAGTGTTTTATAAAAAATATGATGATCTGTATAAAACCACATTCACTTCTACCGGCAGAGAAATAGCGGCTAATAATAACGGGTATGGTGGTGCAAAAGGAATAGAATTTTTCTGGAGAGATAAAAAAACATTTAAAAATGTTGATTACTGGATATCCTATTCTTACCTGGATACCAAAAGAGAATTTTTAAATTATCCTAAAGCTATAACTCCGCCTTTTGCTGCAAGCCATACTGCCTCGATCGTAATAAAGAAATTTGTATTACCCTGGAAGACCGGGTTTAACCTGAGTTATAATTTTGCTACCGGCCGACCTTATTATCGGATCGCTTATGATAATGGACAAAGCAAATATGTGATCAGTGACGCAGGAAAGACCATCAATTACAACAGCATGAGTTTTAGTGTAAATTATTTGCCCAGCCTTGGCAAAAAAAATCCAAAAACATTTGTAGTATGGGTACTTGGTATCAACAATGTTTTAGGGCAGAATCAAATTTACAATTACAATTATAATAACGATGGCAGCAGAAAAGAAGCGGTAACACCACCATCAAAAAGATTTCTTTATATAGGCTGTTTTTTGAGTTTTGGAATTGATAGAACACAGGATGCAATTAATAATAATCTTTAAATAAATATAACTATGACACATTACAAACAAGCTCCCGAAGGAAAAGACCCTGCTTTATGGGAGATCGCACAAAAAAGAGCCGGCTTTAAAAGGCATGCGTTGGTCTATATTATTGTTAATGTTTTTTTATGGACAACCTGGTTTATGAGAGGCCATGTTTTTCATCCGGGTATATGGGATGGAGATCATTATCACTTTAATTTTCCCTGGCCGCTATGGACAACAATTGGATGGGGTATAGGACTTGCATTTCACTTTGCCGGGGCATACATATACCCCAAAGCCAATTCAGTGGAAAGAGAATACGAAAAATTAAAAAATAAACAAAACAGTTAAATAAAAAAAAACGAACATGAAAAAATTAATCTTCTTTAGTATGTTATTAACTTTTACTGTTGCAACTTTTGCGCAAAGCGATAAATATGTTGCGGCAATGAAAAACAATATCAATGCAATCGATACCAGTTTCAGTAACCCAGCCAACCTGTTGAGCTTAGCTAATAATTTTGAACGTATTGCCGTTGCCGAAAAAAATCAATGGTTACCTTATTATTATGCAGCCTTTTGCCAGGTTAATTATGGCTACATGGAAAAAGACAAAACCAAGACTGATGGCTTTGCTGATAAAGCAACGGATCTGATATTTAAAGCGGATTCGCTGGCACCTAATAATTCAGAGATATCCTGTATTAAAAGTATGATCGCATCTTGCCATATGATGGTAAACCCTATGCAACGGTATATGGAATATGGTGAAGAGATCAATATTAATATGGAAAAAGCAATGGAACAGGATCCGGCAAACCCAAGGCCCTATATGCTTAAAGGGCAGAGCTTAAAGTATACGCCTGAACAATTTGGAGGAGGTTGTGCAACAGCTAAACCTGAATTGCAAAAAGCCCTTGATAAATTTGCAGCGTTTAAGCCTTCTAGTGAGCTACATCCTTTGTGGGGTAAAGGAAGGGCGGAACAGATCATGAGCGAATGTAAATAAAGGTTCTATGATTGCCGGCCCGCAGTAGGTGTTTTTTACCAGTTGCTGCAGGCAGACTTTAAATAATAAACTGAAAATTATGGAATCTCAAAATTTTTCTCCCCAGGAAAGCCTCAGGCTCATTCAAGACATGATTGAAAAGACCCGGGCAGATATGAGTGATAACACCGGCCAGTTTCTTTTGTGGGGGTGGCTCACTTTTATTGCCTGTACGGCACAGTTTATATTACTAAAAGCAGGTTATGAAAACCATTCCCTGGTTTGGTTGGTCATGATTCCGGGTGTTATCATAAGTACTTACATGGGAATCAAAGACAGCAAAAAACATAAGGCTACAACATATATAGGTGAGAGTATGAAGTTTTTATGGATGGGGATGGGCATTAGTTTTTTTGTGTTGGGCATGATCCTCAGCCGCTTTGGATGGAAGGATAATGTTTTCCCTTTTTTTATGTTGTTATATGGATTAGGAACTTTTATATCGGGCAAATTCCTTCAATTTAAACCACTTGTTTGGGGTGGATTGGGAGCGTGGATACTTGCCATTGTCTCAGTTTATTTTAGTTACGAATACCAAATACTATTTGGTGCAGGAGCAATACTGATTAGTTATCTTATTCCTGCTTATATGCTTCGCAGTAAAAAAAACCGATTCTCAAATACATAAGCATATGGACTATACGTATATCAAGTTAATACACCTTCTGGCAGTAATATTATTTTTAGGAAATATCATTACCGGCCTTTTTTGGATGCATTTTGCAGTAAAAACAAAAGACCTGAAAATAATTAACCATACAATCAAAGGCATTATTAAAGCAGACAGGTATTTTACCATACCCAGTGTAATCATCATTACTGCCGGTGGATTTATGGCAGCCATACATGCACAGTTTCCTATTTTGCATACAGGATGGATATTCTGGTCAATCGTTATGTTTTCAATTTCAGGTATTGCTTTTGGTATTAAAATTGTTCCCTTGCAAAAAAAAATTAGCCGGTTAACTATGAATAAAGAATTATTAGTTGATTTTGATTGGGCTTATTTTAAAAAAATTTATACAGAATGGGATATTTGGGGGCTTATCGCACTATTGACCCCGTTGGCTGCTTTTGTAATGATGACACTTAAAATTCCCCGATAAAAAAAATCATTCATCAAATAAAAAAACCCATGTCTTCAACAGAAAAAAACCTCAGTGAGAAAGAAAGCCTGCAACTCATTACAGAAATGATCGGCAAAGCAAAAAATTCCTATCATTCCAATGGAACAAGTGCTATCCTTTGGGGAGCTGTCATTTTCTTTTGTAGCGTATTTAATTTTATTCAATTGCAGTTCGATCTGCCAATTAATTTTGATATCTGGTGGCTAATGTTCATTGCACTTATTCCTCAATTGATATGGGTATTACGAAACCGTAAAAAAAAATCTTTTGTAAGTTATGAAGAAACCAGCCTAAGTTTTGTATGGTGGGCTTTTGGTGCAGCTATTTTGATGATGATGTTCTTTAATTTTTATTACAAACCTTCTCATAGCATTTCAATTTATTTGATTCTGTTTGGCCTGCCTACTTTTATTACAGGCGGAATGTTTAGGTTCAGACCTATGATAATGGGAGGCGTTATTTGTTGGATATTATTTGCCATATCACTTAAATATGATGCAAAAACGGGCCTTTTGTTAATGGCAATAGCCGCACTTTTTGCATGGCTGATCCCCGGAATTATTTTAAGAAAAAAATGCAGCAGGGCGGCACAACAATAAACGAATGGAGTTTAAAGAACTAGATCCCATATTACATTCACAGTTACGGCTTGCCGTAATGAGCCTCCTTATAAGTGTAAGGGAAGCTGAGTTTACTTTTTTAAAAGAAAAAACAAATTCCACTGCAGGCAATCTTAGCGTGCAGATCAATAAATTAAAAGACGTAGGTTATATTGAAGTTACAAAACAGTTCAATAATAACTATCCGCAAACTATCTGTAAGATCACTAAAAAAGGAATTGAATCATTTGAAGAGTATGTAAAAGCACTTCAAACCTACATGAATCCAAACGGGCAGTAAAAAAAATCATTTTGACCCCGGGAACATTTTGTCGACTTATCCGTTCTACCTTTGTGCATATTTATTTTCATGTCATCAATCATCAGGGTCAATAATCTTTCCAAGCATTTTAGGGAGATCTCCGCCGTAAATGACCTTTCGTTTACTGTTAATGAAGGTGATGTATATGGTTTCCTTGGGCAAAATGGTGCCGGCAAATCCACTACCATACGTATGTTGCTTACCCTGGTACGGCCCTCTACCGGGGAAATAAATATTTTTGGTAAAGACCTTTTCAGCCATCGTACAGCCATTCTAAATCAGGTAGGTGCTGTCATTGAAAAGCCCGACATGTATAAATATCTATCTGCCTTTGATAACCTGGCCATCTTTGCAAAGTTGAGTGGCTTTAAACCAACCCGTAAGTATTTACTGCAGCAGTTACAAATGGTTGGATTGGAAGAACGGGCTTTCAGTAAAGTAAAAACATTCAGCCAGGGAATGAAACAGCGGCTGGGCATTGCCGTTGCATTAGTACACAACCCTGCACTCATTATCCTGGATGAACCTACAAATGGTTTGGATCCGCAGGGCATTGCAGATATGCGTAACCTTATCTTAAAACTGAGTCATGAAATGGGAAAGACCATTTTAGTTTCTTCTCACCTGTTAAGTGAAATAGAATTGATCGCCAACCGAATCCTGATCATTAATAAAGGGAAAAAAATTGCAGAGGGAAGCGCTGCAGAATTACTGGATCCTTCCAAAACAATTGTACAAATAGAAACAGTTGACAATGCAGAAGCAAAAAATAAATTATCGCAGACCCGATGGGCAGCCAGTCTTTTTGAAACCGGAAACCTGCTGCGGTTACAAATGAATAAAGCAGATATACCATTACTTACCAATGACCTGGTGAACCTTGGCATTGCTGTACTGTCAATACAACCCCGCCATTCATTAGAAGATTATTTTCTTTCACTTACAACTCCAAATCAACATGTGGAACCTGTTTCAAATTGAGTTGTTTAAAATTTTTAGGAAGCCAAGAACTTATCTTGCCTTTGCCATTATTGCAGCATTTATTTTTTTGATCCAGTTGGGTTTATTGGTAAATGGAAAGGACTGGATGAAATTTATGATGGGATCCCTCGATGAAATGATGGATGTTGACTACAACAAACTGGTAAATGGTTATGCCGTTTGTTTTTTTGTATTGAATCTTTTACTGGTGCACGTCCCGATATTGGTAGCACTTGTTGCAGGGGATATTGTATCAGGCGAAGCCAGTATGGGCACATTAAGGTTGCTGGCAGCAAAACCAGTTAGTCGTACACAGATAATATTAGCAAAATATTTTGCAATTGCAGCTTATGTTTTTGCTTTATTGCTATGGATAGCCATTATTTCCCTTGTCATAAGCCTGGCTGTGTTTGGCCAAAATGACCTGGTAGTGGCAAAGGAAAAATATTTTCTGCAGATCGAATCTGCTGATATATTGTGGAGATATTTCAGTGCATTTGGTTTTGCATTCATAGCAATGATGGTGGTAGCTGCCATTTCGCTGTTATTATCCACTTTATCCGAAAATTCAATAGGGCCGATAGTGGCAACCGTTGGAATAATAATTGTGTGTACGTTGCTTAGCGAAATGGAGATACCTATTTACCAGAAATATATGAAACCCTGGCTTTTTACGACGTATATGCTTGGCTGGAAAGGTTTTTTTTATATTGGAGCAGATGCAGATAACCAGACCATCAAAGGATCGGTCGAAAATTTTCCGGCCATTTTAAAAAGTATTGCTGCTTTGCTGGGTTATATAGTTGTATTGGTATCAGCATCCGTTTATGTATTCCGCAAAAAAGATATCCTCTCATAAAATGATTGAAATTAATAGATACTACCGCCTGCTGTTTTGTATTTTATTCAGCTTTTCTTTTTCCGCCAGTGGGCAGGATGTTACTACATTGGTACAAAATGTAAAAAACAAACTGGATAAAGTAAATGATTATGAGGCCACAGGAAAAATGAAGACCAATATTGCTTTTTTAAAAGTACCCATCGCTAATGTAAAGGTTTATTATAAAAGACCCGGGAAGCTTAAAATAAAAAATGAAAAAGGATTTTCCTTTATCCCCAAGGGAGCCGTAAATATAAATATGAGTAATATTTTAAGCAGTAGTAAATACAGAGCATTGGATGCAGGCGCAGATAAAATTGGAAATACCGCTGTAAAAGTGGTAAAATTATTACCCGAAGATGATAATGCAGACGTGGTGTTATCTACACTTTACATTGATGAAGCTAACATGGTAATACTAAAGGCAAGAACCACTACCAGGGATAATGGTAGTTACGAACTGGAGATGACTTATGGTAAATATGCGGCATTTGCCCTGCCCGACAAGATCATATTTTCCTTTAATACCAAGGAGTATAAATTGCCCAAAGGCGTAACTTTTGATTTTGATGATGGTACAAATAAAAAAACAGACGAAAAGACAAAGAATAAAAAAGGCAGGGCTGAGATAACTTTTAACTTGTATAATATCAACATGGGCATCCCTGATGCAGTGTTTCAATAAAAGATCATTCAGGCATTTCGGTTATTTTTTCATCAACAGCATTGGCAACAATTTTAGAACTCATTTTCTTTAACGGGTTATTATACTGCTCATCATATTCCCTTCGTGAATTAATAATGTCAATACATTTATACACGGCTTCCCTAAAAGAAGATTCATCAGCGATGGCTTTTCCGGCAATGTCAAATGCTACACCATGGTCGGGCGAAGTACGAACTCCGCTAATACCTGCAGTAAAATTTACACCTTCCCCGATACTAAGGGATTTAAAAGGGATCAGCGCCTGATCATGATACATGGCCAGTACGGCGTCAAATTTTTCATATTGTCCGCGGGCAAAAAAAGCATCAGCCGGATAAGGCCCAAAACAAAAAATATCCCTTTGTTTGGCTTCCTTAACAGCCGGTTTAATAATTTCTTCTTCTTCTTTTCCAATTAATCCTTCATCACCAGCATGTGGATTTAATCCTAATACTGCTATCCTGGGTTTGGTTATGCCAAAATCTCTTTTTAATGAATTGTTTATGATCTGCAATTTGCTGATAATATTTTCCCTCGTAATATGTTGAGCAATTTCTTTTATAGCAACATGTTCTGTTAACAATGCCACCCGCATATTTTCAGCGATCATGAACATGGCTACATCTGCAGCACCAAATAAATTTTTTAAATAAGGAGTATGGCCGCTAAAATTAAATTCGGCCGACTGAATATTTTTTTTATGTATCGGCGCAGTAACCAACCCGTCTATTTTTCCTTCTTTTAATGCATTGGCAGCAATGGTGAGGCTTTTAATAGCGTATTTTCCTCCAATCTCATTCATAATACCCGGGGTAATATTCACTTCTTCTTCCCAGCAATTATAAAGGTTTAGTTGTTTGTGATTTACCCTGGTGGCATCTTTAATATTGCTAAAGTTGATATTATTTTCTGGAAGACTTTTTCGATAAAAATTTATTACTTTATTATTGCCAAAGACAACAGGGGTACAAAAATCCAGTATTCGAATATCAGACAGTGTTTTAATCAGTAATTCGATACCAATGCCATTAATGTCTCCGCAACTGAAACCTATAACCGGCTTATGTTCAAAATTTGAACTCATATAAAAAAATTTGAAGGGTAAAAATACAATATCTTGTTGTAATCAGTTGCTTTAAAATCGGGATAAGTCTATAAAAAAAGAGCAGTCGTTACAACTGCTCCTTTTAATTTTCATGGGGGTAAATATTATTGCTTTATCAATTTTAATGTTTGTGGTTTTTCTCCGGGAATATAACCACTTACAAGGTAAGCACCGGTTGACAGGTTATTACAATTTATCGGAAATTCATTAAGACCGGGTTGCACCTGAACCAATTGCTGCTGAACAGTTCTGCCCGAAAAATCAGTTATCACAATAGTCATTTCATTTCTTTCAGTTGCATTTAATTTCAACTTTGCATTTGTTGTACTGATTATGTTAGGGCTTAAGCTCATCAATTCAAAGCGGGCTGTTTTCAATGAAAGCAATATGATATTGCTGTAAGTTGCTTTAGCATCAACATCGATCATTTTTATCCTGTAATAGTTAGCCCCTTTTAAAGGATATTGATCAGTATAATCAAACGGTTCATTGCATCGTAACTGGCTGGCTGTGATATAACCAATAGTACTGTAGTGTATACCGTCAGTGCTTCTTTCAATTTCAAATTTTGCTTCTGCTGAAGTACAATTTACTTTCCAGGTTAACTGGTTTTTTCTATCTACCTGAACTCCTTTAAAATAAGTAAGATAAATAGGAAGGCCACCTACTTTAGCACTGGTTAAATAAAAACCCGAGAAGCCGGTAACGGGTATGGTTACCTCCCACCAACTCCTGGTACTGTTCCATACAACAGTAAACCCACTGGTTGCTGTAGTAAAACTTTGAAATGAACCGGTGTAGTTTGTTGGATTTGTTCCGGTACCATGAAATTGATGAATCATTAGTTTACTGATGCCTATCAAATCTGCCGGACCAGTTGGTAAAAGTTTATGTCCGCTGTCTGCGGCCCTGATATTAAAATCATTAAATTCTGCCTGAGTATAATACAAAATTACATTTGCGGTAGATGTTGATGGACTAACGATCGGTTCTGCATCATATTGCCGGGCCCCGTATAAAAAAGTAGTACCACGTTTTGATGATGCCGTAGCCAGTTTTGTACAGGTGTTGATAGAATTACTTACCGGGCTTGCACCTGCAGGAACTATCCTGGCGATAATATTACATGTACCGGGATCCCTGTAATTAGTTCCGCCTGGTGATACGGTTATGTTTTGACAAACCTGTGCGCCACCTGCAATTGCCGCTAAAGCATATGATCCTGCACTTATGGTTACTGTTACATTAGCACTTCCGGTAAATCCATTGGTTGTGTTTAATGCATTAACAGTATAAGTTTGTGTACTTGGTGGGGTAGCCGTAACCGTTGTTCCGGTAGTTGCGCTTAAACCGGTAGAAGGCGACCAGGTGAAAGTAACAACATCGGGTGTAAACCTGTAAGAGTTGACATAACCTGTACCCGCCCAATTGGTAGCATTATTTCTGCCGGTCACAACACTGTAAACCGAACCATCACTATTTTCAATTCCCTGCAGTTTTCCCAATGTAGTATTTGAACAATCTGTAGTATGAATTTCAACAATATTGCTTGTTTCATAAAGAATAACCTGCACGTTGGCAGTACCACCGCCCGAAAAGAATTTTATATTACCAAAATTGATCGCAAATGTGCGGTTGGGGTATGAACCATTTTCAAAATATTCAACAAATGAGGTGGTTATGGTTCGAAGATCCAGGTTAGCTGTTATAGCATGTATTACCGCATTGGGAGCACCTGCATTCGGTAGAGGAGAGCCAACTCCTGTTGTAACTGAGTTTGTGGCACCCATTCCTACCCAACCGTTAGTACTAACATTTATATAATCATAATCAACTCCATAAAACCTGAAAGTAAAAGGAATGGGAATAAAATCCCATCGGCCATCATTAAGATTACCGGCACTAAGCCCGTAAATATCTACCCCATCCTGGGCAAGGTAATTTACTCCCTGTACAGGTTGAGGATTTGTTGGGATAGAAGTAACAGAATAACCTACGGGTGATGCCGAAGCAGAAATAGTTGTTGAGTTACCGGCACAAATGGTTGGGGTGGTAGCATTTGCTGTTACCGTAAGTTGGGCATACGAAAAATTTGCTAAGCAAACTATCGCAAAAAGAGAGTATAGTTTTTTCATGTAAAATTGGATTCAGGTTCAATCTCTATCAACGAAGTATAATATAATTTTATTGTATTTGATTTTTTATTGCACTTTTTTTTCAATGATCCTGGTACAGTTTTAACGTAAAAAACCTATGATCTGACTAATAAGAAAAATAGAAAAATTGAGCTGAATTCTGCGGCTAATTTGTAGAATTACCGGGTATTTATACGATGTTGCTGATTTTTTTTAAAATAAGACTCTGGGAACACAATATTTGAAGTAAAAAAGCGTAATAAGATATTACTACAAGTCTGTATAATTTATTCTATCACCGTAATAGCATTAATTCTACTGATTTGCAGGAGAAAAATCAAAATATCCAATTCATGAAAAAACTTTATCTGCTAATAGCTTTATTGTCATTTTTTTTAAACCAGGTAACCCTGGCTAATGATTCTGGATCGC
>JAYVUE010000285.1:0-11056 GCA_043788195.1 Chitinophagaceae bacterium
GATTTGTTTTTTTCACTTTATGTGAATTCACATTACTTAATAATACCTGTTCCTAAATTACATTCAGCATCCATTTTTTGCGATGATTTACTCGCCGGGATACATTCGAATCACCGGGGCATTTTTTTTAGGTTTCTTATCCTTGTCAATAAGAACTCCAAACGGGGCTATAGGTATTTTATTAAAGTTTATATTTGTAGTAACATAAAATTTGTTTACTTATAATCCTCATTACCAATTGAATAAACCAACCAATAAATTAAATTACCTGGAAGGTGTTAGGGGATTAGCAGCATTTATTGTACTGATCACTCACCTGAAAATAATTTTATCAATCGACCTTAAGATCGAAACTTTACAATATTTTATTTCAATATCTCATTCCACTGTTGTTGGCAAAATGCTGAATTCATTTGTTGAAATAATATTTGACGGCAAACTGGCCGTGCAGGTATTCTGGTTCATGAGTGGCTATGTGATCTCTATCAAATTATTCAGTGCAGCAGGAAATGATTATTTATTGAGAGCTATTATTAAAAGATATTTCAGGCTGGCCATCCCTGCCCTGGGCTCAGTATTGCTTGTTTATGGTTTGTTGAAGTTTGGCCTTATGTATAATACAGCATTGGATGATAACCTGGGTGAAAAATATAAGGGCTGGTCAACAGTTTATGATATTCAACCCAATTTCTTCAATGCATTACGATCAGGCCTTTGGGACAGTTTTTTTAATTTTAAACATAAGGGTTCTTATAACCCCATCCTATGGACAATGAGCCCGGAACTATATGGTTCTTTTTTCTGTTTCCTTTTATTTGCAGTATTTAAAATAAGGCCCGGAAGGTATTTTCTGTATATCAGCCTTGCAATTGCTGCCCTTTTATTTGAATATTATTGGCTGGTTACTTTTTTACTCGGTTTTTTATTGTGCGATATTGATCATACAGAAAATGGGTTAAAGAAGATAGTAAAATGGACTGGCTTACATATTTTTTCAAAATGGTATTTTGTTACAGGTATTTTGTTAGCACTTGTTTTTATTAATGGTTTTGGGCAAAATTTATATAGTGCTTATGTTACAATTTTTGTTAGCGCTACAGGCATTTTTACGGTCATGCAATCTGCTGCACTTCGGCACCTGTTTCAACATAGAATATTAGTATGGCTGGGCAAAATATCATTTAGTTTATACCTGATCCATTTGCCCATTATTTGTTCCTTATCCTGTTACCTTTTACTGAACCTGGGTTTTGGCTACTTTTATAACGGACTTATATCAGTTGTCATAAGTATGATCTTTATTTTATTTGCCTCTGCTCAATTTACAAAATGGGTTGATGGACCTGCTGTTATTTTTTCTAATTGGTTTGCAAAATTTGTATTGACCTTTTTTAACACTGCACAGAAAAAATAGAGAGCTATGAATATTATTAAATGGGGAAATATTATTTATTAAAAATTGAATGCTTTAAGTGGATAGAAACTTTATACACCTTGCACAATAAATCCTAATTTTAGGCTTACTAATCCAAAAACGGTTGAAGCACACCAGGATATACCTATTCCTACTTATTTTATTTATGGCGCATCATGCCAATGCCCAGGTAGACCCAACATCGCTTTCCAATTTGCATAAAAAATATATCAGTACAAAAGAAAAAGTGGTTAAACTGGATTCAATGAGCCTGGTACCCAATACTATCATCATTAATAATATTTTGACCAATACATATAAAATAGATGAAGTAAATGCTACCATCACCTGGTTAACCAAACCAATTGCAGATAGTGTACTAATAACCTACAGGGTATTTCCATTCCGGCTTAATGCGATGATGCGTCATTTAAATTACGACAGTGTGCGTAATAATTTTATCAGCAATAATAATTTTACGCTTCAATATGGAGCAAAGCAAAACAATCCCTTACTTGATTTTGGTAATATCAAATCAGAAGGCAGTTTTGGCCGCGGTATATCATTTGGTAACAGCCAGGATGCAGTTGTTAATTCCAGCCTGAACCTGCAATTAAGTGGCTTTATTGGCGATAGCCTGGAATTAACAGCCGCTATAACAGATAATAATATACCCATACAACCTGATGGCAATACACAGGACCTGCGTGATTTTGATCGTATTTACCTGCAGATCAAAAAGAAGGGCTGGCAGGCCAATTTTGGAGACATTGATATACGTCAAAACAAAAATTATTTTCTAAATTTTTATAAACGTTTACAAGGGGTATCATTCATCACCAACAATAAGATCGGTAAGCACACCAACAATTCTTTATTGCTCAGTGGGGCCATCGCCAAAGGAAAATTTACCCGGAATATTTTAGAACCTATCGAAGGCAACCAGGGCCCTTACCGACTCAACAGCGCCAACCTGGAATTATATTTTGTGATACTCGCCGGAACAGAAAGGGTTTTTATTGATGGTGAACTTGTACAACGAGGCGAAGACCAGGATTATGTAATTAACTACAATACAGCAGAACTAACGTTTACGCAAAAGCGATTGATCACCAAAGATAAAAGGATTCAGGTTGAATTTGAGTATGCCGACAGGAATTTTCTTAATTCCCAGATATACCTCAGTGACGAAATAAATGTAAAGAACAAATTTTTTGTGAACCTGGGAATATATTCCAACTCGGATGCCAAAAACTCATCTATCAACCAGGTGTTGAACAATAAGCAGAAACAATTTCTGGCAGATATAGGTGATGGGGTTGATACGGCCTATTTTGTAAATGCAGTACAGGATACTTTATCGAGTGGAAAAATATTTTATAAAAAGATCGATACCGTATATAATGTTACCATACATGATTCCATATTTGTATTTTCGAATGATCCGGTTGATAAATTGTACAGCCTTGGTTTTACTTACCTGGGTCCGGGTAAAGGAAATTATACTACTTTATTTAATGCAACCAATGGAAAAGTATTTCAATGGATATCACCGGGTATAAATAATGTAAAACTGGGCGAGTGGGGGCCGGTTATTTTACTGGTATCTCCCAAAAAACAACAAATGCTGACCCTTGGTGCAGAATATTTAATATCACCCAAAACAAAACTTAAAATAGAAGGTGCGGTAAGTAAATATGATGTTAACCTTTTTTCAAGAAAAGATAAAAATAACGACTTGGGTTATGCAGCAAAACTGCAATTTCAAACTGATGATGCAAAATTCAGATTATTTCGTAAACCACTTTTACTACAAGCCAGGTTAGGTTATGAGTATGTGCAAAACCGGTTTAAACCACTTGAACGTTTACGAAATGTTGAATTTCTTCGCGACTGGAGCCTGCCTTATCAAACCTTGGGTGCTGATGAACATCTTACTAATGCTTCTTTAAAAGTTGGCGATACAAAAGGTAATTACCTGATTTATGAATTGTACAGTTATAACCGCAGCGATAATTACAACGGCCTTCGGCAATCATTGACTAATTACAGTCAGGTAAAAGGTTGGAAACTTACCAGCAGAATCAGCATAACCACTATCAATAATAAATTGCAACAAGGGATTTTTATCAGACCTACCATTGACATCAGTAAAGAATTAACCAGCTTAAGAAAAATGCAGATCGGCTTTAATTATACCAGCGAGCAAAACAGGCTACGGAATAAACTTACTGATACTTTAACACCAATAAGTTTTGCTTTTAATACTTTGCAAGTGTATTTAAGATCTGACCCATCAAAACTTAATAAGTGGGGTATTTCATATTATACACGTACAGACAGGTTGCCCCAGAAATCGAGATTGCTTTTGTCTGACAGAAGTGATAACTACAATTTATTTACAGAACTAATGAAAAGCGAAAAGCACCAGTTAAGATTGAATGTTACTTATCGGCGGCTGGAGGTTTTGAATACAATTGTTAGCAGACAAAGAGATGATAAAAGTATACTGGGCAGGGCAGAATATTATGTAAATGAATGGAAGGGTTTTTTAATTGCTAACGTTTTATATGAACTGGGTGCGGGACAGGAGCAAAAAAGAGAATTTACCTATGTAGAAGTGCCTGCAGGACAGGGAGAATATACCTGGATAGATTACAATCAAAACGGAATACCCGAACTCAACGAATTTGAAATCGCCATTTTTCAGGATCAGAAAAAATATATAAGGGTATTTACACCAAGTAATGTATATGTAAAAGCTAATTATGTGCAGTTCAATTATAGTTTTACTTTGAACCCTAAAATGATCATCAATCAAAAATCAAACAATGGGTTTTTAAAATTACTTTCTAAAACAAGTACAAGTTCTGCCCTGCAAATCAATAAAAAAGATATTTCAACAGGCAGTTTCCAGTTTAATCCGTTTTCAAAAAAACTGGTAGATACCACCCTGATCACATTAAATTCTTTTTTCTCCAATACTTTTTATTTTAACCGTAACAGTGTCAAATGGGGCTTTGATGTTACTCACAGTGTAGCCGACAGCAAATCATTATTATCTTATGGCTTTGAAAGCCACAGGCTTCGTAATCTTTCAGGAAAAATAAGATGGAACATCAATAAAAATTTCACCAGCAGTATTGGACTCCGCCAGGTAAAGAATGTTTTAAATACAAATGGCCCCAAATTTAATAACCGTAATTACCTGGTTTTACAAAATAGTATTGAACCTGCTTTGTCTTATATCTATAAATCAAATGTAAGAGTAAGTTTAAGTTATTCTTATACTGATAAAAAGAATACAATTGATTCAATGGAAAGATCTGTCAATCATTCACTATCACTTGATATGCGATATAATGTACTTTCAAACAGTACCATAAATGCAAGGTTCACTTATAATCAAATTTATTTTAAAGCCTATCCGGGAGCAGCAAATACAACGGTAGGATATATCTTATTGGATGGATTGTTACCTGGAAAAAATTATCTGTGGAGTCTTGAGTATACCAAAAGGATTGCAGGAAATATCGAGATCAGTATTCAATATGAAGGTAGAAAACCCGGTGAAACAAAAACTATTCATGTTGGCAGGGCAAGTATCAGGGCGATATTTTAAAATGAGCTGTTAAGTATTAGCAGTTAGCCGTTAGCACCACCCTAAGCTTCTAAACCTTCTAAACTTCTAAACTTCTCAACTTCTCAACTTCTAACCTTCTAACCTTCTAACCTCCTCAACTTCTAAACCTCCTCAACTAAACAGCCCTCCCTTTTTTAAGATCCTCACACCTTCACCAATTTTAAACCCGTTATTGTAAACTTCAATTTTATAATCACCTGTTACAAAAGGAGAACCCTTTTTCCAATCGAAGCTAAGCGTCTGTCTTTGTCCCTGAATATAATTTACTTCGATCTTTTGGGTATAAAATTTTTCATGTCCGTCCCTGGTATTAAATTTGGCAGTAACGCCTGACTGATCAACAATTGGTACACCATCAGGTCCTGTAATACAGATATAGATTCCCTTTGTACCCGATTGTGAAACACGGTTCTCATCAAGGTCGAATGAGATACGTAATTTATCAACTCTTTTGGCAGTAGTTGTTTCCTTTTCTTTTCCTTCACCCCTTTCATTAATGCCCAATATCGAAAAGTTAGAGGCATGTAATGTGGAAGCTACATCAATCACGTCGTCTTTTTGTTTAAGTATCACCTTTGCTGAATCAAAATCTTTAACCATTTTATCTCTTTCCTGGGTAAGGTTTTCTTTTTGTTTGGTAAGAACAATTTTTTCGCCCCTTAAAGTCTCTACTTGTGTTTTGTATGTTTCAATATCACCATTCAAAGAAGCGATCAAAGACTTTGCCTGGGCCAGTTCTTCCTGTGTAGCACCTGATTTGGCCAACAATTGCCTGATCTTTTCTTTTTTTGCCGAAATATCCCTGTCACGTTTATTGATAACACTGTCTTTGCTGTGTATCTGATTTGAATTACTGGTTTTGATCATATCATACCTCATAGTGGCTTCTTCCAGTTCTTTTTGCAGTTCATCCTTTAGTGAAGTTGTAGTAGAAATAATAGTGTCTTTTTGCTGGATGATCGTTTTGGTTTTATTCTTGTCCCAGATAATATAGCCCCAGGTACCCAGTAATGCAATGATCAAAACAACATTTAAATAGTTGCGCCATTTTATTGTTGAATCGGGCGGAATATTTTGCTGATCTTTTTCAGTTGAAGGGAAATTTTCAAATGTCATATTATTTGTTTACCGGTTTGTAAAAGCCAAATCTGGGCAAAATTAATTATAGTTTATAAAAACGCCTTTTAAATGTAGTTATTGCAGCGTTAAAAATATTTTAGACCGGAAAATAGGGCTTTTTATAAAGCTACCAAACTTATTAAGTCAGGTTTGAATTTGCCGGGAATGAAATTATATTGGTTTAACTTTTACCTTTGGAGCAATGAGTGCAGAAAAAATTATCAGTGAATGGGAAAAGAAGACCTTTAAAAGCCTTTACTGGCTTGAGGGAGAGGAGGATTATTATATTGACAAGGTGATGAATTATGCAGAGCATAATATACTCGATGAATCAGCAGCAGGGTTCAACTTAACCGTATTTTACGGTAAGGATGCTGAATGGGCAACCGTGGTTAATGCCTGCAGAAGATATCCAATGTTTGCCGAAAGGCAGGTAGTGTTGTTGAAAGAAGCCCAGCAAATGAAGGATATTGAAAAACTGGAAAGCTATTTTGAGAATCCCCTGCAGTCCACCGTTTTTGTAGTGGGGTATAAAGGAAAAACGCTTGACAAACGTAAGACCCTGTATAAAGTGCTTAAAAAATCTGCTGAAATATTCAATTCAGAAAAAGTTAAAGATTATAAATTACAGGAGTGGATTGCACAGTTTTTACAAGCGAAAGGGTATACCATCAATTCAAAAGCTATCAGTCTTTTAGATGAACATATTGGTAACGACCTGACCCGTATTGTAAATGAAATAGAAAAATTAGATCTTAATTTAAAAGGTAAAAAAGATATCACCGACGATGATATTGAAAAATATATAGGGATAAGTAAAGAGTATAATGTTTTTGAATTGCAAGATGCCATTGCAAAAAAAGACCTGGCCAAAGCCATTACCATCCTCCGTTATTTTGAAGGTAATCCCAAGGCAGGAGCCATACAAATGGTATTACCTGCACTTTACGCCAGTTTCAGTAAGATCTACACGATATTTGGAATGACAGATAAAAGCGAAGCAGCGTTAAGGCCACATTTTTATAATAATGGGATGGCAGTGAAAAATGCTTTGGACACAATAAAGCGGTATGGCTACGATGGGATTGAACGCATTTTATTATTGTTGCACCATTACAATCTTAAAGGAGTAGGCGTTGGGGATACCGGCACATCCCATTCTTCGCTGATGAAGGAAATGGTGGTGAAAATGATGGTGTAGTGTTATCAAACGTGATGTCGCCCTGAGCTTGTCGAAGGGTGAAATTCCGTTTAATAATTCGCCTTCGATAAACTCAGGCTGACATTTACTTTCTATAATACGCTAAGGCTCTCTTCCTTATCCTTATGCAATTGCATTTTCAATTCTTCAAGTCCATTGAATTTTACTTCGCTGCGTAAATATTTTTTTACATCAACCCTGATGATCTCACCATAAATTTCCCTGTCAAAGTCAAATAGGTTCACTTCAACTACCCGTTTTTTTCCATTTACAGTGGGCCTGAAACCAATGCTCATCATGCCTTTGAACGATTGTTCATCAACAGTAACATAAACTGCATAAATACCATCACCCAAAACGATCTTCTCTTCATCGGTGCTTTTTAAATTTGCAGTAGGGTAACCAATCGTGCGACCGATCTTATCTCCATGTACCACTTCACCTTCAAAGAAAAAATTATAACCAAGTAATTTATTGGCTTCATCTATATTACTATGCAGGATAGCATTGCGTATATTTGTACTGCTTACTTTTATGGCGTCTAAAATGTGTTCGGGTATTTCTTTTAAATTATAATTGTAAACAATTGCTTTTTCCTCCATCAGCCTGTAGTCGCCGCTGCGTTCTTTTCCAAAACGGTGATCGTAGCCGATGATGATAGTATGTGGTTTAAATTTTTCCACTAAAAAATCACGGATATATTCCCCGCCCGTCTGGTTGGCAAAAAAATCGGTGAAGGGAACCACTATCAAATGATCAATACCCGTTTTATTTAATAAACCGATCCGTTCTGTAAGGGTATTGATAAGCCTTACGCCGGTGATCACCGAAGAAACAATTTTTCGGGGGTGGGGGTGAAAAGTAATGATGACCGACTCGCCGCCGGCTTTTATCGCTTCTTCTTTTAAGCTATCAATAATTTGCCTGTGGCCAAGGTGTACACCATCAAAAGTTCCAATGGTAATCACTGCATTTTTGAAAAAGGGTAACTGATCAATTGAATAATGTACTTGCATAGTATAATTGCTGCAAATCTAACGGATATTTTTAAAACGGGGATTGGGTAATTGATTGTAATTTGCGACTTCTAATTCTTAATTATTAATTTTGGTGATTGTGTAGTCAGTTATTGCAATTTATTAATTTCTTCTATTTTCAATTATGATGTCTGGATTGCGTGTGCCTGTATTTATTTCCACTAAAATCCCATTTTCAAAATAATAATACATGGCTGGCGATTGTGTTTGACGGACGTAAACTGTTCTTGTACGAGAGGATTCTATCATTGCCGCCCTTACCTTTTTTCTAAACTCTGTTTCACTCATCCCTATATAAGCGTTTCGAGCAGTGCTACAACTGGAGGCTATAATAACAAAGGTTATAGCCGCTATAATGATACTTTTCATGCCTATTGGCTTGTGCCATTTGCCCCTAAATGGCTGGTGAGAATACAAAAGCGTGGGACTAATAACTTCCGTAGTTTTCGACAACCAGAAAAGCTAAACGCTAAATATGTTTAATAGCAAGATATAAAATTCTTATTAGATTTGAAAGTCTTAAAACCCATATTATGTCAGATACCACACAACAGCTTGAGTTTATAGGAAGCTACTTTAATGACCCAAAAGTTGAAATAAAAGGAAATAATCTTACGGGGGACGTAGATTTTATGACGGCTTATAATATAAGCCTTATCCCACATCAAGAATTAGCGATAATCTTCACGGTTAAAACTTCTCTATTTACATCGGATACCAATGGTAATACAGTAGAGGCAGAGTCAGAATTAGTAATGAATATTTATAAATACGGAGCTAAACCAACACTAACCGACCTATATGGATTATACTGCTCAGGAACTATTGCCAATTTCTATAAAATAACCGGCACTATCAAAGACAAGGGAATCATGAAAGATAATGTGTTCTATGTACCAACTATTATTGTGCATTCTATTGAATACATGAAGGAACATCTTTTAGATGTTCTGAATAAGGCTTATGAGGATTCTTAACAAAACCAGTAGAAATGGAATTTGTAGTATTGTGTTTATCTAAAAAAAGGGATATTTTTTTAGCCTTTCTTTATTTTGAGGAATAGCTAAATAGGTATATTCCCACTCTTTTTGTATATTATCTATATTTGTGTCTTGACTACACATTCACCTTAATTTTTAAGTAACCAATGTCTCTCTATTCCAAAAGAGGAGTATCTGCCCAGAAAGAAGAAGTACATGCTGCTGTTAAAAACCTTGACCAGGGCCTGTTTCCTCATGCATTTTGTAAAATTTATCCTGATTTTTTGGGAGGAGATAATGATTTTGCCAATATTATGCATGCCGATGGCGCCGGTACTAAAAGTATCCTGGCTTATTTATACTGGAAAGAAACCGGCGATATTTCGGTTTGGAAAGGAATAGCTCAGGATGCCATTGTAATGAACCTCGATGACCTTCTTTGTGTTGGAATATATGATAATATTGTTTTTAATTCAACGATCGACAGAAATAAGAATAGGATACCGGGCGATGTGCTGGAACAGATCATCAACGGTTCACAGGAATTATTTGATACACTTAAAACTTTTGGCGTAAATATCCATTTCCTTGGTGGCGAAACGGCGGATGTAGGAGATGTAGTGCGTACCATTGCGGTTAACGGCACTATGACCTGTCGCTGGCCAAAAGAAAAAATAATCAGTAATGAAAAAATAAAAGCCGGTGATGTGATCGTAGGGCTTGCCGGTTACGGACAGGCAACTTATGAAACGCAATACAATAGCGGCATTGGCAGCAATGGCCTCACCAGCGCAAGGCATGATGTGCTGAGTAAATTTTATGCAGAAAATTTTAAGGAGAGTTTTGATAATAACCTGCCAGATGATGTGGTGTATATCGGTAAGCACAGATTAACTGATGTTGTGACTACCGACAAAGGGCAACAAACCACTATTGGGAAACTTATACTAAGTCCTACCAGGACTTTTGCTCCGGTAATGAAAAAACTTTTGACCAATCATTTTGAAAAGATACACGGAGTGATTCACTGTAGCGGTGGCGGGCAGACGAAGTGTATGAAATATTTGCCTGAAAATTTTAAAGTGGTAAAAGATAATTTATTTGAAGCACCTGAAATTTTTAAAATTATTAAGCAAAACAGTGGCAGTAACAATAAAGAAATGTATGAAGTGTTTAATATGGGTTGCCGGATGGAGATCTATTGTGACGTTGCAAATGCAGAGATAATGATTGCGGAAGCAAATAAATTTAATATTGCGGCGCAGGTCATCGGCAGGGTAGAAGCGGGTGAAAGAAAAGAGTTGCTTATAAAGCTGAAGGATGAAGAGATCGTTTATTAAAAGGTGCCAGCCGGCTTAGAGCCGCTATAACACCTGGTAACAGTTAACTCCTGGTTTTTATTATTGTAACACCGTATTTCCCTTTCTCGCCAAACATTTTACCACCCGATGCGGCATCGTACGATTCCATTGAAACAACATTATCTTTTTTGATGGACTGTGGTTTTGAAATGACCTTTCAATTTACAATATACAATGCTTTTTGGTTATTGCCAAAATCCCCATTACCAATCATATGATAAGTCTCTATTTTTCCATTCTGCATCAAATGTACTTTCAGCGGCACTTCGTAAATTTCAGCACCTGATTTTTTTATATCTTG
>JAYVUE010000286.1:0-3216 GCA_043788195.1 Chitinophagaceae bacterium
CGGGTCTATACTTACTGCCAGTACTTTTACATTTCTTATTTCAAATTCCATTTTTAAAAGCGCCGTTTTACCTAACTCTGTTGTGCAAACGGGTGTAAAATCAGCCGGATGTGAAAATAAAACGCCCCAACCATTTCCCAGGTATTCATAAAAATCTATCTCGCCCTCTGTTGTCATTGCTTTAAAGTTGGGGGCAATGTCTCCTAATCGTAAACTCATAATGTTTTATTTTTTTAAGAAATAATAAAAAATTAAAATCAAAGTTATACTGTCCATGTTTCTTGCGCTAATGCTTAAATCATCTTGATTGAGTTAGCATCCTGATACATTTTTAGTAATCCGCAAAGGTATTTACAAATTGTATTATTCAAATATACTTTCTTATTTTTTATTTGACGAGGCTCTTGTGATTGAAGTTTTTCCAAACCGGGCTTTTACATTATCAATGGCTTTGTAGAGGTCAGTTTTTCGTTCTACATCATCAAACAAATTAGTTTGAATTGCATCATTGGTTAATTCGCTTAAACGCACTCCCAGCAATCGTACAGGCAATCCATTCTTATACAATTTATTAAACAGTTCTTTAACTACCGGAATTATCTCATCATCAGCACAGGTATATGGCACAGTTGTTTGGCGTGAAGTGGTTTCAAAATCATGATACCTTATTTTTACTGAAACGCAACCAGCTACTTTTTCGTCCTGCCTCAACTCATAAGCAATTTTTTCGGTTAGCCTTACCAGTTCGCTCATTAAAAAAGGTATGTTTGTTTTATTCTCCTCAAAAGTATTTTCAGATGAAACTGATTTTGCTTCGTGGTATTGTGCCACTTCTCCGGCATGGATACCCTGGCTTTTAAACCAAAGATCAACACCCCATTTCCCCAACCATTCTTCAAGTTCTTCGGACGTTCTTTCACTTACATTTTTAATTGTATTGATACCCATAGACTTTAAAATGGTATTGGTATGCTCTCCAACTCCCGGTATTTTACTAACGGGTAAGGGCGCCAGAAACTCTTTTTCTTTCCCGAAGGGAATCTGCAGGTAACCATTAGGTTTAGCCTCATTAGTGGCCATTTTTGCTAACATTTTATTTCCGGCCAAACCAAATGAAATAGGCAATTGGGTTTCATCAATGATCTGTTGCCTGAGGTCGATCGTCCATTGCAGTAGATTGAAAAATTTTTCTATACCGGTGAGGTCAATATAAAATTCATCAATTGAAGCTTTTTCAAAAAGAGGGGCTTTGGAGGCTATGATCTGTGTAACCCATCGGGAAAATTTGCTATACTCCCCCCTTGAACTGTTAGCCACAATTAAATGCGGGCATAACTGAAAAGCTTTTTTGGAAGGCATACCTGAGTGAATACCATATTTACGGGCAGCATAGCTACAAGCCGCCACAACACCACGTTCCCTGCCACCCACTATCACGGGTTTGTCTTTAAGAGATGGATCATTTAAAATTTCTACCGAAACAAAAAATGAATCCAGGTCAAAATGGGCAATGATTCGTTGGGGTTCTTTTTCCATAAACCTTTCATCCATTTGAAGGCATCATAAATTTAATTCATTTTTATTCCGAAGAGTTAGTTTTTAGGAAATATTCAATTGTAATGTTCAAAGCTCAATATTCAAGTTTAACATTAAGCTTATTTTCAGCAGAATGCTGATTCATTGATAATTGAAAATTGATAGTTGAATATTTGTTTCGCCAACAACTTTATGAGAAATTCAACGATAAATATCCAGCAATCCATCCGGCAATGTCACAAAAACTTTGCGGTTTTTTAAATCTACTTTTTCCAGACTTTCTTCATGAATCGGTATCAGCGTTTCTTTTCCATTAATAAGCAGGCTGCACAAAACCTGGTGAGGTTGTTCAATAACTTCCAATATCTCCCCAAGATCATTGCCTTCATTGATTATATTAAAACCGAGTAATGCGATTGGTGATGATTTGGCCGCAAATTTTTTAAAATCATCTGCTGCTAACCAAACTTCTTTTGGTGTTAGTTTACGAGCAAGTTCTACTATATCTATACCTTCTAACTTAATAATAGTTTCATCATTACTTCTGATCCTGGTAAATTGAATAAAGTAAGGAATAAAGCTGTCCTTTATCTCTTCAATAAAAATGGCTTCTAAGCCTTTAAGAGAAGTTTTTTTACCAAGATTATGTTGTAAAACCAACTCACCTTTTAGGCCGGTACTGGCTGCTAATTTTCCTATTTTAAAATATTCAATCATTGGAGTGCAAGATACTGGATTCTGGATGCTGGATAGTGGATAGATCTCAATTATTGAAAAGCTTTTGAACTAGCAGACTGCATCCAGTATCCAGTATCTATAATCAAGTATCCCTTCAAAAAAAAAGTCCCGTTAAAAATAACGGGACTTCAATGAATTAACGAACAGAGGTAACTTATTCTTCTGTTTTGGTCTCTTCTGCAGCCGGAGTTTCTTCTGCTGTAACAACAGTTACAACCGGTGCTTCTTCAGTTTTTACTGCAACCTTACGAACGATGGGTTGATCACGGCGATCTGTACGTGCTTTTTTATGAACACTTTGTCTCCTGGTAACCTGAGCGTCATGCTCACTGCTCCATTTAGTGAATTTTTCCATTGCACCTGCTTCATCAAATAAACCGAGGCTTACACCACGTAGTAAATGTTTCAGGTACAACACTCCTTTGAAAGAAAGGATGCGGCGTACAGTATCAGTGGGTTGAGCACCTTTTTGCAGCCAGTCCAATGCTTTCTGACGATCGACCTGGATAGTGGCCGGTATTGTCAATGGATTGTACGTACCTAATTTTTGAATGAATTTACCATCACGAGGGCTTCTGCCGTCTGCTACTACGATAAAGTAGAAGGGTCTTTTTTTTGAGCCATGCCTTTGCAGTCTCATTTTTACAGCCATAAAATAGAAATTTTTGGTTGTTATTAAATAGGGTTTATCCTTAAAAAAGGTAAACGAAGATAATAAGGAGTAAGAGATTTGCCAAATAAATAGATATTCTTTGAAATACAGTGGAAGGCTTAAAATCCCACTCTGACTAATCCCTATAAAATAATCCGTTTATTATCTAAATGGCCCATATATTATTTCAGGAAATTTTTCATATCATTCCGTATCTTTTTGATGGTTTTGACAATTCCCGGCGATTTCAAAATATTAGAATAGGCATCAATTAAAAAATCAAAATGCTC
>JAYVUE010000287.1:0-4529 GCA_043788195.1 Chitinophagaceae bacterium
ATTTGGAATATTATTATTCATCAGCAAGATTTTATGAAACAGGTATTGATGAATTTGGATTTTTAAATGACTTATATAGCGTATTTGATGGGGATTAAACGAACATTGTTTCGTGTGCCACGAACCAAGGCAAAGGCTTTAGCCCCTTATCCCGGAATATATTTTGATATTTATTACTTAGTTTTTACACCAACCCTAAGTTCGGGAAAAATAGCAGCAGTAAGCATAATGAAAGATGATAAAAGCATCAGGTAAATACCGGCAAGTTTTTGCGGGCAATAATTATTATAACAAGAGGTAAAAAGTATATAAGTTTTAATTGAGTAGCCAACACATAATGCAGTAAAAAACAAGTTTACTCTTTTTGCCCAAAGTTTTGGTAAAATAATAAGTAACAAAGTAATTATACCTACCACAACCAACAACTTTCCGGGTCGCCCATATTCATTTTTAAAACTATAAAAACCGGTAAAATTCTGGTTAAGATCTGCATAATATACCCAGGGTAAAAAACAGGAAACAATCAATAGAATACAGGCGGCAACTCCGGCCCAATGCAAAAACTTAATAAACATAACTGTCAGTTAAAAAAACCGCCGGTTAACACTAACAGGCGGTTTTACTGAGGTCCCGACCGGATTCGAACCGGTGTAGAAGCTTTTGCAGAGCTTTGCCTAGCCACTCGGCTACAGGACCATTTTATTTTTGTCCCAACAAAACCTTTCAGCTTTGCCTATCCGCCAGCTGGCGGATACAGGACTATTAAGAAATGTAAAATAATGAATGTTGAATGATAAATGTATAAGAACTGCATTTCATTTTTTACAAGTGCAAAAATAGGGTAATTTTATCAAAACTTTTTATGAGTCGTATAGCCGAATCAGAACTTATTATCAATGACCGTGGCGCTGTGTACCATGTTAATTGCCGGCCCGAAGAAATTGCTGAAACTATTATTACTGTTGGCGATCCCGACCGGGTAAAAGAAGTAAGTAAACAATTTGATAAAATTGAATACAAAAACAATCACCGCGAATTTGTAACACATACAGGTTATATTGGTAAAAAAAGATTGACCTGTGTAAGTACCGGTATCGGACCTGATAATATTGATATCGTATTGAATGAACTCGATGCCCTGGTAAATATTGATTTTGCAACAAGAACAATTAAAGAAAAACTTACCAGCTTAAATATCATTCGGCTGGGTACATGTGGATCGTTGCAAAAAGATATACCGGTTGATAGTTTTGTGGCCAGCACACATGGCCTGGGGCTTGATAATCTTATGCATTTTTACAGGATGCAAAATAATGAAGAAGAAAAACAGATCATACAGTCGTTTAATACCCATACACAATTAAGTTCGGGTAATGTATCGCCATATATTACCATGGCCAGTGTTTCACTCCTGAAATATTTTACGGCTAATTACCACCAGGGTATAACGGTTACATGTCCGGGTTTTTATGGGCCACAAGGCAGGGTACTAAGGTTAGGACTCTCCTATCCACAACTTATTGATAGCCTATCAGGCTTTCATTTTGGAAATCATCGCATAAGTAACTTTGAAATGGAAACCTCTGCTATTTATGGGTTGGGGAAAGCTTTAGGACATCATTGCTTAAGTTTGAGTGCCGTTGTTGCCAACAGAATCAGTAAAGAGTTTTCAGCAAATGGTAATTTGTGTGTTGAAAATTTAATTACAACCTCATTAGCAATTATCGCAAACGAAATGACGGATAATTAATTAACAATTGTTTACTTTACCAGGTCTAAAGCATTGAATAAATTACCCGTTAATGAATAAACCTAAGCTAATTTCATTTTAAATTAATACCAACTTAAGTCAATCATGAAAATACAATTTCAAAAATACCAGGGAACAGGTAATGATTTTATTATTTTGGATAACAGGGATCATCGATATAGTATCCTTTCCGTAAAACAAATAAAGCATTTATGTAACAGGCATTTTGGAATTGGCGGCGATGGCCTCATATTATTATGTAAAAAAGAAGGGTTTGATTTTAAAATGATCTATTACAATGCAGATGGAAATGAAAGCAGCATGTGTGGTAATGGTGGCAGGTGCCTGGCTAAATTTGCTTTTGAGCACGGGATCATAAAAAATGAATATCATTTTACTGCCATTGATGGTGCACATGTTGCAGAGGTAGATATGGATGGCATTGTGCGGCTAAAAATGAAGGATGTGAATGAAGTGGAGAGTATTTCCAACTATTTTCTGTTAAATACCGGGTCACCGCATTTGGTAAAATTTGCTACAGCTATTGAACAAATTGATGTAGTAGAAACAGGTCATGAAATACGTTTCAGTAAGGCTTTTGCTGAGGAAGGTGTAAATGTAAATTTTGTAGAAACACTGGATGATGACACTATTTATGTAAGAACATATGAACGTGGGGTTGAAGATGAGACCTTAAGTTGTGGTACCGGTGTTACTGCATCAGCATTGATGAGT
This sequence comes from Chitinophagaceae bacterium, assembly GCA_043788195.1. GTDB lineage: Bacteria > Bacteroidota > Bacteroidia > Chitinophagales > Chitinophagaceae > Ferruginibacter. Next base: position 2,486 of record JAYVUE010000287.1, read on the forward strand.
GCTCATAATGATAATGGGTTTAACCGGGTAGAAGTAAAAACACCCGGTGGACATTTAAGTGTAGAATTTAATAAAATAGATGAAAAACATTTTGAAAATATCTGGCTTTGCGGTTCTGCAGATCTTGTATTTAAAGGTGAAATAGAAATTTAACATGATAAAAGAAGAAATTTTAATTGCAGCAGAAAAAATATTCAAGCAGTTTGCTCAAGCTTGTAATGGCATTGATGAAAAAATATTTTTCGAATGGCCCGATGGTAAATGGTCGGTTGCCGATAATATTCAACACCTCGTTTTGTCAACCGGTACCACTACCCTCGCTTATAAGCTACCTAGGTTATTGGTAAGATGGGTGGGCGGAAAACCCAATCGTGCTTCACGCAGTTTTGATGAAGTGTTAGCTAAATACAATAAAAAACTGGCAGATGGTGGTAAGGCAAGTGCCCGTTATGTGCCGGTTCGTTATGCCCCTAGGCCTGGCGAAATGAAATTGAGAAAAGAAATATTACTAGCCAGGTGGAATAAAGTAACATCAAAATTTATTGCAGCTTTAAAAAATAAAAGAACAGAAGAAGACCTCGACAATTACCTGGTCGGGCATCCATTACTTGGGAAGATCACTTTAAGAGAACTTTGTTACTTTACCATTTTTCATACAGAACATCATTTAAGTAGTATCAATAAAAGAACCCAATCATTGCAATGATCCATTATTTTAAAAATACCGACCACCAAACCATTGCCATAGATAAACCCGAGAATGCGGTTTGGGTTAATGTTTTACCCCCTTTGAAACAGGAAGAATTTACTGAATTGAGCGAATCGATGAATATCCCTATCGACTTTTTAAAGGATTCGCTTGATATTGACGAACGCAGCCGTTATGAAATAGAAGACCAGGTTAAACTCATCGTTATTAAAACGCCTACAGAAAATAATTCTTTTAACCTCAATGATGCATTTTATATTACGATACCTATTTGTATCATACTAACAAATCAGCAGATCGTAACTGTGAATTCATTTGAAAATGAAGCAATAAAAAAATTCCTGAATTCATTTCAAAACAGGAATCCTGACAAGATGAATATGATGGTGCTTAAAGTATTTGAAAAAATTACAAGTAATTTTCTGGATTACCTTAAAGAGATCAACCAGCGGCGAAACAGCCTGGAGCAGAAACTCTATGATTCAAACAGAAATGAAGAATTGCTTCAACTAATGCGTATCCAAAAAAGTTTTGTTTATTTTATTACTGCCTTAAGAAGTAATGAGCTATTAATGATGAAGATAAAACGAACTAACATTTTAGCATTAAATGATGATGAAGTAGATTTTTTAGAAGACCTGATCGTTGAAACTTCACAGGCCCTTGAAATGGCAAATACCTATACCAATATCCTCAACAGCACATTAGATGCCTTTGCCAGTATCATCAGCAATAATCAAAATGAAGTATTGAAAAGGCTTACTACCTTAACGATCTTTTTAAGTGTGCCGGTATTAATTGCCAGTATATATGGTATGAATGTACCCATTCCCTACAAGGATAACCATTTAGCTTTTTGGTTTCCTGTAATTTTATCTTTCGTTATTCTTGCTTTTGTAGTTTGGAATTACTGGAAAAGGGGTAAAAAAATAAAATAAAGATGCTGAATATAAGAGTATACGGCATATTAATAAATGAATCAAATAAAATTTTGGTAAGTGATGAATTGATCCGTGGTGCATATATCACCAAATTCCCCGGTGGAGGATTGGAAAAAGGAGAAGGTACAAGGGATTGCCTCAAAAGGGAATTCATGGAGGAGATGAATTTAAGTGTTGCCGTGGAAGAACACATTTACACAACAGATTTTTACCAGCAAAGTGCTTTCAATCCGCTGCACCAGATCATTTCCATTTATTATTATGTAAAGGCGCTGGAAGAAATAGAAGCCCCATTAAGATCAAGTCCATTTGATTTTGATGAAGACCAGCTTAAGATGTACAATGAAAAAGGTGAAACTGAAACATTCCGTTTTATAGATTGGCATGATTTTTC
>JAYVUE010000288.1:0-5753 GCA_043788195.1 Chitinophagaceae bacterium
AGCGTGGTGACTGGGCAGGTGTGGTTTTGTTGGGTAATGCACCAACAAACTCTTCATTTAATGGTGTACAGGGTATCGGCGAAATAGAAGGTGGTATCAATAACAGTGATGGTTTAGGTTTATACGGTACACCGGCTACACAGGCTCAAAACCCGGCTGACAATAGCGGTATTTTAAGATATGTTCGTATAGAGTATGCGGGGTATGCATTTTTACCAGATAAAGAGATCAATGGATTAACCTTTGGTGGTGTAGGTAATAAAACAATTGTAGATTATGTACAGGTGTCTTATGCCAATGACGATTCATTTGAGTGGTTTGGAGGTACTGTAAACTGTACACACCTAATTTCATTCCGAACTTTGGATGATGACTTTGATACGGATAATGGTTTTAGCGGCAAAGTTCAGTTTGGTATTTCACTTAGGGATTCAGCTGTTGCAGACATTTCAAAAAGTGAAGCTTTTGAAAGTGATAATGATGCAGCAGGAAGTTCATTATTACCACAAACTGCTGCTGTATTTTCGAACATGACAGTGATGGGACCAAGGGCCACTTTAGCCAATACAGGCAATAGTTTATTCCTGTGTGGTGCACAAATAAGAAGAAATTCGAGTATGTCAATTTTTAATTCTGTTATTTTAGGATACCCCACAGGGTTATTCATTGATGCAACAAAGGGGGTGCCTACAGATAATAATATACCGGGTGGATTGTTTGTACAAAATACGATCATTGGGGGATGTCCTATCCCGGTTTTATACAGTCTTGGAAGCAATCCCAATATTCCTATCACACCAAACACAACGGCAACCATTACTGCCTGGTTCAATACTCCGGCGTATGGCAATAGTTTGCTTACCAATAATACAGATGCGGGTCTTATTGCTCCGTTCAATTATTCATCACCTGATTTTAATCCTTTAGCAGGTTCCGTTGCAGCATCGGGAGCTAATTTTTCAAATCCCAAATTAGCAACCGGAATTACTGCAGTTAGTTATAAAGGTGCCTGTGCAGTTGGCGACAGCTGGTGGAAAACATGGACAAGATTTAACTAGGCATATTAATAATCCCTTAAAGGCATCTGCAAACAGCAGGTGCTTTTTAATAACTTTTCATTAATCTTACTTTAATGATGAGGTAACAATGTTGCCCAAAATTACACCAGAGTTTAAAGACATACAGCAATCATTTTAAAAAGTTTCTTAAGCAAATAGCAAAATCCTGAGCGTAGTCGAAAGGCTTTCATGCTATTGCCACCTTTATTCTTATTGGTGGCATTTTTTATTTTGCCAGGTTAAATTAATGTTACCAAATTGTTACTATGCACATTTAAATCACATCCTTTTCCACAACTAAAAAATAAAAAATTTAAAACTTATTTTCACTTTCTCATTAAATAACACAAAACTCCTTTTTATGAAATGGGTAAATGTAAACAACAGTTCTTCGGGCAGTTATTATGAACTGTGGAATGATGATAAAAAATTAGTAAGCCTTACGATCAGTACCCGTACAAAGATATCACGCATTGAATGTGCTGCTGATAAACGTTTGTTTTTTATTGAGAAAAAAGGATTCCTTCAAAACCGCACGGTAATAAAAAATGAATATGGAATACCAATGGGAGAATTACATGGTGAAACACGGGAAGCCAATAAAGGCGTCATAGAATTAGACAATAAAAGATACGCATACTCATTCAGTGAAAATGAAGAACCCGGGCTTGTCATATTTGATGAGAACACCAATACTCCCCTGGTGAAATGCAGCCTTACTTCTGCCCATAATGACGTTGCTGCAATTGTAAAAAAGTCCAGGTCATTACACGATACAAAATATCCAAGCCTGTTAATGGCGCTTTGCTGGTATTTGCTGAAACCAGCAATAGTGGAATCAGAAACCATGTCCTAATCATTAAAACAATCAATGGTTCAATAACAGCAGGTTACCATTTTTTAACTATCCCTTCATCATTCGTTTATTTTTGATGGTTTTCTTTACAACATCTTATCCGGTTTTGCCGGTCTTAATATTCCGGTTAGTATTTACAATAGTTTCCCTGGGGTGAGGGCTGAATCTTTTCAGACCTCTTTTTAATAATATAAGCTTAACAGCCACTTAATAGTATGATAAACCCCCGGAGATAGCTTGCACACAGTTATGTAAAAAACTTAAGTTAAGATCATGAAAATTATAATAGCTGTCTGGCGAAATAACCGTGGATATTTTTTATGCCTGGCGCTGTTATTTATTACAGGTATTTTAATGTTATTGTTCCAGGGAAAATCAGCCACCTTTATTTCTTTGAACAGTATTCACCCTTTCTGGCTGAATGTTTTTTTTATCAATTATACTTTTATGGGTGATGGCATTTTTGCAATCTGCCTTGTAGCTATTTTTATTTTTTATTTTAGAAGAAAGCAGGCAGGGCTGGCTATGTTGTATGCATTTCTTTTTTCCGGACTGGTAGTTCAGGTCATCAAAAACCTGGTGGATTCTCCCCGTCCAAAATTATTTTTTGAACATGGCCAGTATTTGTTTTTTATGGATGGTGTATCTCTATCCAATAATTCCAGTTTCCCCTCTGGCCATACCGCTACGGCATTTGCAATTGCCACTGTACTGATCCTGTTTTTAAAAAATAAGAAATGGCAATTGCCTGTCTTATTTTCTGCAGCACTGGTAGGTTATTCCAGGATCTATCTGGCGCAACATTTTTTAATGGATGTATTAGTGGGGGCGTTGATTGGAACCGGTAGTGGTATTATAGCAGGTGTTTTAGTACCACGGTGGATAAAAGTATTCGGGTCGGGGAGAAATTGGTCATCCGGGGAGTTAGCCATCAACCAATGAGTCTTTACACTTTTGCCCATTGCTTATTAATCCTTCTTACTCTGCAGTGTAAACCCAAATGTACTCCCCACATCGATCTTGCTGCGCACATGAATGGTTTGCCCATGTGCTTCAATGATATGTTTGCAAATTGAAAGGCCCAGTCCGCTGCCGCCAACTTTTCGGCTGCGGGCAAGATCGGTGCGGTAAAAACGTTCAAATATCCTGTGCAGGTGATCTTCTGAAATACCTGCACCATCATCACTGATCTCTATCAATACCCTTGCTCCATCTACTTTATAAAAACTGGATTCGATGGTACCGTTTTGTTTGCCGTATTTAATAGCATTATCAATAAAGTTGATCAACACCTGCCGTATCTTTTCTTTATCCGCATAAACTGATAAAGGCTGTTCACATCCTTTCTTTATTATACATTTAATTTCCTTTTCATCTACTTTAATGGCCAAAGATTCATATACTTCTTTTAGCAGGTCCTGTATGATAAAACTGTGATTCAACAATAACTGTCCGCCAATTTCCAATCTTGTTATTTCATCAAGGTCATCTACCAGGTTCACCAGCCTGTCGATATTACGGGAAGTGCTTTGTAAAAATTTTTTATTTACATCTGCATTTTCCAAAGCACCGTTGAGCAATGTATCTACATAACTCTGTATGGCAAATATGGGTGTCTTCAGTTCATGACTCAGGTTTTGTAAAAACTCTTTGCGATAGGCCTCATTTTGCTGCAGCATTTCAATTTCTGCCTTGCGCTGTTCGGCCCAGCTTTCTACATCATCTTTTACTTCATCAATACTTTTTTGTGGTAAGATATTTTTATAATAAAATTCTTCTCTTTTACTGGCCTTGGTTTGATAAATAAATTTATAGATGAGTTTTATTTTCCGGTAAATGAATGTTTGGAGTGTATAAACTATTAATCCGTAACTGCCCATAAAAATCAGGAAGAAGGATAACAAAGCGATCCACCAAACGGGTTTAATAATATAAATACCAATCGCTGTAGGCAATGATAAGCCTAGTGCAGTTAGTGCAGATAATTGTTGTGGTGAAATGTTTTTTTTTGAAAGCATGGGGAGGTAGCTGTTAGCTATTAGCTGCTATCCTTATTTTGAATGCAATTTAATGAAAAAGCTGATGCTAAAAGCTAATGGCTAACAGCTAATAGTTTCTCTCACATCTCAAACTTATACCCAACTCCTTTTACAGTAGTTATACAATCCATATTTAATTTCTGGCGGATCTTACGGATATGAACATCAATGGTGCGGTCGCCCACAATTACTTCGGTTCCCCATACCTGGTTTAAAATTTCATTGCGCAGGAAAACTTTTCCCGGCCTGCTTGCCAGTAATGCAAGCAGTTCAAACTCTTTACGGGCAAAAATGATATCATCACCTTTGTAATTGATCATATATTTTTCTCGATCAATTACCAGATCGCCAATTTGTAAAATGCCGGTATCTTCTTTATTCAGCCGCCTGAACAATGCATTTACTTTACTCACCAAAACTTTAGGGCTTACAGGTTTGTTTAGATAATCATCAGCCCCTGTTTCCAAACCCTTTATTTCAGTGCCTTCATCACTTAATGCGGATAAAAAAATGATGAGGGTATCATTAAAAGCTGGTTGTAAACGAAGAATATTACAAACTTCAATTCCATTTTTTCCGGGCATCATAATGTCAAGGATGATGAGATCGGGTTGAATTTTTTTTGCCAGGTCAATTGCTTCATTTCCATTTTTAGCGGTAACCACTTCATAGCCTTCGGCCTTAAGGTTGTATTGGATAATTTCCAGGATATCCGGTTCGTCATCTGCAATTAATATTTTTTTAACAGCATTTGTTACACTCATACTTTGCAAAAATAGTCTTTACCATCAATGATTAAAGCTGTTTGCAGTATTATCAAATTGTTAAGTGGTGCACTTTATTGCTGAACCCCGATCCTGGCCCTTGGATGCGAATAAAACTCATCCGGCTACACTTCCAGAACTGTCTCAGTTTGTCATGCTGAGGAACAACCGGGCTTTCAACCAATAATGAAAAGCCATGTATTTTTAGCATCTTTGTAGTTGAACAGACACTATGGTTAAAAAATTATTCTTCTTCTTTTTTTTATCGGCTTCATCACTACTTGCTTTTGCACATGCAGACACTGTGATCATACCCATTCAACGACAGCTTTTTCATGAACGCATACAGGAAGAACAAAAACAACTTGACAAGGCTGATGGTAAGCTTGATGGATTGATCAAAGTTTCGGCAAATGCAGAGATCAATGCTATTGTAACTGATGTTATGTTTAAAAAGATAAAAAACCTGGAAGATTCAATTGAACTAAACAATAAAATTTTCAATCAAAAAGAAAAAGTGCATTACCTGGATTACCTGGCAAGTCTTGTAAAAGCTTTCAGGATGGGGTGGAAGTCAAAACAATTTAATCCAGTATTTGCATCATTACTGGTTAGCAGTTTTGAAAAGGTAATGAATGCCAATATTGATAGTACCAGTATGGCTGCTGAAATTGAATTATTGCCTTATGAGACAGGGAAGATCATTGCTGAAATATTTAAAGACAATGTTGGATTTGCTGCAAGTAAAAAAGTTGTTTTCCTGAAATTTTCAACACTTTTTCCTGAAAAGATCCTGCAAAATATTGAGCCTTATATAAATGAATCATTTGCCGATAGCCTGGTTGAATTGTGTTGCCGGAGAAACCCTACCGCCATTTATTCTGCATCCCAGGCTCCGGGTACAGCTATCGGAAAATTGATCCATCGCAATACCGGCCCTTTAGTAAAGACTGTTATAGAAATAAGTAAAATGCCCAATTCTCTTTTATACTTTCCTTTTTTGGATGATATATTATTTGGCAGAAAAACTTTTGAG